>NZ_JAMYVB010000012.1:0-207565 GCF_040323635.1 Mesorhizobium sp. M0037 | reverse complement strand
CGCTGGCGGTTTAGTCTAACTACTTGGTATTTAAGGTGAATTCCTGGTACGCCCAAGGGGAATCGAACCCCTGTTCCCGCCGTGAAAGGGCGGTGTCCTAACCGCTAGACGATGGGCGCGCTCAGACGAAGCGGCTTATAATTGCGTTGTTGCCAACCGGCAACCCATCAGCCGCCAGATGCGGAAACTTTTTTCAAGAGGGGCGAAAAGGCCAGTTTGGTGAGCCAGCCCAGGTTTTCTGCCCTCGCGTCATTGCACATCTTTGGAGATTAGCCTGAACGCCCCGCGCAGTCGTCATCCTATGGTCTGCGCCGCGTCGCTGCGCGCCTTGCTTCGCCATAGGATGACGAAGTCGCGGGTGCCTCGGCTAATCTCGAACGTCGCTGATAGCTAATCGGGAAAAACGGCAGGCTGCTAACGGCCCCTCGGCCCGTTTGCCGAATGGGGATGCTAACCCCGCCGGCGGCAGCGCCAGTTCCAGTCGCGCTCGGGGCCGACGTCGACGTGAACGGATTCGGTATGGCAGTAGGTGCCGACGCCGCCGCGGCCGGGCATGGTTCGGATGTAGCTCGCCAGTTCCCATTTGGAGACGCCGGGAACCTGGATGTCGGCGGCGGCGCAATACATGTGCAGCGAATTCTTGGCGCCGTTGGCGCGGCGGTTGCGGGCCGGGTCGCGGTAGCCTGATGTGACCATCATCTTGCGGCCGTAATGGCCTTCGATGGTCTTCAGCACACGCACCAGCGACGGCTTCAGGCAGGCGACGTCGACGCTCTCGTTTTGCTTCAACAGGCCGTTGGGCGCCAGCCGGGCGAGGCCGGCGGCGGAAGCCACCTGATAGGCGCCGCCCGAACCCTCGTCCTCGTTCAGGTCGACGTCGCTTTCATCGTCGAGGCCGGATTTGCGCTTGATCTCGAACAGCGCCGTCTGGCGCACGCCGGGCAGCGCATCGCTGCCGGTGATGTGGTTGCTCTCGTTGCCAAGCGAGGCAAGCTGCAAGGGCTTGTCGGACGAACTGGCTGAGGCCAACGTGATGATCGGCTTTGCCGGGGCCTTCTGGGCAGCAACCGCAGGCTGTTCGCCCGAGCGCGAGTTGACCAGCGGAGCAGGTGCCGCCGAGGTTGGCGTGGTGCTGAACAGTGAGGCCAGGAAGCCCTTCTTCGGCGTGTCGATCTGCTGGGGCGCGGCGGTCACGTAGACCTCGCCGGGCGCGGGTGCCGCGGCAGTCGGTTTCGGTGCGATCACGCCGGCATCGGCGGCGGCGATCTTCTGCGCCACGGCGTCCGTTGCGGCCGCGGTCTGTGCTGACTGCTGCAGCGACTGCGGCGTCTGGCCGACAATGGTTTCGGAGCCGGCGGGAACATTGACCGGGAAGCCGGTGCCGGGCTTGGCCACCGGCACATAGGCGACCTGCTCGGGCAGTGTCGCATCGCCCGCTGCCGTCATCATCATCTGCGGCCCGGTGGATGTGACCTGCACGGTCGAATCGCCCGGCGCCGCAGGGCTGGCGCCGGAAGCCGCGGCGATGTCAGAAGCGGTCGCGTTGTAGCCAGGCATGCCGACGGACATTGTGGGGTCGCCAGCGGAGGTGCAGGACGCCAGAAGCACGGAGAAAAGCGCTGCCGCTATAGTGCGACCTTCTCTCCCCGCGAGACGCGATCCTGCTGATTTCAAAACTAAATTCCCCCTCGGTGTCCGGTCGGCCTGCTATTGGTGCGGCGTCGAAACGTTCACATCCAACAACCTTGTGTTCCCAAACCGGAAACGAGACTTGTGTCAATTCTGCAAGCCTCTGAATTATTTGCTCGTTGGAGGCCAATTGAGGCTTCTTGAAGGTTGACGACACCATTTCGCCCCGTTTTGCCGGCTCGTCAACTCACCAGACATTACATTCCGTTACACACAGGCACCTGCAAAAGGTGCCGGCCGTTACACGCGCACCTTCACATAGGTGCCGGGGGCATCACCCAGGGTTTTCATATGCTTGCCCGGTTTGCGGGCCGGAACGAGGGTGTCGTCCTGGGTTTCGATCCAGTGCTGCCAGTGCGTCCACCAGGAGCCGGGATGCTCCACCGCCGAGGCGAGCCACTGGCCAAAATCGCCTGTCGGTTTGCCGCCGGTCCAGTACTGGTATTTCTTGGCTGCCGGCGGGTTGACGACACCGGCAATGTGGCCGGAACCAGCCATCACAAACTCGACGTCGCCGCCGAAATATTGCGAGCCGAGAAACACCGAAAGGGCCGGCGCGATGTGATCTTCCTTCGACGCCAGGTTGTAGACCGGGATGGTGACGTCGGCCAGCGACACAGTGCGGCCGGCGAGTTCCATCACGCCACGAGTCAGATTGTTCTCGAGATAACAGTTGCGCAGGTAGAAGGAGTGGTTTGCAGCCGCCATGCGGGTGGAATCGGCGTTCCAGTAGAGCAGGTCGAAGGGCAGGGGATCCTTGCCGCGCATGTAATTGTTGATGACATAAGGCCAGATCAGGTCGCCCGAGCGCAGCATGTTGAAGGCGGTCGCCATCTTGGTGCCGTCGAGGTAGCCCTTTTCGTTCATCGATTTCTCGACCGCTGCCACCTGGTCCTCATCGACGAAGACCTTCAGGTCGCCGGCATGGGTGAAGTCGACCTGCGTGGTGAAGAAGGTCGCCGATTTGATGCGGTTGTCGCCTTCCTGTGCCAGCAGTGCGAGTGCGGCCGCCAGCAGCGTGCCGCCGACGCAATAGCCGATGGCGTTGACCTCTTTCTCGCCGGTCGCCTTCTCGATCATGTCGAGGCCGTATTGCAGGCCTTCCCGTATGTAAGCTTCCCAGCCCTTGGCGCCGTGCCGCTCGTCGGGATTGATCCAGGAGATGACGAACACGGTATGGCCTTGCTCGATCGCCCAGCGGATGAAGGACTTTTGCGGGTTGAGATCGAGGATGTAGAACTTGTTGATCCAGGGCGGGCAGATCAGCAGCGGGCGCTTGAGCACCGTCTCCGTCGTCGGATCGTACTGGATGATTTCGGCGACATCGCTGCGGCCGACCACCTTGCCGGGAGATGTCGCGACGTTCTTGCCGATCTCGAAGGGCGAATAGTCAGCTTGTCTCAGCTTCAGGTCGCCCTTGCCGGCGGCGATGTCTTCGGCCAGCATCTTCATGCCGCGCACCAGGTTTTCTCCATTCGAGGCGACGGTTTCTCGAAACAGCTCCGGATTGGTCAGGATGAAGTTCGACGGCGAGATGGCATTGGACACCTGCTTGACGTAGAAGCTCGCCTTGTGGCGGGTGTGGTCGTCGAGGCCTTCGGCGTGCTCGACCAGGTCGGCCGCCCAGCGCGAGGTGACGAGATAGGCCTGTTTGAGGAAATCGAAGAAAGCGTTGCGACCCCATTCGGGGTCTTGAAAACGCTTGTCGCCGCGCTCGGGCTTGACCGCATCGTCCGGCGCTTCAGCATTCGGGCTAACCTTCTGGATGGCGTTGCCCCAGACCGTCATGTAGCCGGCGAACAGTCGCGTCTGCGCTTCCAGCGCGCGTTGCGGGTCGGCCAGCCAATATTCGCTGAGCTTGGAAAAGGTTTTGACCATGTCGACCACGGGTTCGGCGACATGATCGCGCACCTCGCCTTTTTCGCGCGGCTCGGCCCAGGCGGAGGCGGCTTTGCCGGCCTGTTCGACCATACGCGCCATGTTCAACGCGAAGCGTTCCGGGTCTTTCACCAGATATTGCTCGACGGTCGAAGATTGATCATCTTCCGCTTTGCTCGAATCAGGTGTTTTGGACATGGCTCGCGGGGTTCCTCCCGAGGCGTTTTCTTGACATATTATCATGGGACATCTGACCGGGTCCAATGCGCTGTACCCCGGCTGCCAGGAAAACAATATGACGATTAACACCGGCAAGACCATTTTTTCGGGGGCAGGCCGCTTTTGCCGCGTCGCGGTTGCAATCGCCTGTCTGGCGCCAGGGCTGCTGGCGGCAAGTGGCTGCACGAGCGCCAATACCGGCAACGGGATGAATGTCGGCCTGACGCAGGGCGCGCAGGACACCGGCTCTTATCCCAATCTCAACATCCCACCGCAGGTGGCGGCAAAGCAGCTCACCCCTGAGGAGACGCAGGCCAAGCTTGCCCAGTTGAAGGGCGAACAGCAGGGGCAAGTGGCCAAGGGCGGCGGCGGTGCCCCGTCCACCAGCCCGGCGGCGCTGAACTCGCTGGCGAAGAACCATGGCAAGGACACGCTGAAGCAGATCGAAGCCAAATGCGATCCCGCCCTCGACCCTACCTGCAAATAAGGCTATATCGCGCGCCGAAAGCGGTCTTTGCCAAAGGCGCCTAGCCAAGCCAACTGTGCTAAAGCCAATCTTAAATCGTCTGGAACTGACATGGAAGAATTTCACAAGGTCCGCCGGCTTCCGCCCTACGTGTTCGAGCAGGTCAACCGGCTGAAGGCCAGCGCCCGTTCGCGCGGCGCCGACATTATCGACCTTGGCATGGGCAATCCCGACCTGCCGACTCCGAAGGCGATCGTCGACAAATTGTGCGAAGTGGTGCGCGATCCGCGCACGCATCGCTATTCCTCCTCGCGCGGCATCCCAGGTCTGCGCCGCGCCCAGGCCGCCTATTATCAGCGCCGTTTCGGCGTGAAGCTCAATCCCGACACGCAGGTGGTGGCGACGCTCGGTTCGAAGGAAGGCTTCGCCAACATGGCGCAGGCGATCACCGCGCCGGGCGACGTGATCCTGTGCCCCAACCCGACCTATCCGATCCATGCTTTCGGCTTCATCATGTCGGGCGGCGTCATCCGTTCGCTGCAGGTCGAGCCGGATGACGGCTTCATCCCGGCGCTCGAGCGCGGTGTCCGTCATTCGATCCCGAAGCCGCTGGCATTGATCCTCAACTATCCGTCGAACCCGACGGCGCTGGTCGCCTCACTCGATTTCTACAAGGACGTGGTCGCCTTCGCCAAGAAGAACGACATCATCATCCTGTCGGACCTTGCCTATTCGGAGATCTATTTCGACGGCAATCCGCCGCCTTCGGTGCTGCAAGTGCCGGGCGCCATCGATGTCTGCGTCGAGTTCACCTCGATGTCGAAGACCTTCTCCATGCCCGGCTGGCGCATGGGCTTCGCCGTCGGCAATGAGCGGCTGATCTCGGCGTTGACGCGGGTGAAGTCCTATCTCGATTACGGCGCCTTCACGCCGATCCAGGTGGCGGCGGCGCATGCGCTGAATGGCGACGGCGCCGACATCGCCGAAGTTCGCGAGGTCTATTTGAAGCGCCGCGACGTCATGGTCGATGCCTTCAGCCGCGCCGGCTGGACCATTCCGGCACCGGCTGCCTCGATGTTCGCCTGGGCGCCGATCCCAGAGCCGTTCAAGCATCTCGGCTCGCTTGAGTTTTCCAAGCTCCTGATCGAGCACGCCGACGTGGCGGTGGCGCCGGGCATCGGCTTTGGCGAGCATGGCGACGATCATGTCCGCATCGCGCTGGTCGAGAACGAGCACCGGATCCGGCAGGCGGCGCGCAACATCAAGCGCTTCCTGGCGTCCAGCGCCAAGCAGCCGAACAATGTGGTGCCGCTCGCCGCGCATCGCTAAAGTCGCCGCACATCTTATTCGAGCAGATTTTTTGAGGGGCGTCGCCGGGCATGGCTGAAGCGTTGCGTGTTGGAATTGCGGGTCTGGGTACGGTTGGCGCCTCGGTGGCGCGCGTGCTGCGCGACAAGGCAGCGGAACTGACGCGCCAGTGCGGACGCGATGTCATCGTCACCGCTGTTTCGGCTCGCAATGCCAAGCGCGACCGCGGCGTCGACCTCAGCGCCGCCAAATGGTTCGACGATCCGATCAAGATGGCGCAGACCGCCGATATCGACCTCTTCGTCGAACTGATCGGCGGCGACGAAGGGGCAGCGCGCGCGTCGGTCAAGGCAGCACTTGAAGCCGGACGTCATGTCGTCACCGCCAACAAGGCGCTGTTGGCCAAGCACGGCGTGGCGCTTGCCGAAATCGCCGAGAAGAAGGGCGTGCTGCTCAACTACGAGGCGGCAGTTGCCGGCGGCATCCCGGTCATCAAGACGATGCGCGAGGCGATGGCCGGCAATTCGGTCACCCGCGTCTTCGGCATCCTGAACGGCACCTGCAACTACATCCTGACCCGCATGGAGGCCGAGGGCATCTCCTTCGACGAGTGCCTGAAGGACGCGCAACGGCTGGGCTACGCCGAAGCCGATCCGACTTTCGATATCGAGGGCCATGACACGGCGCATAAATTGTCGATCCTGACCAGCCTGGCCTTCGGCACCAAGATCGCGGCCAACGACATCTACATGGAAGGCATTTCCAATATCAGCCAGGCCGATATCCGCGCTGCCGCCGATCTCGGCTACCGGATAAAACTGCTCGGTGTCGCGCAGCGCACCGACAGCGGCATCGAGCAGCGCGTGCACCCGACCATGGTGCCGACCGCGTCGGTGATCGCACAGGTGCATGGCGTGACCAATGCGGTGGCCATCGAAACCGACATTCTGGGCGAGCTGCTGCTCTCCGGCCCCGGCGCCGGCGGCAACGCCACCGCGTCCGCCGTGGTCGGCGATATCGCCGACATTGCCAAGAGCCGGCCGGGCTTCCAGCACGGTCCGGTGTTCGGCCTGCCGGCCAAGGAACTGCGGCCCTACAAGAAGGCGCAGATGCGCAGCCATGCCGGCGGCTATTTCATCCGACTGACCGTGCATGATCGCATCGGCGTCTTTGCGGCGATCGCCAAGCGCATGGCCGACAATGATATTTCGCTGGAATCGATCGTCCAGCATGCCGTCAGCGGTGAGACCGACGCGCAAAAGACGGTGATCCTGGTCACCCACGAGACGACGGAAGCAGCGGTGCGCAAGGCTGTCGACGGCATCACCAAGGACGGCCACCTCACAGACAAGCCGCAGGTTATCCGCATTGAGCGCGCTGGTTAGGCCAAGTCATTTTTCTCCTTTAACCGATTGATATTCCTGCTGAAAGGTGGTTCGGACGCCATAATGCTCTATCTCTTTGATTTGGAGCCGGATTGAGATTTCAGGTCGAACCCACCAGTCATGATCGGGCTCTGGCGGAGGCGTGAGCCGCGAGATCAACGCGCGTCACCAGGAGGTGGAAAAGTTGAGACTTTCCTGTTTAGCCGTCGCATATTGCCGGAAATGACAATCTGTAGACTACGCCTCCTATGACGGGCGACAAACGCCTCTTCCTCGATGTCAGGCAGTCGGCAACCGGTGTTTCCTGGGAACACCGGTTGAGCGAGCGGCAGGACATGACTGCGCTCGCCATAGCGCAGGGCCACGGCGTGCCCGACATTGTGGCGCGCGTGCTCGCCGGGCGCGGCGTCACCGCGGACCAGGCCGAGCGCTTCCTCGATCCGACGATCCGCAACCTGTTGCCGGATCCGGCTTCGCTGACCGACATGGGCAAGGCTGCGACCCGCATCGCCGAAGCGGTCATGGCCAAGGAGAAGGTAGCAATTTTCGGCGACTACGATGTCGACGGCGCCGCCTCTTCGGCGTTGCTCAAGCGCTTCTTGACGCATTTCTCGGTGCCTTCGGAGATCTACATTCCCGACCGCATCTTCGAGGGCTACGGCCCCAATCCGGAGGCTATGCGCGAACTGGTCTCGCGCGGCGCGACGCTGATCGTCACCGTCGATTGCGGCACCAACAGCGCTGTCTCTATCGATGCCGCCAAGGCCGCAGGCGCCGATGTGGTGGTGCTCGACCACCATCAGGTCGGCGGCCCGCTGCCGGAGGCGACCGCAGTCGTCAATCCCAATCGCGAGGACGACCTTTCCGGGCAAGGCCATCTGTGCGCCGCCGGTGTCGTCTTCCTCACTCTGGTGCAGACGGCGAGGGTCCTGCGCAGCCGATTGCCCGACGCAGCGCCACCGGACCTGTTGTCGTTGCTCGACCTGGCGGCGCTGGCCACGGTTTGCGATGTGGTGCCGCTCATCGGCGTGAACCGCGCTTTCGTCGTCAAGGGACTACAGATGGCGCGGCAGCAGAAGAATGAGGGGCTCGCCGCACTGGCGCGGGTGTCCCGCATCGGTGAGCCGATAAGCACCTTTCATCTCGCCTATCTGATTGGGCCGCGCATCAATGCCGGCGGCCGCATCGGCGATGCAGCACTTGGCAGCCGGCTGCTCGCCACCGACGATCCGGTTGAGGCCGGGACCATTGCCGAGACACTCGACCGGCTCAACCAGGAACGCCAGCAGATGGAGCTGGAGATGCTGGCAGCGGCGCGCGCCGAGGCTGACGCCGAACTTGCCGGCGGCAACGGGCCGGCCATCATCGTCACCGCCAGCACCAATTGGCATCCCGGCATTGTCGGCTTGATCGCCTCGCGGCTGAAGGACCATGCGCGGCGGCCGGCCTTCGCCATCGCCTTCAACGCCAATGGCATCGGCACCGGCTCTGGCCGTTCGGTGTCGGGCTTCGATCTCGGACGGCTGGTGCGCGCAGCCGCCGATGCCGGGCTGATCGTCAAGGGCGGCGGCCACGGCATGGCCGCCGGCATCACGGTGGAACGCGCCAAGCTCGGCGAACTCCGTGCTTTCTTCGAGGAGCGCGCGGCGACCGAAGTGTTCCGGCTGCAGGACGAAGAAAGTCTGGCCGTCGACGGCGCGCTCGCCGCCGAGGGCGCGACGATTGCTTTGCTCGATGCATTGGAAAAGGCCGGGCCTTTCGGCGCCGGCCATGTCGCGCCGGTGTTCGCGCTGCCGCGCCATCGGCTGGCCGACGCGCGGGCCGTCGGCACCAACCACATCCGGGCTGATCTGCAGTCGGAAAGCGGCGGCCGCATCCAGGGCATCGCCTTTCGATCCGTCGATACCGCGCTGGGCGAATTCCTGTTCAAGAACAGGGGCAACACGATCCATGTAGCCGGCTCGCTGTCGGGGAATTATTGGAACGGCAACCGCACGGTGCAGTTCCGCATCACCGATGCGGCCAAAGCCTGACATTGCCGAATTGTTTTAAGCGAGAACCGTCTGCAGCCGCTTCAACTCGCTGATCTGCGCCATCGTCGCCTGGTAACCGACGCTGATCGCCTCATCCGCGCGGTGGAATTCGGTCAAGCCGATATGGCTGAGTTTCGGTTGGAGCGACATGTCGGGCGGATCGCCCGCCAGCCTTGCGCGTGAAATCCGGTCCTGGATGATGTTGAAGGCTTCGACCATGACGCCGGTGATGCCGAGACGGCTCTGGTGCGGCTGGTGGTCGGGGCTGGCCTGGCCTGGCCGGGGCGCGTCCTTCTCGATGAGCAGTTCGCCGGCGCTGTGCTTGATGACGGCGGCGCGGCCGAACAGATCGTAGTGAAGGTTGACCGCGACGACCAGCGGCTGCTCGTAGGCGCGGCAGACCGAAACCGGAACCGGGTTGACCAGCGCGCCGTCGACCAGGATGCGGCCGTTGCAATTCACCGGTTCGAACACGCCGGGCAGCGCATAGGAAGCGCGCATCGCGGTGATCAGGGAACCGCTGGACAGCCAGATCTCATGGCCGGTGCGAATTTCGGCGCCAACGGCGACGAAGGGTTTTGTCAGATCCTCGAAGCGGATGCCTGCCATGTGCTCGCGCAGCCTGACGTCCAGTTTCATGCCGCCGAACAGGCCGCTGCCGCGCAGATTGAGATCGAGCAGGCCGAAGATGCGCCGCTTGGTCAGGCTGCGGGCGAACTCCTCGAGTTCGTCCAGCTTGCCGGCGAGATAGCAGCCGCCAACCAGCGCGCCGATCGAGGTGCCGGCGATCATCGAGACTTCGATGCCGGCTTCGTCGAGCGCGCGCAGCACGCCAATGTGCGCCCAGCCGCGTGCGCAGCCGCCGCCCAGCGCGAGCGAAATGCCTGTCTTGCCCGCGGGTTGCGGGTCAGGCACGCCGCCGGACGATGAGGGGCCATTGGCCTCCCGCACGTCCGGTCTGCTACGCAATGACGCCCACTCGAGCATCATGATCTCCCTTGTCCCGCGTCCGTTCTACAGGAAGGACGTTTGAGAATAGTGAATATGAGTGGTTTGCGACTGTTGAATGGTTCACGCGGGCTTCCGATACGTTTTTTCCGCATCGAACAGCGGCGTGCTGCCATCGTCGGCAAGCGTTGCCTTGCCGCCGATTAGCCCCACCGTCCGATAAAAACATGAACGCCGGCCGGTGTGACAAGTTGCGTCGTGGCCCAACACTTTGACGCGCAACCATATGGCGTCCTGGTCACAATCCGTGAGCATCTCGACGACGGTCTGAAAATTGCCTGATGTTTCGCCCTTCTTCCACAGCGCGTTGCGCGAGCGCGACCAGTAGTGCGCGATGCCGGTTTCGAGCGTCAGCGCCAGCGCCTCGGCATTCATATGCGCGACCATCAGCAGCATACCGTCAGCGGCGTCGGTGACGACGACGGTGACCAGCCCGGCAGCATCGAAGCGCGGGGAAAACACCGCGCCTTCTTCGAGAGCCTTCTTGTCCGATGGAGCCTTGGGAAATGTTAGTGCCGACATCGCCGGTCCTTGATCTAGCGATGGCGGCGAGCGGCTTACGCCCCGAGGCCGCGCACCATGGTGACGAAACGGACCTGTTCCTCGGGCGTGTCCTTGAATACGCCGGTGAAGGTCGAGGTCAGCGTGGTGGAGCCCTGCTTGCGGATGCCGCGCATGGCCATGCACATATGCTCGGCCTCGATCATGACTGCGACACCGCGCGGATTGAGCACGTCCTGGATGACGCCGGCGATCTGTGCAGTCATGGCCTCCTGCGTCTGCAGGCGATGGGCGAAGATATCGACCACACGGGCAATCTTGGACAGGCCGACGACCTTGCCGTCCGGGAGGTAGCCGACATGCGCCTTGCCGATGATCGGCACCATGTGGTGCTCGCAATGCGAGTGGAACTGGATGTCCCTGACGATGAC
Organism: Mesorhizobium sp. M0037; assembly: GCF_040323635.1. Classification (NCBI taxonomy): domain Bacteria; kingdom Pseudomonadati; phylum Pseudomonadota; class Alphaproteobacteria; order Hyphomicrobiales; family Phyllobacteriaceae; genus Mesorhizobium; species Mesorhizobium sp. M0037. The sequence continues at coordinate 196,647 of NZ_JAMYVB010000012.1, read as the reverse complement.
GAGATCGTCATAGCCGGCGACTTCCTCGAAGGTGCGGCCGAGTTCTTCGGCCGGGCACATGTCATAGCCGTTGAACATTTCGAGAAAGGCCTTGGTGACGCGCTTGGGCGTGTCGATCAGGCCCTCGCGGTCCGGATTGTCGCCGGTCCAGCGCAACAGCGTGCGCACGGCGGCCTCGACCTCGGCTTCGCTCGGCCTGTCGGTGACCGGCTTGTCCAGATAGTCGGAAGGGGGCATGATTTTCTTGATGACGGCATCCATAAAGGCGTCTCCCGTAGTTCCTCTCTCAGAAGGAACGAGTTGAACGGACCACGACCTTTCGGGTGCTGAAAACTCGCCCTGTTTCCAGCCCGCAAGCGGCGTGAACGAAACGGGAAGGACGGCGGCTTTGCGTTGCCTTGTCGATACCCGACTGCCAGCATTATATATGGTCGTGCGCAGCGAATGAAAGACGCCACAGCGGCAATCGCTGTTCGCTTGGCGGCGACGGATTGGAAAAATATGATTGACGACGTCTACAATGCGAAAATTCTGGGTTTTGCCGGAAACATCGCCCGCATAGGCCGGCTCGATCATCCGGATGCGACGGCCAAGGCCCATTCCAAATTGTGCGGCTCGACGGTGACCATCGACCTCAAGATGGACAATGGCGTCGTCACCGATTTCTCGCATGACGTGAAGGCCTGCGCCCTCGGCCAGGCCTCGTCCTCGATCATGGCTCAACATGTCATCGGCGCCAGCGCCGACGAATTGCGGGCGGTGCGCGACACCATGCTGAAGATGCTCAAGGAAAACGGCGCGCCGCCGCAAGGCCGCTTTGCCGATCTGAGATATCTGGAGCCGGTGCGCGACTACAAGGCGCGCCATGCCTCGACCATGCTGACCTTCGATGCGGTCGTCGATGCCATCGGTCAGATCGAGAAGAAACGCGCCGAACAAGCGGTGATGTTGGTACATGACGGCTCCTCCAACAGCCGGTGAATTGTCAAAATTGGGCGCTGAACACGTCGAGGAGCTTCTCACGTAACCGGGCTCATGCCTTGGTTTGCTGCGCCCGTCTGCTTTCGGCGAATTCGCTTCTCACCCAGTCTGCAAACGCCTTAGCCGGCTCCGGCAGGTCCTTCAAACTCCTGGCCACCAGCCAGTAGGCGCCCGATGCGACGTCGATGTCGAACGGCTTGATCAGCGCGCCGGAGGCAATCTCCTCGCCGATCTGCAATAGGTCTCCGAGCGCAACGCCGTGGCCGAGCAGGGCCGCCTGCTTCGACAGCGACACATCCGCCAGCATCGGGCCGCGCGCCGGAATGGCGTCGGCAGCGACGCCGGCGGCCTCGAACCAGCGCGCCCACCCTGGCGGTTTTCCTCGTGCAGCAGCGTGTAGCGGGCAAGGTCGAGCGGCTTTTCGAGGGTAGGGCCTGATGCCAGCAATGCCGGCGACAGGACCGGCGAATCGACGGTCGAGGCGAGCCATTCGGCCTCGCTGCGCGGCCATGAGGTGGCGCTCGCGCTGAAGCGCAGGGCTAGTTCAGGCTGATCGCTGCGGAACTCGATCGGCCTTGGGTCGACCTCGAGGGAAACGTCGATATCAGGCCGCAACTGGCTGAACCGGTTGAGCCGCGGCAACAGCCACACAGAGGCCAGCGACGGCTCGACACTGACGCGAACCACCGACTGTGCCGGGGCCGCCACCAGGTCCGAAAGCAGCCTGTCGATGTCGTCGAAACTCCTGACCAACTGATCGAGCAGGCGCTGGCCGGCCTCGGTCAGCTCGACGCGGCGGTGATGACGGCGGAACAAGGGCTGGTGCAGGAACTGCTCGAGCTCGCGGATCTGCCGGCTGATGGCGGCCTGCGAGACGAACAGCTCCTCGGCGGCCCGGCTAAAGCTCAATTGCCGGCCGGCTGCCTCGAAACTTCGCAAGGCCGTCAGTGGCAGCCGTCCGCGCTTCATTCGCATAACCCAGAGTTATCCGAAACGGAAATTATACTCGTTTGAAGGCGAAGGCCAGTGGGCGTCTAATCCGCTCTTAGAGGAGACACGGACATGATCCAGTTTCTGGAAATCTTTGGCGATGTGATGCGGATCGCGACGTTTCAATGGCGTGGCGACAGGCAGCATCATGTGCAGCGCACCGAGCAAAGGCCGGCCACCCGCTGGGCGGCTCCAGCGGAGCGGCATCCCTTTCGCCGCTCGCGACCCTGAAGCCGACAAACAGGCGAGTGAGTGAAGAGGATTGCGTTTGCCGGCCGAAGCTCACATCTATCGGTTTGGAAACGCAAGCTGACCCGGAAGCCGGTTTCGGGTCGCGTTCGGAAAGAGACTGCGGTGGGCGACCAGCATCGGCATGTGCATGCCGCCGGACGGACCCGGCGCGGGCGCAACTGGCCCGGTCCCTGGCGCAAAACACCCGGCCGCATTTTCGGCACGTCGCTGGTGCGCCTCTATCAACTGACGCTGTCCGGATTTGTCGGCAATTCCTGCCGGCATCTGCCGACCTGTTCCGAATACGCGCATGAGGCGATCGCCCGCCATGGTCTGTGGGCCGGCGGCTTCATGGGGCTGTTCCGCGTGCTGCGCTGCGGCCCTTTCGGTTCGCATGGCATCGATCGCGTGCCGGAGGTACTCGATCAGCGCTATGTCTGGTTCATGCCATGGCTTTATTGGCAGATCGGCAGGAAGCGCGGCGAGGCCTGACGGCGGGCGCGCTGGCCCCTGATCCAGATCGCCAGCGCGGCATTTCTTTACAATCCGGTAAGGTTAACAACGGGCTGCACAAAGACTGCGCATTTGAGTCAAAATCGAGCCAAGACACTTCGCTAAGCGCCTCCTGTTCATTCCCAGGAGAGCCCACATGCGTCGGATCGAAACCCACCCCTTCATCATTGCCGCGGTCCTCTTCCTGCTGGCCTGGTTTCTGGGATTTCCGATGCGGGCGCAATCGGCGCCGCTTGGCGATTTCGCCTGCACGCTTATCCAGGACGCGGCGAGCGGCGAGACGCTCTATCAAAGCGGCGTCTGCGACCAACGCGTCAGCCCGGCGTCGACCTTCAAGGTGCCGCTGGCGCTGATCGGCTACGACAGCGGTGTCCTCAGCGACGCGCATACACCGAGCTGGGATTACAAGCCTGAGTTCAACGCCGTGAAGCGCGACCACAAGGCCGTCGACCCGACGATCTGGGAGCGCGACTCGATCGTATGGTATTCGCGCGAGATCGTGCGCCGGCTCGGCGCAAAAAGCTTTGCCCTCTACGTCTCGAAATTCGGCTACGGCAACATGGATGTCTCGGGCGATGCCGACAAGGACAACGGGCTCACGCAATCCTGGATAAATTCCTCGCTTGAGATATCGCCGGTCGAACAGACAGCCTTCCTGCGCCGGCTGCTCGCCGGCAAGATGCCGGTTTCTGCCAAGGCACATGAGATGACCCGAGCCATCCTGCCGAGTTTCCAGGCCGACGGCTGGACGGTGCAGGGCAAGACCGGCAGCACCAGGCTGGGAAACAGCAAGGACAAGCGCTCGCTGGGCTGGTTCGTCGGCTGGGCCGAAAAGGGCGGCCGGCGGATCGTCTTCGCCCGGCTGGTCGTCGATACCAAACCGATCGACACACCGAAGGGCCCGGCGACCCGCGGGGCGTTCCTGAGGGATTTGCCGCAACTGGTGAAGTGAGTTGCCGCGACAAATCCCGGCGGCTGTGCCAATGACCGCTGCGGAAATGTATCAGTCGACGTTCCGGCTCGTGGACTCTGTCGGCCGTCGCCCTTACAATCCCGGTCCTGTTGCTCTTGAAAGCAATGCACCACATGACCGAAGGACGCGTCCAACGCCGTCTTGCCGCAATTCTGGCCGCTGACGTGGTGGGGTATACGCGCCTGATGGGCAGCGACGAGGCCGGCACACTTGCCGATCTGAAGGAGATACGGGCCCACCTTATCGACCCAAATATGGCCGAGCACCAAGGTCGCATCTTCAAAACGACTGGCGACGGCATCCTCGCCGAGTTTCCAAGTGTCGTGAACGCCGTGGCTTGTGCCGTTGCTATGCAGCGTGCCATGTCGGGTCGCAGCGCAAAACTGTCCGAGGACCGAAGAATACAATTCCGCGTTGGGATCAACCTCGGTGACGTAATCGTCGAGGATGACGATCTGTTGGGTGACGGCGTGAACGTGGCGACAAGGCTCGAAGGCATCGCTCCTGTTGGAGGTGTTATGGTTTCGGGCACGGTGCGAGATCACCTAGGAAACCGGCTTGAACTTCAATTCGACGACATTGGTGAGCAGATACTTAAAAATATTGAACGCCCCGTGCGAGCTTATGCGGTGCGCCTCGACGGTCCCGAAGCGGCCCCCACTTCGCCGGCGTCGCTTGCTGATAAGCCATCCATCGCTTTGCTGCCGTTCGTCAATATGAGCGACGACCGTCAGCAGGACTACTTTGCGGATGGGATCACAGAGAACGTCATCACCGGATTGTCTCGGTTTCGCGATCTTTCCGTCATAGCCAGTAATTCGACGTTTGCTTACAAGGGCAAAGCCACGAAGATACAGGATGCCAGCCGAGAGCTGGGTGCCCGCTATATCTTGGAGGGCAGTGTACAGAGGTCAAAGGACCGGGTCCGGATTACCGCCCAGCTCATTGACGGCAAGACTGGGCGGCACCTTTGGGCAGAGCGCTACGACCGAGGCATCGAGGACATCTTTGCCGTGCAGGACGATGTCACTGAAAGAATAATCGGCAGTTTAGCCACAGCGTACGGAGGCCGACTGTTAAAGGCGTGGCAAGAGCGCCCGGAAGTCGCGGGGACGCGGAATTTTGAGGCGCTGGACTATTTCGTGCGCGGCATGGAGTCTCTCAACCGCTACACAAAACAAGACAACTTGCGTGCTCGGGAACTCTTTGAGAAGGCAGGCGAACTCGATCCGAAGTTCGGAAAGGCGTTTGCCAAGCTCGCTTGGACGCACATGATCGACGCAAGCGACGGTTGGAGCGCGAATCCCGAGGCTTCACTGGCATGTGGCCTGAAATACGCCAATTTGGCGATCGAACGGGACGACGCCGAGGCATGGGGGCACTATGCGCTCGCAGGGCACTGCCTATTTTGCGGACAATACGAACGCGCTATCGTTGAGTATCAACGCGCCCTTGAGCTTAATCCAAATGACGCCGACGTGCTGTTGGATTACGGTTCCTGCCTAAGCTATTGTGGGAGGGCACAGGAAGGCCTTGAGACGGCGCAAAAAGCCATGCGTCTCAACCCTCACTACCCCGAGTGGTACATCCTACAGATTGGCCAGATTTACTACGACGTTCGCAGATATCGTGAAGCGATCGCGGCGTTGGAAGGTCTACGAACCCTCGACACCGTATACCAACACTTATACCTGGCAGCGAGCTACGCGGCTTTAGGGAGCGAAGACGAAGCGCAGCAGGTCATCGAGCACATTTTGCAGCTGGAGCCGCGAGCCACAATCACGATGAGAACGACCTCGGACATGGCGCCATACAAGAACTCAGGTGACTTGGAACATCTTCGCGAGAACTTGCGCAAGGCAGGCCTGCGCGAGTGAGTGAAAGCTCGCGCTAGCCTTGAACGGCTGCAAAGTGGCGGTCCTTGGTCGTTCCGATCGGGGAGGCCAATGGCAACGTTCCAACTGGAATTCAAACTGACACACTACCAGCGCTCTTTACCTCACACCGTGCTGCCTCTAAAACCCGCCCGCTGCCGGATGCCTCCGGCTTCACACCACGACCACCCGCGCTCGTTTGCGGGACTGGATAGGAGATACAAATGCTGAATTCCGTTTCCCTGACATTTCCCGATGGCTCCGTCCGCGACTGTGACGCGGCGATGACCGGTGCAGGCCTCGCCGAATCGATCTCGAGGTCGCTGGCCAAGAAAGCCGTCGCCTATGCGATCGACGGCACCGTTCGCGATCTTTCCGACCCGCTTGGCAAGTCCGGCAAGGTCGAGATCATCACCCGCAGCGATCCGCGCGCGCTGGAGTTGATCCGCCACGATGCAGCACACGTGCTGGCGGAGGCCGTGCAGGAACTGTGGCCGGGAACGCAAGTGACCATCGGGCCGGTGATCGAGAACGGATTCTACTACGACTTCGCCCGCAACGAGCCGTTCACGCCCGACGATTTCCCGGTGATCGAGAAGAAGATGCGCGAGATCATTGCGCGTAACAAGCCGTTCACCAAGGAAGTCTGGTCGCGCGACAAGGCGAAAAAGGTCTTTGCCGAGAAGGGCGAGCGCTACAAGCTCGAGCTGATCGACGCCATTCCCGAAGACCAGGATCTCAAGATCTATTCCCAGGGTGACTGGTTCGACCTCTGCCGCGGCCCACACATGGCCTCCACCGGGCAGATCGGCAACGCCTTCAAGCTGATGAAGGTGGCCGGCGCCTATTGGCGTGGCGATTCGAACAACCCCATGCTGACCCGCATCTACGGCACGGCCTGGGCCGAGCAAGCTGAACTCGATGCCTACCAGACGATGCTGGAAGAGGCAGAGAAGCGCGACCACCGCAAACTCGGCCGCGAGATGGACCTGTTCCATTTCCAGGAAGAGGGGCCGGGCGTCGTCTTCTGGCACGCCAAGGGCTGGAAGATGTTCCAGAATCTGGTCAACTACATGCGCCGCCGCCTCGACGAGCAGGGCTACCAGGAGGTCAACGCACCGCAGGTTCTCGACAAGAGCCTGTGGGAGACGTCGGGCCACTGGGGCTGGTATCGCGATGCCATGTTCAAGGTGACGGTGGCCGGCGACGACACCGACGACGACCGCGTGTTCGCGCTGAAGCCGATGAATTGTCCGGGCCACGTGCAGATATTCAAGCATGGGTTGAAATCCTATCGCGATCTGCCGGTAAAGCTTGCGGAATTCGGCAATGTGCATCGTTACGAACCGTCCGGCGCCTTGCACGGGCTGATGCGCGTGCGCGGCTTCACGCAGGACGATGCGCACATCTTCTGCACCGAGGAGCAGCTGGCCGCGGAGTGCCTGCGCATCAACGATCTGATCCTGTCGACCTACGCCGATTTCGGCTTCGACGATGTCAGCGTGAAGCTGTCGACGCGGCCGGATAAGCGCGTCGGCACCGACGAGGCCTGGGATCATGCCGAGGCGATCATGGGCAACGTGCTGGATACAATCAGGACGCGCTCGGGAAACCGCATCAAGACCTCGATCAATCCGGGCGAGGGCGCTTTCTACGGGCCGAAATTCGAATATGTGCTGAAGGACGCCATCGGCCGCGAATGGCAGTGCGGCACCACGCAGGTCGACTTCAATCTGCCGGAACGCTTTGGCGCCTTCTACATCGGTTCGGATTCGGAAAAGAAGCAGCCGGTGATGGTGCATCGCGCCATCTGCGGTTCGATGGAACGCTTTCTCGGCATCCTGATCGAGCATTATTCCGGTCATTTCCCGCTGTGGTTCGCGCCGCTGCAGGTGGTTGTGGCGACGATCACCTCGGATGCTGACGACTATGCGCGAAAGGTCGTCGCACAGTTGAAGGCGGCAGGACTTTTGGCCGAACCGGATCTGCGCAACGAGAAGATCAACTACAAGGTGCGTGAGCATTCGATGGCCAAGGTTCCTGTGATCCTCGTATGCGGCAAGCGCGAGGCGGAGGAGGAGACGGTCAACATCCGCCGGCTCGGCTCGCGCGATCAGGAATCGCTCAAGCTGGCGGAGGCGCTGAAGCTGCTTTCTGACGAGGCTATTTCGCCCGACCGCAGGCGAAGCGCGGCCTGAGCAAACAATGTTTCGTAGAAATGGCGGTGGAGCGATCCACCGCCATTTTCACATGCCTGTCACGCGAACCTTGTAACGAGCCCCCATGCTCAAGCTGAAGATACGGGAAAGACCGTTTCCCGAACTCTCCTACGCCAATGCGAGCCAGCCGGCGCTGACGCGCTGGTTCATCCATTCCATTGAAGGCCTCTCGGGGCGTGACCGGTATGCCGCGCTCTACGATTTGTGGCGCCGCCAGGTGGCGCCGACGGGCGAGCGGGTGTTCAGCCGCATGCTGGAGCTGATCGACGTCCAAGGTGCGCAGCACCGATCGGTGGCCGCCGGCGGGGCTGCCGGACACGCCGCTGGTGATCGTCGCCAACCACCCGTTCGGCATTGGCGACGGCATTGCAGTGCTGTCGCTGGTCGAGCAGCTCGGGCGTCCGTTCCGCGTCATGATCCACAAGGATCTGCTGAAGGTCCGCGAAATGGAACCGTACTCGCTGCCGATCGACTTTTCCGAGACCAAGGACGCGGTGAAGAACAACATGGCGGTGCGCCACGAGGCAGTGCGGCTGTTGAAAGAGGGCGTCACCATAGTGGTATTTTCGGCCGGCGGCGTCGCCACCGCGCCGAGAGGCTTTGGCCGGGCGCGCGACCTGCCGTGGAAGATGTTTCCGGCGCGCCTCGTGCAGGACGCCAAGGCGTCGGTGGTGCCGATGCATTTTTCCGGGCAGAACGGCCGGCTGTTCCATCTGGTCAGCGGCCCGATGAACATGGGGGAGCGCGAAGGAAGGCTGGCGAAATTCGTCGGCAAGGCGTCGCTGACGTTGCGCCTTTCAATGCTCATCCGCGAATTCGCGCGGCTGTCCGGCAAAGCGATCGACGTTCGCGTCGGCAACGTACTGCGCTGGGATGAGCTGGAGCCGCTGCGCGACCGCAAGACCTTGCTTGATCGCCTTCATCGCGGCGTCTTCGATCTGGCGCCCGACGCACCGCGCAGCCGCGTCCACTTCCTGCCGCGCCGTATGCGCAAGGCAGCCTGAGAGACGCTAACTAGGGCGTGTACTCATAAACGACGTTCAGTCGGTCAACTTTTCGACAACCTCGGCCTTTTTGCTCAATAGCTCCTAGGGCAGTGGGAGCGGTTTGTCGCTGAGTGTACGCAAGTAGGCGATCAGGTTGACCCGTTCGGTCTCGTCCGGGACGCCAGGCACCTCCATGTAAACACCCGGCGTGGTGAGCATGGGCTCAAGCAGATATGTGTTCAGGTCCTCGTACGTCCATACACCCTCTAAGGCCAGCAAGGTGTCGGAGTAACGCATATTTGCCATGGATGCCTTGTCGCGGCCGACGACGCCCCATAAGTTCGGTCCCGTTTTGATCCCTCCCTGTGGCTCGGCATTGTGGCAACCGTGGCACACGTGTGTGAAGTAGGTTCGGCCTTTCTCGACATCGGCAGCAGCCAACTTCATCGAGATCGGAGCTGGCGTTGGCAACACGACGCCGTGCGACATGAGATAGTCAGCAACTTCGCGTTGCCCCTTGAATTTTGCCAGATGGAGCGGTGTCTTGCCGTCCTTTGTCTTCGCATTCACGTCCGCGCCGGCCTCAACCAGTGCTTTCACGCAATCGAGGCAACCGAGATTGACCGCGATGTGGATAGCGTTTTCGCGGCTGCGCTTCGAATTTGGATTTGCGCCCCCGTCCAGCAACAGATTGATCAAATCGGTCCTGCGTTTTGCCAAAGCCAGAATAAGGGCAGGACCCAAACGCGGGTCCGGGACGGCGTTGACGTCGGCACCGCGTTCAATGAGCAGTTTTGCCGCTGCAAAATGACCGCCTTTGACCGCAAGATAGAGTGGTGTCGTGCGCCCGTCGCTCTCATCGACGCCGGCACCAGCGTCGAGCGCTGCCGTGATCGCCGCGACATCGCCCTTCATGGCGGCGTCGTGAATGCCGGCGGCATGCGATACAATCGGTGCAAGCAGTAGTGGAATGAAAAGCAAGGACATGCGCATTTGGCATCTCCCAAGGCAAACTGCGGTACGGGTCATGCTTTCAAGGCCGCAAAAACATACCACGAATGCCGGATCGTGGCCACTCCAACCGGTGCCTAGAAACGAATCGCAAGGTCGATCCGTCCGGCTGTGGCTTCGGGCTTATGAGTCCACAACCTAGTCGGCGCCTTCCTCGGGATCGATGGCCGACGCCTCGGTGGCCAGCACCTCGATCTCCTGGTTCTGCCCAGCGACCACGGTGAAATCCTTCTGGTAGATGCGGTCGCGGTTCTTGGCGATGATGGTGTATTGGCCTTCGGCCAGCACCATCGAGGCGAAGGCGCCGACGGCCTCCTTGATCGGATCGCCGGATTCGTTGAGCAGCGACCAGGATGTATCGGCGATGGCCTCGCCGCCGGTCTCGCGCACCAGCTTCATGGTCTCCTCCGCCGCGCGATGCTCGACGGTGGCTTCGGTCAGCTTGCCGGCTTCGACACGGATGTCGGAGCGAATAACGGCATTGACCGCGCCATAGGTGGAGACGACATGATAAACGCCGGCGTTGAGCCGCACGACGCTGTTCGGCTCGACATCGGGAATGATCAAAGCGCGGTCGCCATTGGCCTCGGCGGTGCCCTCATAAATGGAGAAGCGCAGTTTTTTCGGCGGAATACGCACGCCGCCCGACAGCACCGCGTCGAGCTTGAGGCCGCCGGCATCGAGCACCAGGCTTTCGCGCCTGGCGTCCTTGCCGACGGTGATGCGCTTGGTGGCGCCGGCGCGTCCGTATGAGGCGTGGACCAGATAGCTGCCGGGTTCGAGCTGGAACACGGCGCTGCCGCCATGCGCGGAAGCCACCATCGGCAGCTTGCCGTCGCCGGCGGCCTCGGGCTTGAAGACGCGCCAGACGATGCCGCGCGTGATGTCGGCGCCCTTGTCGGTCAACTGCGCCGACAGCGTTATGGCGCCGCCGCCACTGAGCGCCAGCGGCGTCTCGCCCTTGCGCGTCGCATAGCTCGAAATATCGGGAAGTTTCAGATTGCCGATGCCGTCGGCATTCTGCGCCATGGCCATCGAGGCCGGCGCAAACAGCGCTACGGCGAGCCAAATCAGGAAAAGGCGCGATGTCCCCTCAAACATGCCTTGCGTTGAAGCCCAAGGCGGTGGCAATTTCAAGGCTTAAGGGTCCGATCCGCCTTGGCAACGGCTCTTTCGCTCGGCGCGTCCGCACCAATGCACGAGCCGCCCCACCCGCAATCGCGCGCTTCAGCTCAAAATCGAGTGCTTTAGGAGACCTGGCCCCCATGGCGTCGCCGATCATCGACTTCCTGCTGACCCGAAACTCCGCACCGATTCCTGAATTGAAGGAACCGGCGCCCAGCGATGCCGATATCGCGATCATGATCGCGGCTGCAAGCCGTGTGCCCGATCACGGCCGACTGGAGCCGTGGCGCTTCATCCTCTATCGCGGCGAGGCGCGATTCGAGATCGGCAGGAAGCTGGCGGCGCTCGCCGAACAGCGCGAAGGGCCGCTGCCGGAAAACCGCCGCAATCAGGAACTGGCGCGGTTTTCGCGTGCGCCGCTGGTGATCGGCGTGGTGTCGGTTCCGAAGGACAATCCAAAAATCCCGCAATGGGAAATGTTCCTGTCCGGCGGCATGGCGGCGATGAACCTGATGATCGCAGCCAATGCGCTGGGCTACGGCACCAACATCATCAGCAACTGGTATTCCGACGTGGCGGAGGGCCGGGCGCTGCTGGGACTGGCGCCACAGGAACGTGGTGTTGGGTTTATCCATATTGGCTCCTATCAGGGACCGGCGCCGGAACGGCCGCGGCCAGATCCGGCAAAGCTCTATGCCGATTATGCGGGGCCGTGGAACGACTGACACCCGAAAGCGATTCCCCTTTATTTAAACACAGGCTAAGACAGCGGCTTCGGCGATGCGTTGGGGTCGGCGCATCGACCATGGGGAATATTGGGGGTTGCCGGCGACATGAAGAAACGAGACTCGCTGGGAACCCGGCTGCGCTACGGGCTTGACAAGAGCATGGCCGCCGGCCCGGTCGCGCTGATCGGCTGGCTCGCAGTTGCTTCGCTGCTGATCATCATTGCCGCCGCGGCTTTCCTTGCGGTGACCCGCATTGCGCCGGAGGGCGGCGAGCCGTTGAACTTCTTCGAAGCGTTCTGGGAATCGCTGATGCGCACGCTCGATTCCGGCACGATGGGCGGCGACACCGGCTGGGCCTTCCGTCTCGTCATGCTGTTCGTCACGCTTGCCGGCATCTTCGTCGTGTCGGCCCTCATCGGCGTGCTCAGCGCCGGCGTCGACAGCAAGCTCGATGAATTGCGCAAGGGTCGTTCGCGGGTGCTGGAGAGCGACCACACCATCATCCTCAACTGGTCGCCATCGATCTTCGACGTCATCTCCGAACTCGTCATTGCCAATGCCAGCCGCCGCCATCCGCGCATTGTCGTCATGGCCAATATGGACAAGGTCGCAATGGAGGACGAGATCGCGGCCAAGGTCGGCAGACTGGGCAATACACGCATCATCTGCCGCAGCGGCGACCCGACCGACCTCTACGATCTGGCCATCGTCAACCCGCAGACCTCGCGCTCGATCATCGTGCTGTCGCCGGACGGCGACGATCCGGATTCGCAGGTCATCAAGACGGTGCTGGCGCTGGCCAACGACCCGAACCGGCGCACGGCGCCCTATAACATCGCCGCCGAGATCCGCGACGGAAAGAACGCCGAGGTCGCCCGCGTCGTCGGCGGGGCGGAGGTGCAGCTTGTCCTGGCCGACCAGCTGATCTCGCGGATCGTCGTGCATTCGAGCCGGCAGTCGGGTCTCAGCGGCGTTTATTCGGAGCTGCTCGATTTCGACGGCTGCGAGATCTACACCACCGAGCAGCCTGATCTCACCGGCAAGACCTTCGGCGAGGCGGCGATGGCGTATGAGCATTGCGCGCTGATCGGGCTCTGCGACGAAAAGGGGCGCGTCAACCTCAACCCGCCACCGGAGCTGGTGATCGGCAAGGGCATGCGCGCCATCATCATTGCCGAGGACGATGCGGCCATCAAGCTGGGAAGCGCGGCGGCCAAGATCGATACCGCGGCGATTCTTCGCCATCAGCCCATTGAGGCGAAGCCGGAGAGCACGCTGATCCTTGGCTGGAACCGGCGCGGTCCGATCATCACCTATGAACTGTCGCGCTACGTCGCGCCGGGTTCGATCCTGACCATCGCCGCCGATACGCCAGGCCTCGAGCAGGAAGTTGCCGGCCTGCCGGTCGTCGGCGACAATCTGTCGGTTTCCTGCCGCATCACCGACACGTCGAGCAGCACAGCACTGGCAAGCCTGGACGTGCCTTCCTACGACCACGTGCTCGTCCTCGGCTACAGCGAGACCATGGCAGCGCAGCCCGCCGATACGCGCACGCTGGTGACGCTGCTGCATCTGCGCAAAATCGCAGAGGATGCCGGCACGCACATCTCGATCGTCAGCGAGATGATCGACGTGCGCAACCGCGAGCTGGCGGCGGTGACCAAGGCCGATGACTTCGTCGTCAGCAACCGGCTGGTCAGCCTGATGCTGGCGCAGGCATCGGAGAACCAGCATCTCGCCGCGATCTTCGATGACCTGCTCGACGAGGAGGGCTCCGAAATCTACATGCATCCGGTCGGCGACTATGTCGCCATCGACCATCCGGTGACGTTCTGGACGATCGCGGAATCGGCGCGGTTGCGCGGCGAGATCGCCATCGGGCATAGGCGCGTTCGCGCCGCGCAGAATGATGAGCGGGCTCTGGGCGGCGTCACCGTCAACCCGTTGAAGTCGCAAGCGCTGGCCTACCTGCCGGAGGACCGGGTCATCGTGCTGGCGCGGGACTAAACCCCGGCTGCCTTGGCGCGAGCCAGAAGCCGCTCGGCGAGCCTGAGATGCGGCCGGTCATACATCTTGCCGTCAATGCCGACCACGCCAGGATTTCCGGCCGCCTCGAAGGCCGCGACGATGGCCTGCGAGCGTTGCACTGCCTGCGCCGACGGTGTGAAGGCGGCGTTGATGACCGGCACTTGCGCCGGATGGATCGCCATCTTGCCGGTAAAGCCGTCACGCTCGGCCTCCGTGCATTCGGCTTCGAAGACGGCCATGTCGCGAAAGGCGGTGAAGACCGTGTCGATCGCCGCGACTTCGGCCGCGCCGGCGGCGAGGATGGTCATGGTGCGGGCATGGCGGAAGACATCGGTGTAGCGGCCGTTGTCGTCGCGCGCCGCGCGCGCGCCGATCGCCGCCGACAGATCCTCAGCACCCCAGGTGAGGCCGGCAAGCCGGGCGCTTGCCCCGGCATAGGTCGCGGCCGCCAGCACGCCGGCAGCGGTCTCGGTGATGATCGGCAGGATTTTTATGCCGCCGTCCGGCAATCCGTTTTCGGCCTCGTGTACCCTGAGCTTTGCCGAGAGTTGCTGCACATCCTGGCCGCTGTTCGACTTCGGCAGCATGATGCCGTCGGGCTTTGCAGGAACCAGCGCGGCCAGATCATCGTCGGTCAATCCGGTCGAGAGATCGTTGACTCTGATATAGATGGCGGAGCTTGTCTGCTGCCTGTTGCCGGCGATAAAGCGTGCCGCGATGTCGCGTGCCGCCGCCTTGTTTTGTGGCGCCACGGAATCCTCGAGATCGACGATGACCACGTCGGCGCCGGCGCCAAAGCCTTTGTCCAGCTTCTTTTCGGAATCACCGGGAACAAACAGCAGCGAGCGCATCAGGCCGCCTTTTTCATCATCATCGCCTGGCGCGTGCATTTGGCAACGAGCACATCGTTCTGATTGTAGGCGCGATGCTCGAACTCGACGATGCCGCGGTCCGGCTTCGATTTCGAGTCCCTGACCGAGATCACCGTCGTTTCGACACGGATGGTATCGCCATGGAAGACCGGGTGCGGAAACACCGTCTCCCTCATGCCGAGATTGGCAATTGTGGTGGCGACGGTGATGTCATTGACGGAAATGCCGATCATCAGGCCGAGCGTGAACAGCGAATTGACCAGCGGTCTGCCCCATTCGCTCTTGGCGGCGAAGTCGAAGTCGATGTGCAGCGGCTGCGGGTTCAGCGTCATCACCGAGAACAGCATGTTATCGCTTTCGGTGACGGTCTTGCGCAGCGTGTGCCGAAAGACATGCCCGACGACGAACTCTTCGAGATAAAGCCCGGGCATCGTTTTTCTCCTCCGCTGCCTGACGGTTGATAGGCGCTGCCCATGCCAGCCGCAAGCCAGTTAATAAACATGGTGAACCGTTCGTAAACCATTTCTGCCTATGGTCATTCCTGGGGCCGGAAGCTTTCCGGCAAGGGGCGTAGCAGGCAGTATGGTTGTCTCGCATTTTCTCAAATGGATCTACACCGCGAGGGTTTCGGAGCGCGCCGCAGCGGCGAGCGCGCTGGCCCGCGCCTACGTCAATTCCGACCTGCCTTTCGAAGACCGTTGCGCTGCCGAAGCGGCGCTGACGCTGCTGCTCGACGACGCCTCGTCGAAGGTGCGGCTGGCGATGGCCGAAGCGCTGTCGATGAGCCATCACGCGCCGCTGCAGATCATCAGCGCGCTTGCCTCCGATCAGCCGGAAGTGGCAGCCCTGGTGCTGGCGCGGTCGCCGCTGCTCACCGATGCCGACCTGATCGACCGCGTCGCGGCCGGGCACAAGGCGACGCAAAAACTGATCGCCGACCGGCCGGTCGTTTCGATGGCGGTTGCCGCGGCAATCGCCGAGATCGGCGAACCGGAAGCGTGTGCGACGCTGCTCGCCAATGACGGCGCCGATATAGCCTCACTCTCTTTCCGCCGCATCGCCGAGCGGCATGGCCATATCGCTCATTTGCGCGAGGCAATGGTCACGGATGTGCGGCTGCCGGCCGACTGCCGGCACATGCTGCTGGTCAAGCTCGGCGAAACGCTGAAGGCTTCGCCGCTGGTGATGGCGCTGATGGGGGCGGCCAGAGCCGAGCGCGTCACGCGCGATGCTTGCGTCAAGGCTTCGGTGCGGCTGGTCGAAGGCACGCGCACTGAGGAACATGCGGCACTCATCGAACATCTGCGCCTGCGCGGCGACCTGACCGCAAGTTTCATCATCCGTGCCATTGCCCACGGCAAGGTCGACTTTTTCGGCTCGGCCCTGGTTGCGCTCAGCCAGCAGTCGGAGCAGCGGGTGCGGGCCTTGCTCGCAGGCGGCCAGGACGTTGCGCTGCAGGCGCTGTTCCGCAGCGCCGGCCTCGCCGCTTCCACCCACGGCATCATCCTGCGCGCGCTCAAAATCTGGCGCGAAGTCGCCAACGGCAAGCGCCTCGCCGGCGTGCAGGAGGTCAGCTGGCTGATGCTGAAGGAGCTCGGCGGTCCGGCCACCGAGGGCGATCTCGCCGGCCTGGTCAAGTCGATCCATCTCGACGCGCTGCGGGAAAACGCGCGCGGGCATGCGCTGGCGATAGCCGCGGCCTGACGCCCTAAACTCGGTGCTTGGCGAAGAAATCCGGGAAATCCTCGATCCCGGCGGCGATGATGCGCAGCGAGGCTGCGATCTGCAGCATATCCGCACCGCCGCTGCGCTCTGAAAGGCTGGCTGCATATTGCCGGGCCACAGTGACAGTTGCTGTCTGCGGATCGCCGGGTGCGCGAAAGAGCAGTTCACGCGCCAGGCCGCGCAGGAAATTGGCAATCGAGAGCGCGGTGTCGGAAGGAGTGGACGGGCTCTGCTGCGCGGCGCGCAGGCGCAGGATTTCGAGGCCGACGGCAACGGCGGCGACCCCGCCGCCCAAGATCGCATCGCCCTTCCTGCCGGCATTTTGCAAGAGCGGCATCAGCTGGTTGATGCGGTCATAGGCCAGACTCTCGAAGGCCGAACGCCGCGGTACCCGCTCGTGCAGACACAGCCGCGCCAGATCCTCGCGCATGGCGCGCACGATGCGGTTGGCCGCGCGCCATGGATCCACCGGCAGCACCACGATGAAGACGCCGATGGCCAGCAGGATGCCGACCAGCACCGACGCCGAGCCGGCGAAGAACGGGCCTGGGGCATAGGTCATCGCCTGATGCGGGCTGAGGAAGGCGAGGAAATTGATTGCAAACGCCGTCGCCACGCCGACGGTGCGTGGATTGGCCATGCCCAGCGCCGTCGGTACCAGGATCGGCACGACAAACAGCGTGAACCAGCCGAAGCCGGGCAGGGCAGGCAGCGCGACCTGGCCGACAAGGAAGGCAAAGGGCAAAGCCAGCAGCGTTCCCTTGAAGAAGCCCCAGGACACCCGCACCGGGTCAGGCCGCGCGGCGAAAAGACTGGAGACGACGGCAACGAGGATGACGGTGCCGGCCGCATCGGACCATTTCGTCGTCAGCCAGAAGGCGGCGACCGCCAACGTGGCAAGGGCGGCGCGTATGGCATTGCGCGAAGCCCCGGGATAATCGCGGTGCACCACCAGCGCAGGCGGCTGCCTGTTGCTCCGGATAGGGCGCGTCACCGGTGCGCGCAGGGCGTCGAGGCCGCGCAGCACCTGCTTGAAGGCTTCGGCGAAATCGGCGGCGATGGTGAGGCGGGTTATGGTGCCGACCCTGTCGTCGCCCTGGTCGGTCGAGGCGTTGGGCATTTGCCGGGCCTTGCCGGCAATCGCGTCGAGCCGCGTCACCCAGGGCGACGTGTCCTCCAGCGCCTCGGGCGTGGCTGCCAGTTCGCTGACCAGCGACTGCAGTTCCGAGCGCACCGGAATGAGGGCTGCGTTTTTCGGTGCGGCGTGAGAATGCAGCGCGCGTGCCGCCGACAGCGCCGACAGAAGCTGACCGATGGTGAGGCGGACCGGATGGGCGCGGGTGGCGAAGCT
The DNA here is from genome assembly GCF_040323635.1 of Mesorhizobium sp. M0037. Taxonomy (NCBI): domain Bacteria; kingdom Pseudomonadati; phylum Pseudomonadota; class Alphaproteobacteria; order Hyphomicrobiales; family Phyllobacteriaceae; genus Mesorhizobium; species Mesorhizobium sp. M0037. The sequence goes on along the minus strand of NZ_JAMYVB010000012.1, from coordinate 179,040 downwards.
CGGGGCTTCGAGCCGGGCATAGGTGCGCATCTCGGCCAGCATCTGGGCGTCCGTGATCAGTTTGCCGTGCAGGCCGGCCAGTCTCGCCGGGTCGCCGCCGGAAAAAGCGCCGCTTGCATAGGTTGCAAGGTCGAGGATGCTGCGCTTCAGCCTGGAGATGATGGCGTCAGCGGCCAGCTTGGGCAGGATCAGCCGGCTGGTCAGGCCGGCGCAGACGATGCCGAGCACGATCTCGGCGCAGCGCGCGACAGCGAGATCGACGACCACGTGCGGCTGGCCGAAAGCCGGCAGCCCAATGATCATCGCGGTATAGCCGGCAAGTGCGGCGCCATAGGCTTCCGGATTGCGCAGCAGCGACGAAACCAGCGTGCACAGCCCAATCCAGACGGATAGCGCCGTGACCAGCAGCCAGGGATTGGTGCCGAAAACCGAGGTGATGCCGATCGCCGCAAGTCCACCGGCCAGCGTGCCGAGCAGCCGGTAAAAACCTTTCGCCAGCACCATGCCGGCGACCGGCTGGGCGACGATGAAGACCGTCATCATCGCCCATTGCGGGTGGTCGAGTTTTAGCGCGTAAGCAGCGAGAAGCGCGATCAGACCGGCCGAAACCGTGCGCAGGGCGAAAATCCAATCCGAGCGCGTCGGCTGCGTCAGGCCCGCCAAACTGGTTTCGAAGTCGCTCTTCAGCCGCGCCCAGATCACAAGCTGGTCTCCGTATCGGAAGCGCAGGCTAGAGCAGTTCCAGGAAAAGTGTGAAACGGTTTTCCGCCCGGAACTGCGTCAAAACGAAGAGTTGGCCGGCGCTCAGATATCCAGCACTTCCGTCGCGGCGAATTCGGCGCGTTCCTGGATGAAGCGGAAGCGGGCTTCCGGCTTGGTGCCCATCAGCGCGTCGATAGCATCCTTGGTCGCCGCCACGGCGTCGATAACATCGACCCTGAGCAGCGTGCGCTTCCTCGGGTCCATGGTGGTTTCCTTGAGCTGCGCGGCCATCATCTCGCCCAGGCCCTTGAAGCGGCCGATCTCGACCTTGGCGCGGCCGGTGAATTCGGTGCGCAACAGCTCGTCCTTGTGCGCATCGTCCCTGGCATAGGCAACCTTGCCGCCTTGCCGGATCGAATAGAGCGGCGGCACCGCCAGATACAGATGGCCGCCATTCACCAGGTTCGGCATTTCCTGGTAGAAGAAGGTGATCAGCAGCGACGCTATGTGAGCGCCGTCGACGTCGGCGTCGGTCATGATGATCACGCGGTCGTAGCGCAAATCCTCGTCGCGGTATTTCGAGCGCGTGCCGCAACCGAGCGCCTGAATCAGGTCCGATATCTGCTGGTTGGCGGCGAGCTTGTCGTTGCCGGCGCTGGCGACGTTGAGGATTTTTCCGCGCAGCGGCAGCACCGCCTGACTCGCACGGTCGCGCGCCTGCTTGGCCGAGCCGCCGGCCGAGTCGCCTTCGACGATGAACAGTTCGGCGCCCGCGGCGGCGTTCTGCGTGCAGTCGGCGAGCTTGCCGGGAAGGCGCAGCTTGCGCACCGCGCTCTTGCGCGACACCTCCTTTTCCTGGCGCCGGCGCACCCGCTCGTCGGCGCGCGCAATCACCCATTCCAGCAGCTTGGAGGCTTCCTGCGGATTGTCGGCCAGCCAGTGGTCGAAGGGATCGCGGATGGCGGTCTCGACAATGCGAATGGCTTCGATCGTTGCCAGCCTGTCCTTGGTCTGGCCGACGAATTCCGGCTCGCGAATAAACACCGACAGCATGCCTGCCGCCGAGATCATCACGTCTTCGGAGGTGACGATCGAGGCGCGCTTGTTGCCGACCAGGTCGGCATAGGCCCGAAGCCCGCGCGTCAGCACATTGCGAAAGCCGGCCTCATGCGTGCCGCCTTCGCCGGTCGGGATGGTGTTGCAGTAGGAGTTGACGAAGCCGTCACCGCCGAACCAGGTCACCGCCCATTCCAGCGAACCGTGGCCGCCCTGCTTCTCGCTCTTGCCGGCGAAGATTTCGCGGGTCACCTGGAAATCATCGCCGAGCGATGCCTTGAGATAGTCCTTCAAGCCGCCGGGGAAATGGAACTCCGCCTTGGCCGGCGTCTGGTCCTTTTCCTTGATCAGCGATGGGTCGCAGCTCCAGCGGATCTCGACGCCGCCGAACAGATAGGCTTTCGAGCGGGTCATGCGATAGAGCCGCGCCGGCTCGAAGGCGGCGCCCTTGCCGAAAATCTGCTCGTCGGGATGGAAGCGGATTTTGGTGCCGCGCCGGTTGTGCACTTCGCCGAGCTGCTCCAGCCCGCTCACCGGAACGCCGCGCGAGAACCTTTGGCGGTAAAGCTGGCGACCGCGCGCGACTTCGACTTCAAGATGGTCCGACAGCGCATTGACGACCGAGACGCCGACACCGTGCAGACCGCCTGAGGTCTCATAGACCTTGCTATCGAACTTGCCGCCCGAATGCAGCGTCGTCATGATGACTTCGAGCGCCGGCTTCTTGAATTTCGGATGCGGATCGACCGGGATGCCGCGGCCATTGTCGGTAACGGTCAGAAACCCGTCGGCCGACAGCTCGACATCGATGAAGGTGGCATGGCCGGCGACCGCCTCGTCCATCGAATTATCGATGACCTCGGCAAACAGATGGTGCATCGCCTTGTCGTCGGTGCCGCCAATATACATGCCGGGACGGCGCCGCACCGGCTCCAGCCCCTCCAGCACCTCGATGTCGGCGGCGCTATAGCCCTCGCTGCCGTCCTTGGTCGCGGCAGGACGCTTCGTGGCCTGCACCAGCGGGTCGGCCGGGCGCGAAGGTGTCCGAGCCGGTTGCGGCTGCTTTTCCAGATTGCCGAAAAGATCGTTGTTGTCGTCCATGCCTGCCATAGAATCCGGTGCCGCGAATCACCCGTCGATACTGCCACGCTTTTCGGCGCCAAGCGACGGAAGTTCCTGTTACGTTCGGGGATTAACCCCTTCTTATCCTAAAACCTTTCGATAACCAAGCCGGCGGAAATAGGTCCGTGCGGAGCCGCTGGGATTCCTGAATCTTTAACAAAGCGGCCTAGCGTCGCCCCAACAAAACAAAAGACCACGAGAGTCAGGGGTTGGTTGTGAGGGGCAAGGCCATAACGATGATTGGCATCGCTGCCGTCTTCGGCGCGATTTCAATCTTTGCCGCGGATTTCTGGGTGAAAAGCCAGGCCAAGGCCGATGCCGAAGAGAAAACGGCGTCGATCCCGGCGCCCGCCGTCCCCAAGGTCGTCTTCAAGACCATCGTGGTGGCCAACGCGCCGCTGCGTTACGGCATGGAGCTTGACCGGGCGCAGCTCAGCGAAATCCCATGGTCCGAGGATTCGGTGCCGCAGGGCGCGTTCACCACAGTCAATGCATTGCTCGCCGAAGGCAGCCGCGTGGTATTGTCGCCGATCGAGATCAACGAGCCGGTGCTGATCAGCAAGTTGTCGGGGCCGAACGGCCGCGCGACGCTGTCCAACATGATGACGCCCGGCATGCGGGCGGTGACAATCCGCACCGACGAGATCGCCGGCGTCGGCGGCTTCGTCATGCCGGGCGACCGGGTCGACGTGGTGCTGACACGCGATGCGGGCGAAATCCAGGAAGTGGCCAAGAACGCGCAGGGCGCTGCCGGATCGACCGTTACCTCCGAGATTGTCGTCTCCGACGCCAAGGTGCTGACCGTGGGGCAGGGCGCCGACGAGCGCCAGACCACACCGCAGATCGCCAATTCCGTCACCATCGAGGTGACGACCGAAGGCGCGCAGAAAGTGGCGCTTGCCCGCACCGTCGGCACCTTGTCGCTGTCGCTCCGCTCGGCCGCAGACGGAGGGGCCGCCAAGGACGGCGTCACCACCATCTCGTCCTTCGGCGGATCGGTCGCCTCCGGCGTCCAGGCCGCTGCCGGCGCGCTGTTCACTGCCGCGACCAAGGAGCCTGAGAAGCCGAAATTCAAGACGATCATCGTGACGCGCGGCACGCAGGTCGAAGAATACCAGGTTCCTGCGCGGGACCAGCAATAACTGCCGGTGGGGACCGGGCGAGGGACGGGACAGATGTCGGGACTTCATGCATTCCAGACGACGAAAGGGCTGCGCACAATGCGGGCGCTTGCGGTGGGGGCTTGCCTCGCCGCGGCCGCAATGCTCGGCCTCAGTGCGCCAGCCAAGGCCGACAACGATATCGTCCATGTCTCGTCGACAACGAATGCGTCGATCAAGGTAGCCAAGGGCAAGCCGAAGACGGTCATGACCAATGCCGCCTTCTACCAGATCGTCATCGGCGATCCGGAGATCGCCAACGTCAATCCGCTGACCGACAAATCCTTCTATGTGCTGGGCAACAATCTCGGCACCACCGGCATCGCACTGTTCGACCAGAACAAGCAGTTGGTCGGCACCGTCGACATCGAGGTGACGCTGGACACCGACCAGCTGGCCAGCACCATTCGCGCCAGCGTGCCGGACGCCAAGATCAAGGTCGGCTCGGCCAATGGCCGCGTCGTGCTGTCGGGCGAGGCCGATGACGCGGTCGCCGCCGAGAAGGCAAGCAAGATCGCCAGCCGTTTCTCCGGCAATGAGGAAGTGATCAATTCGGTCAACATCTCGTCCTCGCAGCAGGTTCAGCTCAACGTCCGCTTCGTCGAGATCAATCGCCAGGCCGGACAGGATCTCGGCGCCAAATACAGCGCCAATTTTGCTTACGGCATTGGCGGGCGCGACGTCACCATCGAGCCGGGCTCGGTGCCGGGAGCCGGCAATGGCGAGATCATCGGCCGGCTGCTGTCCAACGGCCTGTCGATCGACGTCGCCATCAAGGCGCTGGAGGAACGTGGCCTTGCCCGGCGGCTGGCAGAGCCGAACCTGATCGCCCGCTCGGGCCAGACGGCAAGCTTCCTCGCCGGCGGCGAGTTCCCGATCCCGGTCTCCGAGGACAATGGCAAGATTTCCGTCAGCTACAAGAAATACGGCGTCAGCCTCGACTTCACGCCGACGGTTCTCAAGGACGGGCTGGTCAGCCTCGACATCGCGCCGGAAGTGTCCTCGATCGATGCTTCGGCCTCCTACAATATCGGCAATATCTCAGTGCCGGGCTTTATCGTGCGCCGCGCCAGGACATCGGTCGACCTGAAGAACGGCCAGAGCTTCATGATCGCCGGCCTGCTGCAGTCGCAAAACGACATCACCACGTCGCGTCTTCCCGGCCTCGGCAAGCTGCCGGTGCTCGGCTCGCTGTTCTCCTCCAAATCATATCAGCGGCGCGAGACCGATCTGGTGATCATCGTCACCCCCTATCTGGTCAAGCCGGTCGATCCGTCGAAGAAGCTGCTCGAGCCGACCGACGGCACGCAGCCGGCCAGCAATGTCGATTATTTCCTAAACAACACCGAGGAAGTGAAATCGTCTGACGCCAATCGTGCGGTGGCAATGGCCAGCGGCAGCACGGCACAGCCGGCTGCGGTCACCACCGTCGGGCATTTCCTCGACCTGCCGAAGGATTGAAGCCATGCGCTTGCGACCATGCATCGCCCTGCTGCTCGCCGGCCTCGCCAGCGGCTGCACCAGCGACGACTATATCCGCTCCGAGGGGCCGACGATTGCCGCCGGCAACGCACAGGCCGCCAATACGGCCATGCAGATGGTCGATCCCTGGAAATACGGCGTCCAGAACACCAGGCTGCTGGTGCCGGCGCAGCGCAGTGAGGCGGCAGTCAACGCCGCCGACCAGGCTGCTGCTGCCAAGGCCGTGCAACCGACAGCGACAACCGATTGATTGCCCGGTGATTTGACCGGGAATGACCTGACAGGCTGACAAAATGGCAAGCGGCATCAAGACCAAGAAGATCCTGCTGGTGTCCAGCGACCGGACCTTTGTGCAGGATACGCGCACCGCGTTCGCGGCCTCGGAGGTGATCCAGCTTTCGACCGTCGAGAAGAACATTGCCGAACTGCGCGGCGAGGTCCAGGAAGCCGATTTCGGCGCGCTCATCGTCGACATGGATGCGGCAAAGCTGGAAGAGATCGAGTCGCTGCAGCGCATCATGCGCCGGCTTGAAGGCCGCGTTCCGGTGGTCGTCGTCACCCAGGAATTCAACGCCGCCGCGGTGCGCATCCTGGTGCAGCTCCAGGTCGCCGATTTCCTGGTCAAGCCGATCACCACCGCCGATCTGGTGCGGTCGGTCGTGCGCGCGCTGCAAGGGCCGGGGCGCGAGGAAAACACCGAGTCGCAGATCTATACCTTCATGCCGGCCGCCGGCGGCGTCGGCACCACGACGCTGGCGCTGCAGACCGCTTTCCAGCTGCATCATTCGGTGACGCGCGGCGCGTCGACCTGCGTGGTCGACCTCAACTTCCAGCAAGGCGCCTGCGCCGAATATCTCGACCTCGAGCCGCGCTTCGACATCACCGAAATCGAGAACCAGCCCGAGCGCCTCGACCGTCAGCTGCTGGACGTGATGCTGTCCAAGCATGCGAGCGGGCTCTGCGTGCTGGCGGCGCCAACGCATCCGTCGGAAATGCGCTCGTTCAAGACCGATGTCGTGGTGCGCATGCTCGATCTCGTCTCGGCCTATTTCGATAACGTCGTCATCGACATGCCGCGCACCTGGTTTCCGTGGACGGAGACGGTGCTGCTCGGCTCCAACAAGCTCTACATCGTCGCCGAAATGACGGTGCCATGCCTGCGCCATACGCAGCGGCTGATCCAGGCGGTCTACGAGACGGCAGGCAAGGAAGTGAAGCCGAACGTGATCGTCAACCGTTTCGAGCAGAAGATGTTCGACAACGGCATCAAGCAGGCCGATGTCCAGGAAATCCTGGGCGAGCATTTCGTCGGCGGCATCTCCAACAATTACCGGCTTGTGCGTGAAGCGGTCGACCGCGGCGTGCCGCTGCATGAGATCGACCCGAACGCCAATGTCGTCAACGATCTGAAGAGGATCATCCTGCCGGAAGAAGCCGTGGTGACGCCGGAGAAATCGCGCTCGCTGTTCGGCATCGGCAGGGGCCTCCTGAAGAGGAAAGCCGGATGACCAGCCGCTTCTCGACCCTGCAGAACCGTGACGTCCGCGCGCTGAAGCCGGCCGAGGCGGCGCCGGTCGCGCATCACGCCGTGGTCATCCCGACGAACCGCAAGGCCTTGCCGCCGAAGCCGGAGACAACACCGGGAAAAAGCGCCAACAAGGTGCTCGATGCCCGCGTGCGCATCCACCGGCTGCTGCTCGAGGAAATCAACCTGGTCGCGCTGGAGCGCCTGCCCAAGGATGAGATGCGCCGGCAGGTGCAGGAGTTCGTGTCGGAAAAGACCCGCCAGGAGCGTATGGCGATCAACACCGTCGAACTTGAAGCGCTGGTCGATGACATCGTCGATGAGATGGTCGGCCTCGGCCCGCTGGAACCGCTGCTCAAGGACCCCGACATCAACGACATCCTGATCAACGGCCACCAGAACTGCTTCGTTGAAAAACGGGGCAAGCTGCAGCAGGTCCATATCCCGTTCAAGGACGAGGCGCACCTGTTGCGCATCGTCAACAAGATCGTCGCCGCCGTCGGTCGCCGGGTCGACGAATCGCAGCCGATGGTCGATGCCCGCATGCTCGACGGCTCGCGCTTCAACGCCGCCATTCGCCCGGTCGCCGTCGACGGGCCGCTGGTGTCGATCCGCAAGTTTTCAAAGAACAAGCTCGGTCTGCACAAGCTGGTCGAGTTCGGCGCCGTCACCCAGAACATGGCCGAGGTGCTGGCGGCTGCAGTCCACGCCCGCAAGACGACCATCATCTCGGGCGGCACCGGCACCGGCAAAACGACGATGCTCAACGCATTGTCGGCCTTCATTCCGGAAGACGAACGGCTGATCACCATCGAGGACGCGGCCGAACTGCAGCTGCAGCAGCCGCATGTCGCGCGCATGGAAACGCGCCCCGCCAACATCGAAGGTCATGGCGAGCTGAAGCAGCGCGACCTGGTCAAGAACGCGCTGCGCATGCGCCCCGACCGCGTCATCCTCGGCGAGTGCCGCGGCGAGGAGGCCTTCGACATGCTGCAGGCGATGAACACCGGACATGAAGGCTCGATGGCGACCATCCACGCCAACACGCCGCGCGACGCCATTTCACGCCTCGAGCAGATGCTGGGCATGACCGGCATGCCGATGACGGTGCAGTCGATCCGCAGTCAGATCGCCAGCGCGCTCGACCTTATCGTCCAGCTGACGCGACTGTCGGACGGCAAGCGCAAGGTGACCAGCGTCGCCGAGGTGACCGGCATGGAAGGGGACGTCATCCAGATGCAGGAGATATTCCGCTTCGTGCGCACTGGCATGGAGGCCGACGGCAAGATCCTCGGTCACTACGAGGCGACCGGCATTCGCCCGCGTTTCCTCGAGGACCTGCGCAATATGGGCATTGAATTCCCCGGCAAATATTTCGAACCCGGCCGGCCGCAGGAGTAGCCGGGTGTTCGAGAATTTCAGCCCGATCTATGTCGTTTATGCCGCGGCAGCGCTGACCGGCATCATGATCGCCGAAGGCTGCTATCTGCTCTATGCCGGCCGCAGCGACAAGCGCCTGGCCATCAACCGGCGCATGAGGCTGCAGGAAAACAAGATCAGCCAGGAACAGGTGCTGATTCAGCTGCGCAAGGAACGCGGCCTCGATTCCGGCACGTCATTCTTCTCGCCCGACCGTTTTCGCGCGCTGCGCACGCAGTCTGGCATGGTGATGCCGTTGCCGAAATTCCTGACGATGACGACGGGCGTGGCGCTGGCGATGATGCTCGTCGCGCTCTGGTACGGGCTGCCGCTGTTGCTCGCCATTTTGCTGTTTGTGGTGCTGACAGCGCTGCTGCCGGTAATTGTGCTGCGTTCCAAGCGTGCCCGGCGGGTGAAGCGTTTCGGCGTGCAGTTGCCGGAGGCGCTGGAATTGATCACGCGCGGCTTGAAGGCCGGGCATCCGGTTCCGGTGGCGATCTCGATGGTGTCGCGCGAGATGTCCGATCCGATCGGCACCGAATTCGGCGTTATCTCCGACGAGGTGACTTATGGTTCCGACCTGGTTTCTGCGCTGAATTCACTGTTCGACCGCGTCGGCCAGGAGGATCTGCCGCTGTTCGTCACCGCGGTTTCCATCCAGACGAGTTCGGGCGGCAATCTGCGCGAGATCCTCGACGGGCTGTCGACGACGATCCGCGAACGCGGCAAGCTGCGCCGCAAGGTGCGCGCCATTTCGACTGAGGGTCGTATGTCGGCCTATATCCTGACGGCGGTGCCGGCACTGCTGTTCGCCACCATCATGGTGATGATGCCGCAATTCTATCAGAGCGTCTGGGATGTACCGAAGACGTGGTATCTGCTGGGCGGTTCCGTGACATGGCTGATGCTGGGCAACATCATCATGTTCAAGATGTCGAACTTCCGGTTCTGAGATGGAGCAGATGATCCAGTTTCTTGCATCGCTGGCGCCGACGTCGCTGATGCCGGTAGCCGCGCTGCTGCTGGTGTTGGGTGGCAGCGCGGTGGCATGGCCGCTCGTGGTAGCCAAAGGCGACCGCAACGATCTCAAGCGCCGGCTCAAGATCGACGACAGCAAGACTCCCCAACAGGCCGAGGCGGCGCCGAAGAAGAACCAGAGCGTCGTGCGCGAGAAGGCGGTGAAGCGGGCGCAGGAATTCTACGCCAAGAGCGATCCGGAAAATGTCGCCCGGTTGCGTATGAAGCTGATCCAGGCGGGCTATATGGAGCCGCGCGCGATCGGCACATTCTTCCTGATCCGCTTCGCCTGCCTGGTGGGCGCAACGATCGGCGCGTTCCTGGTCAACCATTGGATGGGCAGCGCCGATTCCACCGCGACCAGCCGCTGGACCTTCATCATCCTGTCGGGAGCCGCCGGCTATTTCGTGCCCGGCCTGGTGCTCAGCCAGAAGGTGCGGGAAAAGATGCGCGAATACCGCAACGGCTTTCCCGACTTCATGGATTTGATGATCGTCTGCTCCGATGCGGGCATGAGCATGGAGGCAGGCATCGAGCGGGTCTCGAAGGAACTGGCCAAGACCTATCCGTCGCTGAGCCAAAACCTGCAGCTGGTGTCGCTGGAACTCAGGGCCGGCCGCAGCCTCGACGATGCCTTGAAGGCGCTCGCCGACCGCCTCAGCTTGGACGAGGTGCGCTCCTTCGCCACGCTTTTGCAGCAGTCGAAGGAACTCGGCACCAGCCTTGCCGGGGCGCTGCGCGTGTTCTCCGACGAAATGCGCCACAAGCGCATGTCGCTGGCCGAGGAGAAGGCACATGCCTTGCCGGCCAAGATGTCGGTGCCGGTGGTGGTGTGCATCCTGCCGGTGGTGCTGATGATCGCCGTCATCCCGATCATCGTCAAAATGACGGCGGTTCAGTAGATACCTAGGGGATTGCCCGGCGGCTTCTTGCGGTTACTCACTCCAACTACGCTTCACCTGGATGTCGAAACCCGGCCGGTTCGGTCGCTCTCCTTCGGCAAAATCCGCAAAGCAAAATGAGTGAGCCGTCCATGCGAATAGTCTGGTGCACCGCTTTCCTCGGCCTGGCCGCCACCAGTCTGTCGCCGGCCTCGGCCGCGGCCGACGATTGCGGCGATGCTGCCGCCCTGGTGCAACAGGCCTATCCCAGGGCCCAAAAGAGCGCAGACGGCGCCTCGTTCACGCTCGAACCCCATACCAGCATCGCCGTGACGCTCCCGGATACGCCGTTTGGCCTCGTCTGCAAGATATGGCCTGCCCATGACGATCTGTTGCTGGTCGCGGTGCCGCTCATCCACAGCAGCCAATCCAGCGACGACGGGCATGTCGGCGATGTCGACCTTCTGGTCGTCGACAGGAAGACCCGGCAGGTGCGCCAGCGCCTGCTCCAGCCCGGGCTGATGACCGATGATGCCATCGCCATCAACAAGGTCGACTTCGATACCGGCCGCTATGGCCTGGCGCCCGGTGTCACCGGCTTTGGCCTGCGCATCCAAATGGCGAGTCATTCGCGGCCCAATCCCTTCAGCGAAACCGACCTGCGGCTCTATGCCCTTGACGGCGGTGATCTGCGCCTGGTGCTCGACGGCATCATCGTGGCCGGCTTTGGCGGCGAAGGCGACACCAATTGCGCAGGATCCTTTCAATCCAGCCGGGTCAGCCTGGCAATGAGCCCGGCGAGACATCACGGCTATCACGACATCACAGTGTTCGAGCGGTTGGACACCGACAATCCGTCTGTCGACAAGAATGGCGAGTGCCAGTCCCATCCCGGAAGGTCCATGAAACGAACCTACCGGCTGCGCTATGACGGCAGCCGCTATCAGTTTCCGGCGGGGCTCAAGTCGATGGAGCCGAACTAGCCCTCGGCTGGTTAATGGCCGGTGTGCCCGAAACCAAATTTTAGGGGCGTTTCAGCACTGAAGTTTAATTGCCCTGTTGTAGTCTGCCTCCTGAAGAACGACCCGGTAAATCGGGCGATTGGGGCCAGGGGCATGCGTCACAGAATTTTCACGGCAATGGCCGCGCTAGCGGCCGTCTTGATGGTCAGCGGCTGTACGACTGAGAACGTCGATAAGACCAAGACCACGTCGATCCAACCGGTGGCAAAAGACGTCAGCACCTCCGACCTTGCGCAAGGCAAGGCGCAGTTCCGCGAGGCCAATTACGGCCTTGCCGAACAGCATTTCCGCAAGGCCGTGGAACTGAAGGCCGACAGTGCCGAGGGATGGATGGGGCTTGCCGCCTCCTATGACGAACTCGGCCGCTTCGACTTCGCCGACCGCGCCTACGACCAGCTTTTGAAGGTTGCCGGGCGCAAGCCGCAGATTGTCAACAATATGGGCTATTCGCAGCTGCTGCGCGGCAACAAGAAGAAGGCGAGGGCGCTGCTCATGGAAGCAAGGGCCGGAATGGCCGACCCGAGCGTGATCAACGCCAATCTGGCGCTGCTCAACAAGGGCTGAGACTCTTCGCGGGGACGGCAGTCGACGCTTTGTAAACCCTGTCGGTAGGTTGCTTTGAAAACCGGCCGAAAACGGTATCTCCGGCCGGTTGCATGCCTATGATGCGCCACAAATCGAAGATCCCAAAGATTGCCGCTCATCCATGCTGGATTTCAGTTCGCTATTGCTGGCGGCTGCGCTGTCGGGCACATGCCTGAGCGTCACCATGTTTGTGATCTGGTTCACGGCGCCGCGTGCACGCTTCGTGCTGACCGTGGCGTGCGGCATTCTCGTCCTTGTCGCCCACGTCATCGTCTTCTGGAGGGAGCCCACTCCGTTGCTTTGTCAGGCAGCGTTGGCGCTGCTCAGCCTCGGTTTCCTGGCGCTTTCACTTTCGGCCATGCAATATCTCGGTGTGCGCAACTACAGTCGCGCTGTCCTGCCGGCCCTGCTTGCGATGGCTGTCTGCGCCGGCGTGACCTATCTCGGTTTCGATGGTGTCGGCTTCATCCTCACCTATACGACGGTAACAGTGCTGCTCGCCTCGATAGGGGTGATGTTCTGGATCAAGGGCGGTCAGGATCGCGGCATTCTGCTGGTCGTTTCGGCGCTAAGCGGCGTCTGCGGCGTATCCTTCGGGCTCTGCGGCGCCGTGCTTCTGGTTAAGGGCCAGTGGGTGCTCGGCGTCGCACCCGACAATTGGGCCGAGCGGTTGAATTCGGTCGTGGCGGTCGCCTGCATGACGGCTCTCGGCGCGCTGACGCTGTCGCTGCATCATCTGCAGGCACAGATCGAACTCAAGGCCGAGACCCTGACCGACCCGTTGACCGGTCTGATGAACCGGCGGGCTTTGAACTCGCTCTATCGCGAGCGCGTCTTCGGCCCGTTCATGTCGGTCGCCATGTTCGACCTCGAACCAACGATGTCTATGGCCATCCCGTCGGCGATCGGGTGCTCTGCCGTTTCGCCGCAGTCATCAAGAAGTATGACAGGGTTGGCGTCGACGCCTTCCGGCTGGGCGGCGAGGAGTTCGCGTTGGTCATGTCTCGGATGACCGAAGACAAGCCCTACGATCTCGCCAGCAGGATCGGCGTCGCCTTCGGCACGGAAGTGGTGCCGACGCCGCGCGGGCCGTTGCGCAGCAGCGTCAGCGGCGGCATTGGCTTTGGCAAGGAAGACGGCAGCAGCCTGGATGAAGTGCTGGCCGAGGCCGACCGGGCGCTCTACGCGGCCAAGAACGCCGGGCGAAATCGCGTGCTTGTTCTCAACGGCAAAGCCGACGGACCGGCCCTGCGCTCAGCCTGACAGGCCAGAGTGTTATTCTGCGGCGCCGAGATATTCCGACAGCGGCGGGCAGGAGCAGACGAGGTTGCGGTCGCCGGCGACATTGTCGATGCGTGAGACCGGCGGCCAGTATTTGCCCGCTGTATCGACATCGCCGGCGGGGTAGGCCGCTTCCAGCCGTGAATAGGGGTGGGTCCACTGGCCGGCAAGGGTTTCGGCCGCCGTGTGCGGGGCATTGACCAGCGGGTTGTCCTCGATCGGCCATTCGCCCTTCGCCACTTTCGCTGCCTCGCCGGCGATGGCGATCATCGCCTCGCAGAACCGGTCGAGTTCGCGCTTGGGCTCGGACTCGGTGGGCTCGACCATCAGCGTGCCGGCGACAGGGAACGACATGGTCGGCGCGTGAAAACCGTAATCGATCAGCCGCTTGGCGATATCGTCGACGCTGATGCCGGCGCTCTCCTTGAGGACGCGCGTGTCGAGGATGCATTCATGCGCGATGCGATCGTGCCTGCCCTTGTAGAGAAGCGGGAAGTGCGGCGCGAGCCGCGTCGCCACATAATTGGCCGAGATGATCGCCGTCTCCGTCGCCTGCTTCAGGCCGGCGGCGCCCATCATGCGGATGTACATCCAGGTGATCGGCAGGATGGAAGCGCTGCCGAACGGGGCAGCGGACACGGCATGCGCCGAACCTTCGGTGACATGACCCGGCAGATAGGGTTTCAGATGCGCCCTGACGCCGATCGGACCGACGCCCGGACCGCCGCCGCCATGCGGGATGCAGAAGGTCTTGTGCAGGTTCATGTGGCAGACATCGGCGCCGATATCGGCGGGCCGCGCCAAAGCAACCAGGGCGTTAAGGTTGGCGCCGTCGAAATAGACCTGGCCGCCATGCTCGTGAATGAGAGCGCACAGGTGGCGCGCGCCTTCTTCGTAGACGCCGTGCGTCGAGGGATAGGTGAACATCAGGGCTGCGAGATTCTTCGAATGCTCGTTGGCCTTGGCCCGCATATCGTCCATGTCGATATTGCCGTCCTCCAGGCAACGCACGACGACGACGCTCATGCCGGCCATCGCCGCACTCGCGGGATTGGTGCCATGCGCGGACTGGGGGATCAGGCAGATGGTGCGATGGCCTTCGCCACGCGAACGGTGATAGGCGCGGATGGCGAGCAGGCCGGCATATTCGCCTTGGCTGCCGGCATTGGGCTGCAGGCTGACGGCGTCGAAGCCGGTGATCTGCGCCAGCCAGCCTTCCAGCTCGCCGACCATGGCGCGATAGCCGGCCGAATGGCTGGCCGGCGCAAAGGGATGCAGGTTGGCGACTTCAGGCCAGCTGACCGGCGTCATTTCGGCCGCCGCGTTGAGCTTCATGGTGCAGGAGCCCAACGGGATCATGGTGCGGTCGAGCGCCAAATCCTTGTCGGCTAGCCTGCGCAGCAGGCGCATCATGTCGGTCTCGGAGTGGTTTTCGCGGAAAACCGGCTGGGTCAGAAACTCCTTGCCGCGCGGCTTGCCGGGCATCGCGCCGGCCTCAGTAGCGCCGGACTTGGCGCCGAACAGGGCGGCGATAGCCTCGAGATCCGCCTCGGTCGAGGTTTCGTCGAAGGCGATGCTGATGCGGTCGGCATCGATGACGCGCAGCAGCCGGCCACCTTTTTCAGCGGCAGCGGCGATCGAATCTGCCTTGCCCTTCACTTCGGCCGTCACCGTGTCGAAACGGCTTGAGCCGAGCACGGAAACACCAGCGGTTTTCAGGCCTGCTGCGAGGCCGTTGGCGAGCTCATGAATTCGGGCTGCGATCGCCTGCAAACCAGTAGGCCCGTGCCAGATCGCGTATGCGGTCGCCATGTTGGCAAGCAGCGCCTGCGCGGTGCAGATGTTGGAGGTCGCCTTGTCGCGGCGGATATGCTGTTCGCGCGTCTGCAGGGCGAGGCGATAGCCGGGACGGCCCTTGCTGTCGATCGACTGGCCGACGAGGCGGCCGGGCATCAGCCGGGTCAGCTTGTCGGAGACGGCGCAATAGGCGGCGTGCGGGCCGCCAAAGCCCATCGGCACGCCAAAGCGCTGCATCGGGCCGACGGCGATGTCGGCGCCAAGCCTGGCCGGCGCTTCGGTCAGCGTGAGCGCAAGCGGATCGGCGATGAAGACGACCACGGCGCCGGTGGCGCGAGCCTTCTCGATCGCCGCCTTGTGGTCGCCATAGACGCCAAACGTGTCCGGCCAGGAGACCAGCAGGGCGGCGGTGTTGTCGTCGATGGTCTCGCCATCGATCTCGATGCCGAGCGGCTCGGCGCGGGTGCGCACGACGTCCAGCGTCTGCGGATGCGGCGTGCCGGCCAGCGCCACCTTGGTGCGCTTGTCGCGGTGATGGCGCAGCGCGATGCCGACCGCTTCGGCCACCGCCGTCGCTTCGTCGAGCAGGGAGGCCGAAGCCACCGGCAGGCCGGTCAATTCGGTGACCAAGGTCTGGAAGTTGAACAGCATTTCCAGGCGGCCCTGGCTGATCTCGGCCTGGTAGGGCGTATAGGCGGTGTACCAGGCCGGGTTCTCGAACAGGTTGCGCTGGATGACCGGCGGCACATGGACGCCGTGATAGCCGGCGCCGATGAAGCTCTTCAGCACCCTGTTTTTTGCCATGGTCGCAGCCAATTCGGCCAGCGCTTCGGCTTCGCTGGCCGGCGCGGGAAGGGCTAGCGGCAGATCGAGGCGGATCGACTGCGGCACGGCCTGACTGATCAGCGTCTCGACGGAGGGAACGCCGATCACGGCAAGCATGGCTCTGACGTCGTTTACATCAGGACCGATGTGGCGGGCCGAGAAGGGGGTAAGTGCTGCGCTCATGGCAATAGGTCCTGATGTCAACCGATATGGGCTTTGTAGGCGGCCTCATTCATGAGGCCTGCGAGTTGGCCTTCGTCGGCGAGCTTCATCTTCCACAGCCAGCCGTCGCCGGTCGCAGCGGAGTTGACCAGCGACGGGTCCGAGGACAGCGCGCCGTTGGCGTCGGTGATCTCGCCATCAACCGGCGCATAAACATCGGATGCCGCCTTGACGGATTCGACGACCACGGCGGTGTCGCCCTTACTGAGTTTGGTGCCGATTTGAGGCAGTTCGACGAAGACGAGATCGCCAAGCTGTTCCTGCGCATAGTCGGTTATCCCGACGGTGGCGATGCCTCCCTCGACGCTCAGCCATTCGTGATCTTGTGTGAAATAGGTTTTTGCCATCGGAATTATCCTTTGCGGTAGCGATGAGGAGTGAAGGGCAAGGAACTGATATCGACCGGGATTTTCGTCCCGCGAACGTCGGCGAACAGTTTCGTGCCCGGCTTGGCCAAGGCCGTTGACACATAGCCCATGGCGACGGGATGGCCGGCCGACGGGCCGAAGCCGCCTGATGTCACGTAGCCGGCCGGATCGCCGTCGGCATCGAACAAAGCAGCGCCGGCGCGCACCGGCTGGCGGCCGTCCGGCTTCAGGCCGACGCGCTTTTGCGACGGCCCGCGCTCCAGGATGGACCGCAGCGCATCGGCGCCGATGAAGGACCCGCCGGCGCGGAGATCTTTGGGGATCGCCCACATCAGGCCGGCACTCGCCGGATCGATCTCCGGCGTGATGTCCTGGCCGTGCAGGCACAGGCCGGCCTCCAACCGCAGCGAGTCGCGGGCAGCAAGGCCGATCCACAACACACGCTCGTCCTCGAGCAGTTTCGTGACCAGAGCGCGCGCATCCGCCTCCGGCAGGCCGATCTCGAAGCCGTCCTCGCCGGTGTAGCCGGAGCGGCTCATGAACCAGTTTTGCTTCGGCTCGATGCCATGCATGAACAAGAGTGAGCCGGTCTCGATGCCGGCGCGGGACAAGGCAGCCCAGGCTTCCGGCCCCTGGATCGCCAGGAAGACGCGGTCGAGCGCATCGACTTTGACGTCGAAGTCCGCGGCCAGCGCACGCAAATGCTTCTCGTCCTCGACCGCATTCCCGGCGTTGGCGACCACCATGAAGCGCTCGGCGCCGAGCCGGGTGACGATCAGATCGTCGATGATCCCGGCGGCCTCGTTGAGGAAGAAACTATATTTGGACTGTGAAATCTCAAGCGCGCCGGCATCGAGCGGACTGGCGCGGTTGAGCAGTGCCGCAGCGCCCGGTCCGCTGACAGCGAACAGCTTCATATGCGAAATGTCGAACAGGCCGGCATGTTCGCGGGTGTGAAGGTGCTCCTTCATCACGCCGGCCGGATAGGTCAGCGGCATCGACCAGCCCGCAAAGGCGCCAAAGCGTGCGCCGGCGGCGGTGTGCAGATCTTCGAGAGGAAGGTGTTTGGTGTCGTCGCCCGTCATGTCATCTCCAGAGTCGCACGCAATCGGCCGCTGCTGGCGACCAGTCCGTGCCCCTCTGTCTGAAGCCTGAGAGACTCGCGCAACCGGAACTCTGTCGGCGACGCTTACACCTTCGGCGCGGGGGCAAGCCCCGACTTTCCAGAGTGTCTTTCCCGTCTACGGTTCTTTTGCCTGAGAGATTTCGGGCGATTTCCCCTTCGGCGGCAGCTCGCGCTGCTCTCTCCCGCAAACAGGTAGGACTCAAAACTTAAGCCCTCGACGCGCCATCCATAGCTTGTCGGCGACACCTTGTCACCTGCCAGCGACACGTAAAGCGCGTCGTCTTTACAGTCTTCGCTAACCACGCCGTTTGCCGGTTTTTCAAGACAATGGCGATATTCTGGGCTGACGGTTTGGCCGGCAATTGCGTTGGGCACGGCGGATGGGGATTGACAGATGGGCGAACGGATCGGGAGCGCGCCGGTGGCGGGGCTGGCCTCGAAAGGACCGCATCACGGCGGAAGATGTCGTCATGCTGCGTCGCGAAGTGTTCGCTGACGGCGTGGTGACGCGCGGCGAGGCTGAAGCACTGTTCGCGCTCGATGCGACAGCGACGGACAAATGCCCGCAATGGCCTGAATTCTTCGTCGAGGCCGTTACCGACTACATCGTCTACCAGGAAAAGCCGGCAGGCTATATCTCTGAAGACAATGCCGGTTGGCTGATCCAGACCATCTCGCGCAACGGAATGGTCGACAGTGTGACCGAACTGGAGCTGCTGGTGCATGTGCTGGAAAGGGCGAAATCATCGCCCGGCCGGCTCTCCGCCTATGCGCTCGAGCAGGTCGCCAACGCGGTGGTCGACGGCAAGGGACCACTGATGCTCGGCGGCGCGCTGGTTCCCGGGCTGGTCGCCAAGGCAGAGGTCGATCTGTTGCGCCGCATTCTCCATGCCTATGGCGGCGACGGTAACATTGCCATCACACGGGTTGAGGCCGAGGTGCTGTTCCAGATCAACGAGCAGACCGCAGCGGCCCACAACGACCCGTCCTGGAACGACCTGTTCGTCAAGGCGCTCGCCAATTTCGTCATGTGTTCGGCCGGCTACGAAGCGCCGACGCGCGATGTGGCGCTGCGTCGTGACAGTTTCTTGGACCAGGCCGAGCCCGAAATTGGTGGCTTCTTCAGCCGCATGGTGTCGGGCGGACTGGCCGGCATCATGGAAGCCTATCGTTCGCCCGGCGATATCGAGGCCGAATGGGAGTCGAAGAACCGTGCCGCCGAGGCACTCGCGCGCCGCGCCGAGACGATCGCCGCCAGCGAGGCGAAATGGCTGGCCGATCGCATCGGCACCGACCGCCCGCTGCGTGACAATGAACGCGCGCTGCTGACGCTGATCAAACTCGCCTCGCCCGAGATACATCCGGCGCTCAAGCCGCTGCTCGACAAGGTTGCTTAAGCCGCGCCGTTTTCTGCGACCGTTTTGCAGAGGACGATATTGGAGTGTCTTCAGGCCAATCGCCAAGTTCGGCCACGCGCTCGAAACCGGCTTCCTCAGGCAAGCTCGGTTCGGTCGGAGTCAGATCGTGCTCGGTCAGAATGCGAGGCCTATCAAATCCCGCCATACCAGTCATAGCCATTGTCTTCCCAATAGCCGCCGCGGCCGCCGCCGGTATTGCCAAAACTGTCGACGAGCTCGATCTTGTAGAGATACTTCGGCATCTTGTAGCCGAGCTGTCGTTCGACGCGCACGCGCAGCGGCGCGCCGTTTTCGACCGGCAGCGGCTTGCCGTTGAGGCCGTAGGCGAGGATCGTCTGCGGGTGGCGGGCATCGATCAGGTCGATGGTGCCATAATATTTGATTTCCCCGGAGAGGCTACGATCGATCGTGTCGAGGCAGTGGAACATGACATAGCGGGCCTGCGGCTTGACCACAGCCTGGTCGAGCACCAGCGACAGCGGGGTGCCGGTCCATTTGGCGATGCAGCTCCAGCCTTCGACACAGTCGTGGCGGGTGATCTGCGTGCGGCTCGGCATGTTCTCCAACTGCTCGCGGCTGAGCGACAGCGGCTTTTCGACCAGGCCCGTTACCTCCAGCCGCCAGTCGGCGAAATTGTTGGCGAGCAGGCCCTTGTAGGTGTCATCCTCGGGCGCGGTGACGCCGTTCGGCCGCTGCGGCTGGCGGATGTCGGCCTCGGTGAATTCCGGCGCCAGAGCATCGCGGCCGGCAAGCCAGCGTTGCGCGCGGTAGGTCAGGCCATTGGCGTTTTCGAGGAAACTGCGCAGGCCATCGCCCATGCCGAGCTGGCTGTCGAAGGCATCGCAGCCCGACAACATGATGCCGGAAACGCCGAGGCCGGCGCCCGTCAGGAACTTTCGGCGGCTGATCTGGAATTTGGCCATCTCACGCACTCCTCTCGGTGTCGCCATGCCTTGGCGGATCGGTGCGGTACCAGCCGGTGATGATCGAGCGCAGTTCGTTGATCGGGCCGGCGGCGAGGATCATCATTATATGGACGATGAAAAAGCCGACCAGCAGCACCATCACCGTGAAATGGATGGTGCGCGCCGTCTGCCTTCCGCCGAGCAGTTCGTTGAGCCAGGGCAGCACCGAGTTCATGCTCGGCGACATGGCAAGGCCGGTGATGATCATGAGTGGCAACAGCACGAACAGTACGCCGCCATAGGCCATTTTCTGCAGCGTGTTGTATTCGCGTGTGTGGTGGAACCTGAGCTTGGCGTGCTCGATGATGTCCTGCGGCAGCCGCTTGAGATCGTCAAGGCGCGGCGCCAGATCGCGGCGCAGATGGCCGTTGACCAGGCTGGCGACCAGCCAGACGACCAAGGTGGTTGTCAGTATCCAGGCGAAGAAGAAATGCACGACGCGGGCGGTGCCGAGATCGTAATAGGACGGGATTGTCGCCCAGGACGGGAAGGCACGCGACGTTTGCTGCCCGGCCGGGCCCGACCAGCCGAGCACGCCTGTGGTGTCGAAGCGATGGCCGAAGATTTCGGTATAGCCGCGCGAGCCGGTGGCGGTGTTTTCGGCGCCGATGGCAAAGACGGTGTTGTTGTACTCGAAGCCGGATTGCTTGCCGATGTAGAGCTGCGGCCGGGCATTGAAGATCTGCAGGCCGGACAAAAGCATGAAGAACAGCGAGATCGCCCACAGCCAGTGCGTCAGGCGGGTCCAGCGCGATTGCCGGTAGATCAGCGTCGCATCCTTCGTTGAGGCGGCATCGACGCCTGCGCCGGGCTGACTCACGGTAATGGTTTCCATCTTTTCCTCGCCTCCGGCTGCGCGATCCTGGGATGGCCGCGCTCGTCCTTGTCCTCCCAATACGTCGCTATCGAAAGCGATGTTTCATGCGGTCACGTTTTTATTACGGGCACGGGTTTATCGCGGGCACGGATACTCAATTGCCGAGGCTCACCGCGAGATTGACGACGGCGGCGACGATGACGGCGTTGAAGAAGAACGACAGGATCGAATGGACAAGCACCACGCGGCGCATATGCGAGGTCGTGATCGCGGTGTCGGCGGTCTGCGCGGTCATGCCGATCACCGTCGCGAAATAGAGAAAGTCCCAACCGTCCGGCCGTTTGCCGCCGGGAAAATCGAGGCCGCCGACCGGTATCTTCTTCTTGGTTTCGGCATCGATCGCGTCGCCGTCCATCCAGTAGACATGCGCATAGTGGAGGGCGGCCATGGCATGGATGGTGAACCACCCAAGCGGGATCGACAGCATGGCGAAGCCGAGTTCGATGGGGTCGCGATCCTTGTGATTGATCAAAAGGAACAGCAGGACAATGGCCATGGCGACGATGCCGAGCGTGATGGCAAAGATGCCCAGCACTGGGAGGTCCAGTTCGCGCGCGTTCTTGCTGAGATAGCGGCCGGACAGCAGCGGCATCTTGGCGATGACGAGCGCGATGAAGACGACGAAGAAGGAATCGGCGGCAATCGAGATCGAATAGGCAAGCCGCGTGGAGACGGGGAGCGATCCAATCAAAGGCAATACCGCGGCAAATACGACCAGACCGACGGCTAGCGACACAAAGAACTGCTTGTGCCGCTGCAAGGGGTTATTCGGCGATATGTCGGCCATACCCGACCTCGGATGGTGCTTCACGTCTGGTCGGGTGTGACGGATTTCAGCGCGCGCCGCAAGATACGGTCGAGCTCACCCAGGAAACGCGAGCGATCCTGTGGCGCAAAGCTGGCATTGTAGCCCTTGCTCTCGCCGGTTTCGCGCAGATGCTGCTTCAAATCGCGCATTGCAACCGCCATGCCGATGGTCTCCGGCGTGAAAGGCCGGCCGGTTGGCCCAAGCACATGCGCGCCGAGCGCCACGGTGCGAGCGGCAAGCGGGATGTCGGCGGTGATCACGATGTCGTTGGGTTTTGCGTTCCCGACGATCCAATCGTCAGCGGCATCGGCGCTTTTAGAGACGACGACGTTGCGGATCATAGGATCGCGCGACGGACGCAGCCCGCCATTGGAGACGTAGGTGACGACCACGCCATGGCGCTCGGCGACCTTCTCGACCTCGGCTTTCACCGGGCAGGCGTCGGCGTCGACGTAGATGGCGGGTGCGGGCATTATCTCTCCAAAACGGACATGGGGCCGGCATGTTACCCGGCCCCATGCCAGAAATCTCGTACTGTCAGGCCGGCAGCGCGCCCGACTTCTTCGCCGTCCAGGTGGCTATGTAATCCATCAGGCCGGGGTTGAGACAGTCATAGGGTTCGAGGCCGATCGATTTCAACTGGCCGCGAATGCCGTCCATGCGCTTGGGGTCGACACCGGATTCGATGATCGACGAGACGAAAGCGGTGAAGCCCGGCGGTGACCAGCCGTCTTCCTCGAAGCGCTCGGGATGGATGAAGGACAGACCCTTGAACGGATGATCGCGCTCGACCGGGCCGTGCATGTGGACGCCGCAACCGGTGCAGGCATGACGCTGGATCAACGCTGCCGGATCGACCACCTTCAGCTTGTCGCCATTCTCGGTGACGGTGACGTCGCCAGTGCCGGCGACCGCCACGACCGAGAACACCGCGCCGTCCGGTTTCCAGCATTTGGTGCAGCCGCAGGCATGGTTGTGGGCGATCTGGCCCTTGACCGTCACCTTCACCGGCTTGCTGGTGCAGGCACAGACCAGCGTGCCGCCGGCAAAGCTTGCGCTTTCCTTCGGCAGGCCATTGTCGATTTTCGGATGCAGTTTCTCAGGCATTGTCTTCCTCCCTTGTTGAACCTGTGCAACTTCAGTCGCTGGCCCTTCGGTCGGCGGCTTGTTCTTCCTCCGTTTGGTGTGCGATCGGACGCAAAACCGGGCGCCACTTTTGCTGATCGCACTTAGTAAACGACGACGCTCCTGATCGACTTGCCCTCATGCATGAGGTCGAAGCCCTTGTTGATGTCTTCCAGCTTCAGCAAATGGGTGATCATCGGGTCGATCTGGATCTTGCCGTCCATGTACCAGTCGACGATTTTTGGCACGTCGGTGCGGCCGCGTGCGCCGCCAAAGGCGGTGCCCATCCAGGTGCGGCCGGTGACCAGTTGGAATGGCCTCGTCGAAATCTCCTGGCCGGCGCCCGCAACGCCGATGACGACCGACTTGCCCCAGCCGCGATGCGAGGCTTCCAGCGCCTGGCGCATCACCTTGGTGTTGCCGGTGCAGTCGAATGTGTAGTCGGCGCCGCCGATCTGGTCGGCGCCACGCTTGGTCATGTTGACGAGGTGAGGGACGATGTCGCCGTCGATCTCCTTCGGATTGACGAAATGCGTCATGCCGAAGCGCTCACCCCATTCCTTCTTGTCGTTGTTCAGATCGACGCCGATGATCATGTCGGCGCCGGCAAGCTTCAGGCCCTGGATGACGTTGAGACCGATGCCACCGAGGCCGAACACAACGGCGGTTGCGCCTTGCTCGACCTTGGCCGTGTTGATGACAGCGCCAATGCCGGTGGTGACGCCGCAGCCGATGTAACAGATCTTGTCGAAGGGGGCGTCGGGATTGACCTTGGCGAGCGCGATCTCGGGCAAAACGGTGAAATTGGAGAAGGTCGAGCAGCCCATATAGTGGAAGATCTTGTCCTTGCCGATCGAGAAGCGCGAGGAGCCATCGGGCATCAAGCCTTGGCCCTGCGTGGCGCGGATGGCGGTGCACAAATTGGTCTTGCGCGACAGGCAGGATGGGCACTGCCGGCATTCCGGCGTGTAGAGCGGGATGACGTGGTCGCCCTTCTTGACCGAGGTGACGCCCTTGCCGACATCGACGACAACGCCAGCGCCTTCATGGCCGAGGATTGCCGGAAACAGGCCTTCGGGATCGGCGCCCGACAAAGTGAACTCGTCGGTGTGGCAGATGCCGGTCGCCTTGATCTCGACCAGCACCTCGCCTTCGCGCGGTCCGTCGAGGTCGACCTCCATGATTTCCAACGGCTTTCCGGCGGCGACAGCGACAGCGGCGCGGGTTTTCATCAGGCAATTCCTCCCAAGGCGATTGGTCTTCAGGCTTTCAGGGTTTTTATACTGTTTCAACCCGATTTGGCGACCAAATATGGCGCAAATCTTGGCCCCAGTCGTCGGCGAGCCCGATCTTCGCCTCGCGGCACGGGCCTGGCGGGCCGGGAGTGTCTTGATGGGTGCGCTGCCGGCAGCTTGAGCCCGGCTGCCGAAGCCCATAAGAAGGACGAAAGACCCGAGGAAGCGCCTTCGATGTTCACGAAAATCCTGATCGCCAATCGCGGCGAGATTGCTTGCCGCGTCATCAAGACGGCGCGCAGGATGGGGATTGCCACCGTCGCGGTCTATTCCGACGCCGATCGCGACGCCGTGCATGTCGAAATGGCCGACGAAGCCGTGCATATCGGCCCATCGCCTGCCGCGCAAAGCTATCTCCTGGCTGAGAAGATCATCGCCGCCTGCAAGGAGACGGGCGCGCAGGCCGTGCATCCCGGCTACGGTTTTCTGTCGGAGCGGGCCGCTTTCTGCGAAGCGCTTGAGGCTGAGGGCATTGTCTTCATCGGTCCGAAACCCAAGGCGATCAAGGCGATGGGCGACAAGATCGAATCGAAGAAGTTCGCCAATGCCGCAGAAGTGTCGACGGTACCGGGCTGGCTTGGTGTCATCGAAAATGCCGACCATGCCGAAAAGATCGCCGGCGAGATCGGCTATCCCGTGATGATCAAGGCCTCGGCCGGCGGTGGCGGAAAAGGCATGCGCATTGCCTGGAGCCAGTCGGAAGTGCGCGACGGCTTCGACCGGGCGCGCTCGGAGGCGAAAAGCTCGTTCGGCGACGACCGCGTCTTCATCGAAAAGTTCGTCGTCGATCCGCGTCATATCGAAATCCAGGTGCTGGCCGACGCGCATGGCACCGCCCTCTATCTCGGCGAGCGCGAATGCTCGATCCAGCGCCGGAACCAGAAGGTTGCGGAAGAGGCGCCGTCGCCATTCCTCGATGCCAGGACGCGCAAGGCCATGGGCGAGCAGGCCGTGGCGCTGGCCAAGGCGGTCGACTACCAGAGCGCCGGCACCGTCGAGTTCATCGTCGATGCTGAAAAGAACTTCTATTTCCTTGAAATGAATACACGATTGCAGGTCGAGCATCCGGTGACGGAGCTTGTTACCGGCATCGACCTGGTCGAGCAGATGATCCGTGTCGCCGCCGGCGAGAAGCTGGCGATCGAGCAGAGCGACGTCAAGCTGAACGGCTGGGCGGTGGAAAGCCGGATCTATGCCGAGGACCCCTATCGCAATTTCCTGCCCTCGATCGGCCGTTTGACGCGCTACCGGCCGCCGGAGGAGGGCACGTTCGGCGACATCTTCATCCGCAACGACACCGGCGTCACCGAAGGCTCCGAGATTTCGATGTTCTATGACCCGATGGTGGCAAAGCTCTGCACCTGGGCGCCGACGCGGCTGGCGGCAATCGACGCCATGTCGGAAGCGCTGGACAGTTTCGTCGTCGACGGCATCGAGCACAACATCCCCTTCCTGGCGGCGCTGATGCAGCATCCGCGCTGGCGCGAGGGGCGGATATCGACGGGCTTCATCGCCGAGGAATATCCTGACGGCTTCGCGTCGATCGTGCCCAATGGCGATGAAAAGGCAGTGCTGGCGGCGATCGCCACCGCGGTCGAGCTTCTGCGCCGCGACCGGCTCGACCGGCTGGGCGGGCGGCTGGCGCCGCATTCGGGCGCACTCAAGCGCGATTGGGTGGTGAAGCTCGGCGACGACTATCTCCAGGCTTCGATCATCGAGGGCATGATCTCCATTCCGATGGAAATCGATCTGTCGGTCGATGGCGGCAAAGCGCTGACGGTGGCGTCCGACTGGCGGCCGGGCGACCTCATCTGGCGCGGCACTGTCGGTGCCCGCAAGGTCACGGCGCAGATCAGGCCGGCGCCGAACGGCCTGCGCATTGCCTGGAAAGGCATGTCGGTGAGGGCACGCGCCATGCTGCCGCGCACGGCGGAGCTGGAAAGGCTGATGCCGGAGAAGGTGGCGCCGGACACGTCCAAGATGCTGCTTTGCCCGATGCCGGGCCTGGTCGTGTCGATCGCGGTTGCCGAGGGGCAGGAGGTCAAGGCCGGCGAGACGCTGGCCGTGGTCGAGGCGATGAAGATGGAAAACGTGCTGCGCGCCGACCGCGATCTTGTCGTGTCGAAGCTCAACGCCAAGCCGGGTGACAGCCTGGCTGTCGATGCGGTGATCATGGAGTTCGCCTAGAGATTGTTTGGAAATTCTACTCCGGCGGCCATCTGAAGGTGGTTTCTGCGCTTCCCGTGCTCACGGACCAATGGCCGCTGCGCTCCGGTTCTCGAAACCACCATCATATGACTCGCCAGAGCGAATTTCGAACAATCTCTGAGCCGTGCGGCTGGGTACGGAAGCCTGTGGTCGGTTGTCAATTGTGCTGGACTGGCATCGCCCGGTCCGGGACAATACATCTCCATCGACTCAAAGCCCTTCGAGCAATTTGAAACATCATGGCGGATGACAAACTTCCACGCGATCCCCTGAGGCGCGAAGCAGCGCTCGCTGCTGCGCGCCCGGAGGCGCCGGCGCGGCCGTTCATCCATCTGCGCGTGCATTCGGCGTATTCGCTGCTCGAGGGCGCCTTGCAGGTCGCCGCTGTCGTCGCCCATGCCGTCAAGGACGAGTGCCCGGCAATCGCCGTCACCGACACCAACAATCTGTTCGGCGCGCTGGAATTTGCCCAGAAAGCGGTGAAAGAGGGCATCCAGCCGATCATCGGCTGCCAGATCGATCTCGCCTTTTCAGGCGAGACCAGTGACGCACAGCGCGACCGCCGCCGCCACGGGCCGGAGATGAACGCCGTGGTGCTGCTCGCCGCCACCGAGGTTGGCTATAGCAACCTGGTCAGGCTGGTCAGCCAGGTCTATCTGGAGACGCCGCCGGGCGAGCCCGTGCATCTGACGTCAGCAATGCTGGAAGGCCATAGCGATGGCCTGATCTGCCTCAGCGGCGGGCCGCGCGGCCCGATCGGCCGGGCGCTGAAGGAGGATCGCCGAGATCTTGCCGAGACGCGGCTTTTGGCACTCAAGGCGCTGTTCGGCGACCGGCTCTATGTCGAACTGGACCGTGTTTCCGGTTATGACCGCGCTATCGAGAAATCATCGGTCGACCTTGCCTATATCCATGATCTGCCGCTGGTCGCCACCAATGAGGCGTTCTTCGCCGCCCGCGACGACTATGAAGCGCATGACGCGCTGATCGCCATTGCCGAAGGGTCCGTCGTTGCCGCCGACAACCGCCGCCGCCTGACATCGGACAATTTCCTGCGCAGCCAGGCCGATATGGCGCGGCTGTTCGCCGACCTGCCGGAAGCGATCGACAACACCGTCGAGATCGCGCTGCGCTGTTCCTATTATCCCAAGACCCGCAATCCGATCCTGCCACGCTTTACCGGCGGCGATGTCGCCGACAATGAGGTGGCGCTGAAAGCGGAGGCCGATGAACTGCGCCGGCAGGCCCATGAAGGTCTCGACGCCCGGCTGGCGGCGCATGGACCCACCGCCGGCTACACGGTCGAACAATACCGCGAGCGGCTCGATTTCGAGCTCTCCATCATCGAGAAGATGAAATTTCCCGGTTACTTCCTGATCGTGGCCGACTTCATCAAATGGGCGAAGGCGCAAGGCATTCCGGTCGGGCCGGGCCGTGGTTCGGGCGCCGGATCGCTGGTCGCTTACTCCACCACCATCACCGATATCGATCCGCTGCGCTTCTCGCTGCTGTTCGAGCGCTTCCTCAATCCGGACCGCGTGTCGATGCCCGACTTCGACATCGACTTCTGCCAGGATCGGCGCGAAGAGGTCATCCGCTACGTCCAGCAGAAATATGGCCGCGACCAGGTGGGACAAATCATCACCTTCGGTACGCTGCAGGCGCGCGCGGTGCTGCGCGACGTCGGCCGCGTGCTGCAAATGCCTTACGGCCAAGTCGACAAGCTCTCCAAAATGGTGCCGCAGAACCCGGCCAATCCGGTCAAGCTGGCGGATGCCATCGCCAACGAGCCGCGCTTTGCCGAGGAGGCCGAGAAGGAGCCGATCGTGCAGACGCTGCTCGATATGGCGCAAAAGCTGGAAGGGCTCTACCGCCACGCTTCGACGCACGCCGCCGGCATCGTCATCGGCGACCGGCCCTTGTCGGAACTGGTGCCGATGTACCGCGATCCGCGCTCCGACATGCCGGTCACCCAGTTCAACATGAAATATGTCGAGCAGGCCGGGCTCGTAAAATTCGACTTCCTCGGCCTGAAGACGCTGACGGTGCTGGAGACGGCGGTGAAGCTGATCCGCCGGCGCGGCATCGAGATCGACCTGGCGACGATCCCGCTCGACGATCCTGAAACCTACGCCATGCTGTCGCGCGGCGAAGTGGTCGGTGTGTTCCAGGTGGAAAGTGCCGGCATGCGCAAGGCGCTGATCGGCATGCGGCCCGACTGCATCGAGGACATCATTGCGCTGGTGGCGCTCTACCGTCCCGGCCCGATGGAGAACATCCCGACCTACAACGCCAGAAAGCATGGCGAAGAGGAGATGGCATCGATCCATCCCAAGATCGACCATCTGGTGAAGGAGACGCAAGGCGTCATCGTCTACCAGGAACAGGTGATGCAGATCGCGCAGGAACTGTCGGGCTATTCGCTCGGCGAAGCCGATCTGCTGCGTCGCGCGATGGGCAAGAAGATCCGCGCCGAAATGGACAAGCAGCGCGAGCGTTTCGTCACCGGTGCGGTCGAACGCGGCGTCGGCAAGCCGCAGGCCGACTTCATCTTCGACCTTCTGGCCAAGTTCGCCGACTACGGCTTCAACAAATCGCACGCGGCCGCCTACGCCGTCGTGTCCTACCAGACCGCCTATCTCAAGGCGCATTACCCCGTCGAGTTCCTGGCGGCGTCGATGACGCTCGACATGGGCAATACCGACAAACTCGCCGATTTCCGCCAGGATGCGCTGCGTCTCGGCATCGAGGTGGTGGCGCCGTCGGTGATGACCAGCTTCCGCAATTTCGAGGTCGGCGAGAACCGCATTTACTATTCGCTGGCGGCCCTCAAGGGCGTCGGCGACGCTGCGGTCGAGCACATCGTCGCCATGCGCGGCGAAAAGCCGTTCAAGAATCTCGCCGATTTCTGTGAAAGGGTCGATCCCAAGATCGTCGGCAAGCGCGTCTTCGAAAGCCTGATCATGGCCGGCGCGCTCGACTGCTTCGGCCACGACCGCGCCCAGATGATGGCCGGCGTCGAACGGATGATGGGGCTGGCTTCGCTGGCGCAGCAGAATGCCATTTCGGGCCAGCACGACATTTTCGGCGCGTCGCTCGGCGCGCAGCAGCAGGCGCTCAATTTGCCGCAGACCGATCCGTGGCTTGCCGCCGACCGGCTGCACCGTGAATTCCAGGTCGTCGGCTTCTATCTTTCGGCGCATCCGCTCGACGAGTACAAGGCGGCCCTGCAGAAGATGCGCGTGCAGAACTGGGGCGAGTTCTCGGCTGCGGTCAAACGCGGTGCCGCCGCGGGCCGGCTCGCCGGCACCGTCACCACCAAGCAGGAGCGCAAGACCCGAACCGGCAACAAGATGGGCGTCATCGCCTTTTCCGACACATCTGGCCAATATGAAGCCGTGCTGTTTTCGGAAGGGTTGGCGCAGTATCGCGATCTGCTCGAGCCCGGACGTTCGGTGGTGATCACCGTTTCGGCCGAGGATAGGCCCGAAGGGGTCAATCTGCGCATCCAGACGGTGCAGTCGCTGGAGGATGAGGCCAGCCGTATCCAGAAGGCGCTGCGCATCTTCGTTCGAAATGACGGGCCTGCGTCGGCGATTCAATCGCAGCTTACCCAGCGTGGGGAAAGTCAGGTAAGCATTATCGTCATCAAAGAAGAGGCGCAGGGCGAGATCGAGATCGAATTGCCCAACCGCTACCGCATCTCGCCGCAGATCGCGTCGGCCATGCGCGCGGTGCCGGGTGTGGTCGAAGTCGAGCTCGTCTAGGCTGCGCTGATATACACGGCAATCGCATCGACGTCGGCCAGTGCATGACGGCATAAAGATGCTCTGGGCCTGACATTGCAGCCGATAGGGCCAGCGTGCGGGGCGTGGTTGACCTGACCTTCCTTTGAACCACATGCGTTGAGCAGAAACTTCAAAGGAACGCACAATCATGCCCAGCCGCGAACGCGTCGAAGCCTTCCTCAAGGAGGTGGTCGAAGGCAGCCACGTCAAAGCGATCGCCGACTTCTACCATGACGATGCCACCATGCAGGAAAATCTCGGCGTCCCGCGGCGCGGCAAGGAAACACTGATGGCGCATGAGCAGGCAGCACTCGATCGGATCGAGAAGATGCACAACCATCCTGTCCAGACATTCCTGGTCGATGGCGACAATGTCGCCATCCGCTGGACCTTCGACCGTGTCGACAAGGCCGGCACCGTGCGCCGGCTGGAAGAGGTGGCCCTGCAGCGCTGGCGTGGTGACCGGATTGCGGAGGAGCGGTTCGTCTACGACACCGCCTCGGCCTGGCGCCTCGTCGGGCCGGACGGCAAGGTGGTGGACGGGTGACGATCACCGGGTCAGATCATGATGAGATTTGGTTGAAATCTCATCATGATCTAACCCTTTGTTGGAGCATGATCTTTTCCGCAAACCGGCACCCACTTTTTGGGATCATGCTCTAGACGACCCCGGCTGGGACCGTTACGCACTTGGTGATGAAAGCAGCCGAGAAGGACGGATTGCAGCAAAGCTCAGCGATGGCGCGGCTGCGTGACAGGCTGCGCAAGCTCTATCACGGACGCACGCCGGCGGCGTTCCGGTTTCAACTGGTGGCGGTCATCATCGACCTCGCCATCATCGCCTTCTTCGTTGCCACGCCGGTGCTCCAGGACAAGCCGTCATTCCTGTGGCTCGACTATACCGTCGCGGCGCTGGTCGCCGCCGACCTGATTGCCCGACTGTTAGCCTCCAACGACATGTTGCGGCTGATGAAACAGCCGACATCCTGGGTCGATGTCTTCATCCTTCTGACGCTGCTGATGCCGACGGCGCTGGCAAATCTGGCGTTCCTGCGCATCCTGCGGCTATGGTCGCTGTCGCGCAGCGGGTCGCTGTGGCGGCATTTCGAAATGCGTGGCTTGAGGCCCTGGCGCGAGGCGAGCCACGCGGTCATCAACCTGTTGACGTTCCTGTTCGTCATCACCGGCTTCGTCTACACCTTCTTCTTCCGCACCGGCGCCGGCCTCGAAAACTACATTGATGCGCTGTATTTCACCGTTGCCACGGTGACGACGACCGGTTTCGGCGACATCGTGCTGCCGGGGATCGCCGGCAAGCTGGCCGCGATCGCCACCATGATCATCGGCATCTCGCTGTTCGTCAGACTGGCGACGGCGATTTTTCGACCCGCGAAGGTGTTCTTTCCCTGTCCGCAGTGCGGACTGCAACGGCATGAGCCGGACGCCGTGCACTGCAAGTCCTGCGGGCATCTTCTCAACATACCGGATGAGGGGAATTGACCGACCGCTACGAGGCCGCGACCTCGGCCGGCTTTGGCGCCTTGCGCTGCAGGTTGAGCAGGTTGCCCATCAGGATCAGCAGGGCGCCGCCGGCTGTAAAGATGTCGATCTGTTCGCTGTAGAGCAGCCAGCCGATCAGCGCCGACAGTGGCACGCGCAGGAAATCCATCGGTGAAATCACCGTAGCGTCGGCATAGGTGAGGGCACGCGCCATGCAGAAATGCGACGACATGCCGGTGAAGGCAATCAGCAGGATCCAGGGCCAGAGTTCGAGCGGTGGGTTGCGCCATTCATAAAGCGCCGGGATCAGGCCGACCACCGACTGGATGATCAGCATCCAGAAGATGATGCGCACGACACTGTCCGTGCGGGTCAGCGACTTGACCAACACCACCGATACGCCAAAGCACACGGCCGCGCCGAGAACGACGAGGTGACCCGGATCCATGGAGCCGACGCCGGGGCGAACGATGACCACCACGCCGATCAGGCCAAGCACGACCGCCGCAATTTTCGGGCGGGAGAGCCTTTCGCCAAGAAACGCCACCGCCAGGATCGCGGTCCAGATCGGCGTGGTGAATTCGATCGATATGAGCACCGCAAGCGGGATCAGCGTCAGCGCATAGAGCCATGCCGCCTGGCCCGTATAGTGGATGACATTGCGAGCGATATGGGCCAACGGGCGCTGCGTGCGCATTGCGGCGAATCCGCCGCTCATCGTCACCAGCGGCAACAGAATGAAGAAGCCGATCACCGAGCGCAGTTCCAGCACCTGGAAGACGTTGAGCTCGGCGGTGGTTGCGCGGCCAGCGACTGACATCGCCAGAAACGAGGCGATCGACAGCGCCATCCAGAACGCGGCTTTCGGGATCGATGGGGAAGGTGCCATAGGCGCTATGTCGCAAGCCGGGACTTCTATCGCAACCGTTAGGCGACGCATTCGACTGGGCCAGACCGTTGCAAAAACAGCCATGCCGGAAGTGGAACCTGACGCAACGGCAGGCGTTGGTTCCGGTATTGGCCAATTGCTGGACGCATCGTTCTTCAACATCAACGGGGGAGAGATTCCGATGAGATCATTCGCGCGGTTTCTGCTAGCCGGCTGCCTGCTAATTGCAAGCGCCACGGCCGATGCCGACGAGGCGAATTTTCTCAGCTCCTTGCAAGGGAATTTCTCCGGCAAGGGGACAGTCAAGGTCACCACCGACGCACCGACGGTGAATGTGTCCTGCACCTTCAATTCCGACGCGACCTCGAGTTCATTGTCGCTTGACGGCAATTGCCGTGGTCTTGTCGTGGTGACGCGCGCCATCAGCGCCAATCTGAAGGCCCGCGGGGCGAAGTATACTGGCGTCTATGTCGGGTCGCGCACCGGGCCGGCACAGCTCGCCGGCAGCCGTTCTGGGAACGCGATGAGTCTCGGCATTCGCTGGGCGGCGGAGGTCAATGGCGATCGCAAGGCGCGGTTGACGGTGGAGAAAACCAGCGGCGACGGAATGCGGTTGACCGTTACCGACGTCGATCCGAAAACCGGCAAGAACGTGGTGACGAGCCGCATCGATCTCAAGCGTATCTAAGCCGTCTCACTCCTCGATCGGCTCCGGCGGGTTGGCGTTGCGGCCTTTACCGAAGGTGTAGCCGGTTTCCACCGCCTTCTTGCCGAACTTGTCGCGTAGCGTATCGATGGCGCTTTCGGCCATGGCGCGCTTGCGCGAGCCGACGTCGACGAGATCGGGCGGATCGGCCTTCTCGTCATCCGAGAGATCGCTGACACCGATGCCAAGCAGCCGGTACTTTGTCCCGTCCGCCTCCTTGCGCAACAGCTCGAGCCCGGTCTGGAAAATGCGGTCGGCCAGCCGGGTCGGGTCGCCGAGCTGGCGGTTGCGGGTACGCAGCTTGAAATCCTGCGTCTTCAGCTTCAGCACCACGGTGCGCCCGGCAATGCCTGACTTCTTCAGCCGCGCCGAGACCTTTTCCGACAATCCCCTCAGCACTGGAACCAGTTCGCCCATTTCAGCTATGTCGGTGTCGAAAGTGGTTTCGGCCGACACACTTTTCGCATCCTGGTCGGGATCGACACGGCGGTCGTCCTGGCCGCGTGAGAGATGGTAGAGCCGGGTGCCCATCACGCCATAGCGGCGCATAAGATCGGCGCGCTCCATGCGCTGCAACTGGGCGATGCTGCGGATGCCGTCGCGTTCGAGCGTTGCGGCAAAAGCCTTGCCTACGCCCCAGATCAGCGTCACTGGCTGTTCGGCCAGGAAACCCAGCGCCTCGGCTTCGCCGATCACCGAAAAGCCGCGCGGCTTGCGGAAATCGGAGGCAACCTTGGCCAGGAACTTGCAGTAGGAAAGGCCGGCCGAAACGGTGATGCCGATTTCCTTTTCGACGGTCTGCGCAAAGCGCGCCAGCACCACCGCCGGCGGCATGCCGTGCAGGCGCTCGGTGCCGGCAAGGTCGAGAAACGCCTCATCGATGGAGAGCGGTTCGACCAGCGGCGTGAGCGCCTGCATCAAGGCGCGGACATCGCGGCCGACGCGGACGTATTTCTCCATATTGGGCGGGATGACGACCGCTTCCGGACAGGCTTCGAGCGCCTTGAACATCGGCATTGCCGAGCGCACCCCCTTGATGCGGGCGATGTAGCAGGCGGTGGAGACGACGCCGCGCTTGCCGCCGCCGATGATCAGCGGCTTGTCCTTCAGCGCCGGATTGTCGCGCTTTTCGATCGCCGCATAGAAGGCGTCGCAATCGATATGCGCCAGATGCAGCTGGTAGAGCTCGGGATGGCGGGTGAGTCGAGGGCTGCCGCAACGCTCACAGCGCCTGGTATCGCTGCGCTGAAAGGTCAGGCAGTCGCGGCAAAAACCGTGCTCGGGATTGTTGACAGGGGCCGCCATCGCTGCGAACATAAAGAGAACAGATGCAATGGTACGTCAGGACGGAAGCCGCCACAAGCGGTTAGCCGGGAGAGAACTCATGAGCACCACCATAGCGCCGCTGGCGCCTGACCTGTGGGCGGATTTCGAGGATCTTTTCGGCAAGCAGGGCGCCTGTTACGGCTGCTGGTGCACGCATTTCCGGATGGCGCCGGCGGTCCGACGGGCCAGCGACAAGCAGCGCAACAAGGATCATATCAAGGCGCGTATCGAGGCCGGGCCGCCGCCGGGGCTTTTGGCCTTCGAGGACGGCCAGGCGGTCGGCTGGATGCAGATCGGTCCACGCGCCGACGTGCCCGAATGGAACAATCGGGGCCGGGGCTCGGCGCCGGTCGATCCAACCGACGCCGTAGATCCCGGCGTCTGGGCCATCTCCTGCTTCTTCATCCGCGCCAGCGCGCGCGGCCGGGGCGTCAGCCACCGCCTGGTCGAGGGCGGCATCGCTTTTGCCCGCCAGAACAAGGCGCGGCTGGTCGAGGCGTGTCCGATCGACGTGTCGCGCGATTCGCGTTCGATCGGGCTGTTCGTCGGCTCGTCGCGTGTGTTTGAAAAGGCCGGCTTCGAGCGGCTTGTCGAACGCAAGGCCGGACGGCCGCTGATGCGGCTGGTGTTGTAGGCGGCAGCAATCCATAGGTCTTGTCTTGCGGCTGTGATGGTATTTTCCTACCAGTGGTAGAAGCGGTTTTGACGACTGCAATAAAGTGGAGGATCGATATGAAGCGCGTTTTGCCATTCGCTTTGCTTCTAGCCTGCAGTGCGCCGGCGCTTGGGCAGACGGTCGACAGCGAGGGCGCCAAGCAGCTTACCGACAATCTGGCGCGCTATTTCAGCAAGAAGCCGTTCGAGATCGGATTTCTGAAGGTCTCGGTCGAAGGCGACGCCTACAAGCTCGCATTCGATTTCAAGCCCGTCGTGGAACTCTTGGCAAAACAGGATGGCCTGAAGCTCGATCTCACCCCTTATACGCTGTTGACCAAACCACGCAGCGATGGCGCGTGGGATGTCTCAGGCAATCTGGCGCCGGAAGGGTCGATGGAGTTCAACGGCCCTCAGGGGCCGCAAAGCATGAAGATGTCTATCAAGGGCGGGAAGTTCGTTGGTGTCTACCATCCCGAGTTGGCGGCTTTCAGCAGCGCCACGTCGTCGCTTGAAGGCATGAATATGACGTCGCAGGACGCCAGGCAGCGCACGGAGATGAGTTCTGGTGCTGGAACCGCCACAATGAGCGCTACCAAGGGCGCAAATGGCGGTGTCGATTTTAGCATGGTTCAGACGATTGCCGATTTTGCAGAGGTCATCACGATCGACAACCCCAACAGCGGGCAGAAAATCCCGCTGACGGTCAAGTCGCCCGAATTTTCGGTCGACGCGAAAGGCAAGGGGCTGCGCACGAAGCCTATTCTGGACCTGTTGGCTTTCGCCGTGGCCAATGAGGACGAGGCGAAACTGAAAGCCAATCAGGCGGAGCTCAAGTCGCATCTTCTGACCGCGCTGCCGATATGGGAGCGGATTGATGGGGCTTACAGTCTCAAGGATTTCAGCGTCGGCAGCCCGATCGGCAGTTTCGGCGCAGCAACACTCGGCATCGCCTTCGGCATGGACGGTGTCTCGCGCAACGGAACGATCAGCTACGGGATCAAAGCGTCTGGGCTCTCGATACCGCAAAATCTTGTTCCAGCCTGGAGCGTCGCGCTGTTGCCCACCGACATCAACCTCAATTTCGGTGGGGCCAACATCGATCTCGATACAATGGCCAAGAAGGCTATCGAGGCCTTCGATCTCAACAACAACCCGCCGCTTTCGGCGGATTTCGGCGACGGCGTGAAGAAAGATTTTCTGGCGAACGGCCCCAAGATCCTCATCGGCCACAGCACGGTCAAGGGCGGCGGTGCCGAAGTCGGGCTGGAGGGCGATATGACGTTTCCCGATGGCGAGAAGCCCGATGCCAACGTGAGGATCGACGTGACCGGCTACGACAAGATCGTGGCAAGCCTGCAGGAGGCGGCGAAGACCGACCCGCAGGCCTCACAGGCTTTTACCGGCGCCTTGGCCATCAAGGGATTTGCCAAGACGCTGCCGGATGGCCGTATCGAATGGGTGATCAACGCCAGGCACGATGGGTCGGTGACGGTCAACGGCGCCATGCTGAAGGGGCCGGATCCGGTCGTGGAAGACAACACCGATCAGGATGCGATCCCTGGCGAGGGCAACAATGGCGGAGCAGGGGCGAAGCTGCAGCCTTGATCGCCAAGCTTGGAGGCGCTTGGGCTTAAAGCCCGAGCGCGCTCGCGATCTTCGGCGCGGCCTCGTGCCAGTCCTCGACGGAGATGATGTCGTCCGGCACCGGCGGCAGGAAGGCGCGCAGCGAATTGTCGGCCATCAGGTGGAAGAGATGGGCGTCGGCGACGGAATTGCGCGCCGAGATAAGATTGGCGGGCTGGTCGTCGACAAAGGCCACCGGCCGGCCGTTCTTGCCGCGCAGTTTCGCCACCGCCGGTCCCTTGGCCATCTCGGTGGTCAACAGCGGATAGGGCAGCCCGAGCGCATCGAGATGGGCGCGGCGCGCAGCGCGATGCCGGTGCGGCATGGCGGTCAAAAGGACGATCTCGACGCGGTCGCTGAGGCTGGCAAGCGCTTGTTCGGCACCGTCGGTAACGCTCTGCCAGTCGGCCTGCGTATCGAAGAAATCTCCGAGAAGTGCCGTCACCTCCGGCTGTTCGATCAGCCGGCCGCTCGCCGTTTCGGCAATGTTGCCGGTGAGACGGAAGGAGGCCAGGGTCAGGCCGAAGCCGCGCGATTTCAGGAAATGCGGAAACGGCCGGATGAATTCGAGCACGACATCGTCGACATCGAGGATCAGCAGAGGCCGGTCGTCGGCTGCAAGTTCGGCGATCTGGCGTGCCGTCTCGGGATCGTCGCTCATATCGAATGCTCATGGTCG
This sequence comes from Mesorhizobium sp. M0037, assembly GCF_040323635.1. NCBI lineage: Bacteria > Pseudomonadati > Pseudomonadota > Alphaproteobacteria > Hyphomicrobiales > Phyllobacteriaceae > Mesorhizobium > Mesorhizobium sp. M0037. Next base: position 141,586 of record NZ_JAMYVB010000012.1, on the reverse strand, counting down.
TCGCCGCCAAGAGGCAGCGCGCGCAACGCCTTGCCGATGGCGGCCGGGGGGGTGCCGGTTTGCTCGGCAAAGCGCAGCAAGGTCGGCTCGTGGGCAAGGATGAACTGCAGCACTCCGGCCAGGAATCCCGGTTCGGCCGCGGCGCGCCGGATGGCGGACGCCTCGATGCCGGTGATGGCCAGGAAGCGCGGCAGGAGTTCGGGGTCGGCGGCGACGAAGCCCAGTGCCTTCACGGCAATGGTTTCCGCTTCCTCGCGCATTGACGCTGCGTTTGCCATCACTACTTTCTCGTTGCGGAAATGAGTCTCTTTTCCGCAGTAATCGCAAGCGTCGCCTGCGGCAAGCCACAGCCCCGATCCAATGTGGTTTTCGAGGTGGAATCCGAATGGCTTTTGCCGCTTCGGGTTTCCATTTCGTCAATCATATTGCCTTAAGAGTGGGCGAGGGTTTGGTGTGCTTCGACAAGGGCGCATAGCGGCAGGGCTTCGGGCAGAAGCCTGGCCGGGACGGGAAATCGATGCCTAAGAAGGTCATGATCGTCGAGGACAACGAGCTCAATATGAAGCTCTTTCGCGACCTCATCGAAGCCAGCGGTTATGAAACGGTGCGCACGCGCAACGGGCTCGAGGCGCTCGATCTGGCGCGCCAGCACAGGCCCGACCTGATCCTGATGGACATCCAGCTGCCCGAAGTGTCGGGGCTGGAAGTGACGAAATGGCTGAAGGAGGACGACGACCTCCATTCCATTCCGGTCATCGCCGTCACCGCCTTCGCCATGAAGGGCGACGAGGAACGCATTCGCCAGGGCGGTTGCGAGGCCTACATCTCCAAGCCGATCTCGGTGCCGCGTTTCATCGAGACCATCAAATCCTATCTCGGTGATGCCTGATGCCTTCAGCCGGAGCCTTGTGACATGACCGCGCGGATCCTCGTCGTCGACGACATCCCTGCCAATGTCAAACTTCTCGAGGTTCGGCTGCTGGCCGAATATTTCGAGGTGTTGACGGCCTCCAACGGGCCGGACGCGATCGAGACCTGCGAAAACGGCAAGGTCGATGTCGTGCTGCTCGACGTGATGATGCCCGGCATGGACGGGTTCGAGGTCTGCAAGCGGCTGAAAAGCGATCCGGCGACCGCGCATATACCGGTGGTCATGGTGACCGCGCTGGGCCATGTTGCCGACCGGGTGCGCGGCCTCGAGGCAGGCGCCGACGACTTTCTCACCAAGCCGGTCAACGATCTGCAACTGATGACGCGGGTGAAGAGCCTGGTCAGGCTGAAGTCGCTGACCGACGAGCTGCGGCTGCGCGCATCGACCACCCGCAACATCGGCATCGAGGCGCTGTTGAGCCGCAGCTTCGCGTCGGAGGACGCCACGCCGAAGGTGCTGTTGATCGACGAGCGCAAATCGTCGGTTGAGCGCATCCAGAACATGCTGCGCGGCAGCGCCGAGCTCGACATTGCCACCGATCCGCATGCCGGCTTCTTCCAGGCCGCCGAGGCGCCCTATGAGTGCGTGCTGATCTCGACCGGTTTTACCGATTTCGATCCGCTGCGGTTGTGTTCGCAATTGCGTTCGCTCGACCGCACCCGCTTCCTGCCGATCATCCTGATTGCCGACGAAGGCGAGGAGGGCCGCATCATCAGAGGCCTCGAACTCGGCATCAACGACTATCTGATGCGGCCGATCGACCAGCAGGAGCTGACGGCGCGGCTGCGTACCCAGGTGCGGCGCAAGCGCTATAACGATCAGCTGCGCGCCAGCGTCGCCCAGACCATCGAGATGGCGGTGACCGACGCATTGACCGGGCTGCACAACCGCCGCTACCTCGACAGTCATCTGCAGACGCTGTTCGACCGCGCCGTGGCGCGGCGGCGGCCTCTGTCGGTGATGATCACCGATCTCGACCGCTTCAAGACCGTCAATGACTCGCATGGCCATGATGGCGGCGACGATGTGCTGCGCGAGTTCGCAAGGCGGCTGCGCAAGAACGTCAGGGGCATCGACCTTGCCTGCCGCTTCGGCGGCGAGGAATTCGTCGTTGTGATGCCGGACACGGACGGCGCGGTGGCGGAGAAGGTTGCCGAGCGCATTCGCGCCGAAATCGCCCAGCTGCCGTTTGCCATCGGCCCTGAAGGCAAGGCGATCGAAGTCACGGTCAGCGTCGGCGTGTCATCGGTTCTGAAGGGCGCGGACACGGTCGCGGCGTTGATGAAACGTGCCGACGTGGCGCTCTACGAAGCCAAAAGTGGCGGCCGCAACCGGGTCGTCGCCAAGGCAGCGTAGGCTAGACCACCGATTATGCAGTCAATCGGACAGGGTTAGGAATTTACCTTAATCCAAGCGATTCGGCAGGCTTGGTTAAGAAACTATTGATTTTCAAACATTCTTGCGCAAATGTGCGGTGCAAGAACAAGGGCGATGCGGGCACGAGGGTAGACAGCCGCATCGCTTCGCCGAATACCCCATGATGCTCAGGTCCGCCGCATCTCCTGGGTCCGTGGGGTCGGCCGGCCGGCGCTGGCACATAGTGGCCTCCTCGTACCGCTGCCATACGCCGACCGGCCCCCTTTTTTGCCAAAAAATGAGATGAGCACTTCGCGCCAAACAGCGGAGGGTTCTGGCTTTCGGGGCCTTGAATCAAAAACGCCGCCCGAAGGGGCGGCGCTTTTGACAGAGCGTATGAAAACCAGATTACTTGATCTTGGTTTCCTTGAACTCGACATGCTTCTTGGCGACCGGGTCGTATTTGCGGAACGACAGCTTGTCGGTCTTGGTACGGCTGTTCTTGCTGGTCACGTAGAAGAAACCGGTGTCGGCGGTCGACAGAAGCTTGATCTTGATGTTTGCGGCTTTGGCCATTGTATCAGTCCGTTATGTTCGTGGGGTTTTGGCCGCTGGAGCGGGGGAAAACACCCGGACGCGGGAAACTTGGCGCGACACATAAAGAACGTGCCCGGAAAGTCAAGCCCGACGCCTTGCCTGTGTCGTAAGCACATGAGTTGTCCGGATTAGGTAGCACATGAGTTGTCCGGTTTTATCATCGGCCCGATGGAGGCTGAGGATGAGACGGACAGCATGGCTATAGGCCGGCGAATGCCGCGACGCTGCGAAGCGGCGCTGGTTCGGCAGGGTGGATTGGTCACCCGCGCCAACTCTTCGCAGGCTCAAGGCATTCGAATCTCGAAAACCACGCAATTGGCTTTTCGTCCGCTACGGACCGCTTCTCACCTCACAACGGGAGAAGGTAAGGCCGGTGCTTCCCCTCAGCGGGGCCGGATTTCTAGGCTTCTTCCTTAACTGGAAGCGCTTTCTTCCAGTCCCCGGTCGTGTTCCACCAGCGATTCGGATTGGCGCGGTCGTCCAGGCCCTTGGAGCGGCTGGCGAGGATCGGCTGGATGCGGATCACCGGCTCCTGGTAGGAATGCGCCTGGAAAATCGCCTCGACGACGCGGGCGGCGAGCACCTGGTCGTCGGGCAACTCGAACGAGACCTCGACGGTGCCGGGGCGGCGGCGCAGTTCGGTTTCGACCCCGGCGGCTGCACCTTCCAGCGGTCGGTAGCGTTCGATGCCGTGCGCCGTTTGATAGGCGTTGCGGTCGTATTTGCCCATTGCCAGCGGCGCGATCGCGACCACGGCGTCCATGATGCGGTCGACATCGGCTGCCGGGGCCTGGAAGCTGACAAGCAGCAGAAGCGTCATGCGCAGAGATGTGGTTTCAAAGCCGCTGTCGATCATCGCCGTATCCTCAAACTCGGGTTTTTTGGGACACCCTTTTAGCTGAGGTCTCCTGACACGGTTCTGTCAGCAGCGGCGACATCCCGTCAGGATTGCGCAGGCTGGCGACGGACAGGCTACCAGATCTTGCGGATCAGCCTGGCGCTGACCAAGGCGATATAGGCGGCAAAGAACAGGCCGAGCGACCAGCCGAAGCCGGAGGGCCCGAAGGCATCCATGCCGATGCCGATCGCCTGCGGGCCAAGCACCATGCCGACGCCGTAGCAGAGCACGAAGGCGGCGTTGGCCGAGGCCAGTTCATGGCCGGACAGCTGCGAGCCCAGATGGGCAAGGCCGATCGTGTACATGGCGGCCACCACGCCGCCCCAGACGAACAGAAGCGCCGCCATCAGGTGCCAATTGCCGGCGAAGAACGGCATGAAGATGGTGCCGGCAAGTCCGACCGTGGCGCAGGCCAAAAGCAGATAGCGGCGGTCTGAGACGCGGTCGCTGATCATGCCGATAGGGATCTGCAACAGCACGTTGCCGAGGCCGATCATGGTGAGCAGGAGGGCTGCATCCGCCTCGGAATAGCCGATGCGGTTGCCATAGACGGGGAACAGCGCAAAGCCGCCGGTCTCGACAGCGCCGAACACCAGCACGGCGGCGGTCGCTGTCGGCACCAGCCAGATATAGCGCAGGAAGTTGCTGGTTTCGCCGTCAACCACGATTGTGGGACTTTCATTGCGTGCGGCCAGCACCGGGATTGCGGCCAGCGCGACCAGGACGATGATGACGCCAAACGGCAAGAAGCCGGTGCTGCCGATATGGGCGAAGATCCATGGCCCGGCGGCGAAGCCGAGCGACAGCACGGTGGCGTAGATGCCGAGCACCAGGCCGCGCCGGCGCGGCGGCGCCGAGGTGCTGATCCAGAATTCCGACAGGATGAACAGCACCGTCAGCGCGATGTGCAGCACGATGCGTAGTGGGAACCACATCCAGAAGTCCGGCGCGAAGTGGAAGCCGACAAAGGCGAGCGCGCCGGCGGCGATCATGGCGATCATCGTCCAGGCGACGCCGAAGCGCATCGCCAGCGGCGTGGCCAGCGGGGCGCCGGCGATCGAGGCGAGGCCGGCGACCGCGGTGTTGAGGCCGATCATCGATGCCGAGTGGCCGCGGCTCTCGAGAATAACGCTGAGCAGCGGCATGCCGAGGCCTATGGCGATGCCGACGACGCTGATCGACGAGATCGCGGCGATCATCGGTAGCCAATGTACGCGCTCGTCGCCCTCTTGCTGGGTATCGACCGTCATGGGATGCCTGATTACTCTGTCTGTTTGATATTGCGTAATTCCGGACGGAAAACCGCGTCACACTTTTCCTGGAATTGCTCTAAAGAATTTCGCGAACGAAGCGGTTGCGGACAAGCCGGTAGAACGGCACGGACCCACCGGGTCGCAGGCGCGGATCGCCGGCAAGCCGCGTCTCCAGCTCCTGCAAGATCGTTCGGGTGATGTCGGGGATATCGGCCTCTCTGGCCTTGGCGAGCGGCAGCCAGACCAGTTCTTCCAGCTCATTGGTCGGGCCGCCACCCGGCAGTTCCACGGCGACATCGCTGCGCCAGGCGCTGAAGAAGCGGGTGTCGAAACGACGCACGCGATTGGGCGGGGTGATGGCGCGGGCAATGAAGCGCAGCGGCGCCAGCGAAGGCTGGACGCCGTGCTCGACAAAGCCCTGCCAGTCGCGTTTGTCGGTTGCGAACGAGCCTTTGCGGCCGATGAGCAGGCCGGCTTCCTCATAAGTCTCGCGGATGGCCGAGAGCGCGATGGCACGGGCCCGCGACGGGCTGATGCGGCCGACGCCGGCGGTCAGCCTGGCTTCTTCCTCCGGAAGCAATGGGGTGGCAACGGCAATGCGGCTGTCGGCCGAATCGGTGCGGCCGCCGGGAAAGACGAACTTGCCGGGCATGAAGGCGTGGCCTGCATGGCGCCGGCCCATCAGCACCAGAATCTCGTCGCCCTCGCGGTCGAGCAGGATCAGGGTGGCGGCATCGCGCGGGCGTATGGGCAGGCCGCTGTGGGCGGCTGCACCACGGTCCATCCTGCTGACTTCCGCCTTGGTCATACCTTCCATGCGCAGGACCTAGCGGAAACTTCTGGCAAACGAAAGTGGCCTTTCACGGTCGGCATGTTGCGCCAGGCGACATTGCCCTGACGCAAACTAGGTTCCGGGATGCGGCTCGGTGCCGTCTTTTTCGCCGCCGAAGCCGTGCATATAGAGCGCCCATTGCAGTCCGATGACGGCGCCCTTGACCGGTTGCAGCAGAGCGACCGACAGCACGATGGTCAACGGCACCCAAATGGCGATGTGCTGCCACATGGAGAGCGTCGACGTCGCCTCGACGCCCATGAAGGCGCCGAGAACGATGTGGCCGACGATGACGATGACGAGATAAGCGGGCAGGTCGTCGGCGCGGTGGTGGTGGAACTCCTCACCGCACGCGGCGCATTTGTCGACGCTTTTGGTGAAGCCGGCGAATAACCTGCCTTCGCCGCAATGCGGGCAGCGGCCAAGGGCGCCGCGCTTCATCGCCGTCCACAGCGGGCGGGCGACTCGGCCCGAATGATGTTCGCCGCCGAAAACCTGCTTCTGGATTCCCATTTCGCTTGCCATTATCGTCTCCTGCCGCGCGACCCCGGGCGCGATTGCGACGCGCGGGCGCGGCCTTTTGCCTTGTGAAACGACCGTTTGGAGCCGGGCAGGGGCTTCGGGTCGGTCAGCATCTCGAAACGCATCGCGCCGGCCATAGGCGCCACCTCGATCAGGCGAACCTCGACGCGGTCGGCAAGCTGATAGCCCTTGCCGGTGCGTTCTCCGAACAGCGATCGCGCGGTTTCGTCATATATATAGTAATCGCCATCCAGACTTGACACCGGGATGAAGCCATCTGCGCCAAACTGCGGCAATTGGACAAATAGTCCCGATTTGGTGACGCCCGAAATGCGGGCGTCGAAGCGGTCGTCGATGCGCTCGGCGAGGTAGGCAGCGATCAGCCGGTCGACGGTGTCGCGCTCGGCCGCCATGGCGCGGCGCTCGGTGCCGGAGATCAGCACCGCGAAGTCTTCCAGCCGCGTCTCTTCGTCCTGCGTCAGCCCGCCAGGGCCGAGCCCAAGTGCGGCAATCAGCCCGCGATGCACGATCAGATCGGCATAGCGGCGGATCGGCGAGGTGAAATGCGCGTAGCGCTTCAGGTTGAGGCCGAAATGGCCGATGTTCTTGGGCGAATATTCGGCCTGACTCTGCGAGCGCAGCACCACTTCGTTGACCAGCCCCTCATTGTCGGCGCCACGCACGCGCTCGAGAATGCCGTTGAACTGGGCGGGCCGCATCTGCGCGCCGCGCGCCAGCGACAGGCCGAGCGTTTGCAGGAATTCGCGCAGCGATTCCTGCTTGGCCAGCGACGGCGCATCGTGGACGCGGTAGACCAGCGCCTGCTTCTTCGCTTCCAGCGTTTCGGCGGCGGCGACATTGGCCTGGATCATGAATTCTTCGATCAGCTTGTGGGCGTCGAGCCGCTCCGGGACGATGACGCGGTCGACGGTGCCGTCCGGCTTGAGCAGGATCTTGCGCTCCGGCAGATCAAGCTCGAGCGGCTGGCGGCCATCGCGGCCGCGCTTGAGGATGGCGTAGGCGTCCCACAGCGGCTTCAGCACCGTATCGAGGATCGGGCCGGTCTTGTCGTCAGGAAGGCCGTCTATCGCGGCCTGGGCCTGCGGATAGGCGAGCTTTGCCGCCGATTTCATCATGACGCGGTGGAAGGTGTGACGCAGCTTGCGGCCATCGGCGGCAAAAATCATGCGCACGGCAAGCGCGGGACGGTCCTGGCCTTCGCGCAGCGAGCACAGGTCGTTGGAGATGCGCTCTGGCAGCATCGGCACGACGCGGTCGGGGAAATAGACAGAATTGCCGCGTTTCAGCGCCTCGCGATCGAGTGCGGTGCCATAGCGGACATAGGCCCCGACATCGGCGATCGCCACTGTGGCGATCACGCCGCCGGGGTTCTTCTCGTCGAGGTCGGGCGTGGCGAAGACGGCGTCGTCATGGTCCTTGGCGTCGGCCGGGTCGATGGTCACCAGCGGCAGGTCGCGCCAGTCCTCGCGGTGAGCAAGCGTCGCCGGTTTTACCGCCTCGGATTCGGCGATGACGTCGGCCGGGAAGATATGCGGAATGTCGTGCGCGTGGATGGCGATCATCGAGACCGCCTTTTCGCTGGTCAGCGAGCCCAGCACCGCCAGCACTTTTGCGCGCGGCAAACCATACCGGGAGGCCCGCGCCGGCTCGACCTCGACAAGGTCGCCGTTCCTGGCGCCGTTCTGGAATTCCTTGTCGACGATCAGTTCGGGCTGGCGACGTTCGACCGGCTCGATTCGGAAGGTGCCGTCCCTCAGGATACGGAAGACGCCCAGCACGGCATCGGTGCGCTTCTCGAAAATCTTCATTACGCGGCCCGTATAGGCAGGCCCGGTCGCATCGTCGGTCGGGAAGGTCTTGGCCAGCACACGGTCGCCAATGCCCGGCTGCGGGCCATTGCCGCCGCGCGAGACGCGGATCGAGACGACGGGCGGTTCGCCGGTGCCTACGGGCTCGGCAGGATGCGCCAGCAGGATGCCGTCGCCATCGCGGCCAAAAATGTCGAGTACGGCGACATGCGACAAGGCGCCGACACGGGCCAGCCGTTTGCGCTCCTTGGTCAGGATGCCTTCGTCCTGCAGGTCGCGCAGGATGTCCTTCAGCCAAATGCGGTCGTCGCCGCGCAAGGCAAACGCCTTTGCGATGTCGCGTTTTCCCGCGCGGTCGGGGTTCTCGGCGATGTAGCGCAGGATTTCGTCACGCGACGGCCTGTAGTCGTCCTTGACCTTGGCCCTCGTGTCGGCGGTGCGCGGATCGCCGTGGCTTCTACCGGTGATCCTGCGCGCCACTCTGCTATCCCTTTTTCTTCGCCGCCGGCTTCTTGGTCGCCGACTTCTTGGCTGTGGTTTTCTTGCCAGTGGTTGTTTTGGCAGTGGTTTTCTTGGCTGTGGGGGCCTTGGCGGCTGCCGCCTTGCGGAACGGCTTCTTGCCGCCGCCCTTGGCTTCCTTCTCGGCAATCAGCGCCACCGCGTCCTCGACGGTCACCGACTGCGGATCCTTGCCCTTGGGCAGTGTCGCGTTGACCTTGCCGTAGTTGACATAGGGCCCGTATTTGCCATCGCGCACGACGATCTTGCCGCCGCCATCGGGATGGTCGCCGAGTTCCTTCAGCGCCGCCGCGGTGCCGCCATTGCGGCCGCCCTTGCCCTTCAGCTGCTTCTCGGCGATCACGGTGACAGCGCGGTTGAGGCCGATCGAGAACACATCCTCTATGCTGTCGACATTGGCATAGGTGCCATCATGCAAAACGAATGGACCATAGCGGCCAAGCCCGGCGGAGATCATCTTGCCGGATTCAGGATGCTTGCCGATATCGCGCGGCAGCGACAGCAGCGCCAAGGCCTTTTCATGGTCGATCGAGTCGGGCGTCCAGCCCTTGGGCAGGCTGGAGCGCTTGGCTTCCTTGCCGTCGCCGCGCTGGATATAAGGACCGAAGCGGCCTGAGCGCAGCGTGATTTCCTCTGCCGTGTAGGGATCGTTGCCGAGGACCTTGGTGCCGTCCTCGCCGCCGCCATTCTCGCCATTCGGGTTGGCGGCGTCGCCGAGCTGGCGGGTAAAGGAACATTCCGGATAGTTGGAGCAGCCGACGAAGGCGCCGAACTTGCCGAGTTTCAGCGACAGATTGCCGGAGCCGCATTTCGGGCAGATGCGGGGATTCGAGCCATCCTCCCGCGCGGGGAACACCAGCGGCGCCAGTTCCTCGTTCAGCGCATCGAGCACGTCGGTGACGCGCAGTTCCTTGATGTCGGCGACCGCGCCGGAAAAGTCTTTCCAGAAGTCGCGCAGCACGTCCTTCCAGGCGAGCTTGCCGTCGGAAATCTCGTCAAGCTTTTCCTCGAGTGAGGCCGTGAAGTCATATTCGACATAACGCTCGAAGAAGCTTTCGAGGAAAGCCGACAGCAGCCGGCCCTTGGCCTGCGGCACCAGCCGGCGCTTGTCGATGCTGACGTAGTCACGGTCTTCCAACGTCTTCAGGATCGCGGTGTAGGTCGACGGACGGCCGATGCCGAGCTCTTCCAGCTTCTTGATCAGCGACGCCTCGGAATAGCGCGGCGGCGGCTCGGTGGTGTGCTGGGTGGCATTGATCGCCTGACGGGCCAGCTGCTCGCCGGCACGGATCTCGGGCAGGCGACGGTTTTCCTCGTCTTCGGCGTCCTCGTCCTTCTGGTCGGTGTAGGCGGCGATGAAGCCGTCGAAGCGAACGACCGAACCGACGGCGCGAAGCTCCGCCGTGCGGGCGCCATTGACCGCCTCGATTTCGACCGTGGTGCGCTCGATCTCGGCCGACTGCATCTGGCTGGCGATGGCGCGCTTCCAGATCAGCTCGTAAAGCCGCAGCTGGTCGGAATCGAGATACTGCCTGACCGAAGCCGGCGTGCGCATGAAATCGGTCGGGCGGACCGCCTCGTGCGCTTCCTGGGCATTCTTGGCCTTGGCTGTGTACTGGCGCGGCTTTTCCGGGAGGTATCTTGGGCCGAATTCCTTGGCGATGGTGTCGCGGGCGGCGTCGATCGCCTCCGGCGCCATCTGCACGCCGTCGGTTCGCATATAGGTGATCAGGCCGGTGGTCTCGCCGCCGATCTCCATGCCTTCATAGAGGCGCTGCGCCACCTGCATGGTGCGCGTCGCCGAAAAGCCGAGGCCCGACGATGCCGCCTGCTGCAGCGTCGAAGTGGTGAAGGGCGGGCCAGGATTGCGCCTTGTCGGTTTGGCTTCCACCGACAGAGCCTTGAAGGTCGCGCCTTCGAGCATGCCCTTGATATCGTCGGCCTGCGCCTTGCTGGCGATGTCGAGCTTCTGCAGCTTCTTGCGCTCGAACGCGGTCAGCCGCGCCTCGAAGCTGTCGTTACGTGGCGTGCCGAGGAGGGCAGCGATCTGCCAGTATTCCTCGCGGATGAAGCGCTCGATCTCGGATTCGCGGTCGCAGACCAGGCGCAGCGCCACCGACTGGACGCGGCCGGCCGAACGGGCGCCCGGCAATTTGCGCCACAGCACCGGCGACAGCGTGAAGCCGACGAGATAATCGAGTGCGCGGCGAGCCAGATAGGCATCGACCAATGGTGCATCGATCTGGCGCGGATTGGCCATCGCTTCCAGCACCGACGACTTGGTTATGGCATTGAAGACGACGCGGCTGACCGGCTTGTCCTTCAACACGCGCTTCTGCTTGAGCACCTCCAGCACGTGCCAGGAAATGGCTTCGCCCTCGCGATCCGGATCGGTGGCGAGGATCAGGCCATCGGCATCCTTGACCGCGTTGGCGATGTCGGTGAGACGCTTTCCGGACGCGGTGTCGACCGCCCAGGACATGGCGAAATCCTCGTCGGGACGCACCGAACCATCCTTGGCCGGCAGATCGCGGACATGGCCGAACGAGGCCAGAACCTTGAAGTTCTTGCCGAGATACTTGTTGATTGTCTTTGCCTTGGCCGGCGATTCGACGACGACGACGTCCATGAGGTCTCATATCAGCTGTGGGGCGGCAGAAGAATTCCGCTGCGTGACGCATTCAATTGGTCGCTCACATGGCCGCGCTTTTGCGATCGGTCAAGGGCAAGCGGCCAAAATGCGGAGGCGTGTGCCGCAATACACTCTTAGAGTGTATGGAGAAGATCACAAAATTTTTGTCTGGGAGGGTTCGTGTTTCGAGCCACCGGGAAAGGCGCCGCGACCAGTTCGTGCTGCCCGTAAATGCCGAACTGGTCGCCGGGTCGCTTGGAGCCGGCGGCCAGCCGAGTCCCGCCGATGGGGTGCGGGATAGAGGTTCGGACGATCAGTCGGCCTTGACGATGTGCCAGACTTCGCCGACGCCGTTGCCGGTGATGTCACCGGCCTTCTTGTCCTTGATGAAGGTGTAGACCGGCTTGCCGTCATAGGCCCACATCTTGGTGCCGTCGGTGCGTTCGACGATGGTCCATTCGTCGTCCGCCTTGGCGCCATCCTCGGCCTTCAGCGGCGGCCAGTTGGTGGCGCATTTGTCATAGCAGTTGGTCTTGCCCTTCTCGTCCTTGTCATAGGTATAGAGCGTCATGCCATTGGCATCGGTGTAGATCTTGGTGCCACCGACTTCGGCTTCCTTCCACGCTTCGGCGGCGAAGGATGCGGCGGTGCTGAGCAGAAGGGCGGCCAGGCCGACGGTGATCGTTTTCATGGAAATCTCCCTGGTGATCCGACGAAGCGCGCAGAAATCGCGGCTTCGCTCTGTGAACGTTCGGCGAGGGATATTTCTTCCCCGGCTTGGTCAACTTGGGATTGGCCGACAACAATTCGTCCGGCCGGATCGTATCTGTAGCCAAATTCCACACGATGGTGATTGGCGAACACGATTTTGCGTCGCTATATCGGCGCCAAGGAATCTGGAGTTCTGGAATGCCATTGGACATCGGCTATGTCAGCGCGGTCGGAGCGGGGGCGATCTCGTTCCTGTCGCCTTGCGTGCTGCCGCTGGTGCCGCCCTATCTCTGCTACATGGCCGGCGTGTCGGTCGACGACTTTCGCGGTGGCGGTGCCGGCGTCACGGCCAAGGCCGGCGCCCGCGGCGCGCTCATCTATTCCTCGCTCGCCTTCGTACTCGGTTTCTCCACCGTGTTCGTGGCGCTTGGCGCCGGCGCCTCGACCATCGGCCACTGGCTGCGCGTCTGGCAGGAGCCGCTGGCGATGGCGGCCGGGGTGCTGATCATCCTGATGGGGCTGAATTTCCTCGGCATCCTGCGCATACCACTTCTGTCGCGCGAGGCGCGCTTTCAGTCGCAGGGCAAGCCTGCCAGCATGGTCGCCGCCTATGTCATGGGGCTGGCCTTCGCCTTTGGCTGGACGCCGTGCATCGGCCCGGTGCTGGGGCCGATCCTGACCTTGGCCGGCGGCCGCGAGACGGTGGGCGAGGGCGCTCTTCTGCTTGCCGCCTATTCGCTTGGCCTCGGCATTCCGTTCCTGATTGCTGCCCTGTTCTCCGGCGCCTTCATGCGCTTCCTCGGCAGGTTCCGCGTCCATCTCGGCCGCGTCGAAAAAGTCATCGGCGCGCTGCTGGTCGTCGCCGGGGTGTTCTTTCTCACCGGCGGCGTGCAGACGGTGTCCTACTGGCTGCTGGAGAATTTTCCGGTGCTGGGCCGGCTGGGGTAGGTGCTGGGCTTGACCCTAGGAATATCCGCTTCTGTGCACTTCAAATCGCCGTCCGATCTTCTCCGGAATGACTACCTCCTGGCCATCCGAGTCGATCCACGCACCATTTACAACTAAGCATTCTCCCATTGGGGCGGACTATCCATGTCCGTCCCACCCTGGGATGTTAAGATCGTGTTTGGGTGCGGTAGAGACCAACTCGTATCGCCATATCCTTGCCGATGTTGCGTCGATGGAGTTGTCGATTGACCAATTTTTATGCGCAATCGGTAGCGATTCCTTCTTATAGGCATCAAGCAACAGCAATCTGAGAGCCGCGATCAACACGCAGTTTGCCGCCTGTCCAAGATCAGGATGAACTAGATACTGAGCTCGCAAACCCGTGGGGCTATTAAAGAAAATGTCAAAGGTCGTTGGCTTAACCCGCAAACAAAACCCAGCGCGATGACACCCGAATAATTCGGCTCGGTTCCCGGGCCTTACAGACGCATCTATCTTTCTTGAAGCGGCTTCCTTGCATATTCGCTCTACAATCTCGTCAAAAGCAGGCGAATTCTCCAACTCAAATCGCCGCCGTTTGTCGAAATCGGACCGAAAGGCCCAACTGACAGCTCGCGGGAACGAAATCTGGGTATTCATCCCCAAAGCACTTTCTGTCTCCTGCGGATGACCATACTTACCTGACGACCGCCAAGGGTCTTTGTTAGGTTTCTACCGAAATTCAGCCGCATTGGACCGCGATGCCTCCGGTGCTAAGACTGCAACGAATCTCGGTCCTCGGAAACTCCCAACATGCAAACCAGATCCTGCCTGTCCGTTATCCTCGCCGCCGGTGAAGGCACGCGCATGAAGAGCGCGACGCCGAAGGTGCTGCACCAGATCGCCGGACTGCCGATGGTCGCCCATGTGGTGAAAGCGGCCGAGGCCGCCGGCGCCCGCAGCCAGGCGCTGGTGATCGGCCATGGCGCCGATGATATGCGCAAGGCGGCGGCGAAATTCGCGCCCAAGGCCGAGACCTTCGTGCAGGAGAAGCGGCTCGGCACTGCGCATGCCGTGCGGGCTGCGCGCGATGCGATATCAAAGGGTTATGACGATATTCTCGTGATGTTCGGCGACACGCCGCTGATCGATGCTGAAGCCCTGGTGACCGCGCGGCAAAAGCTTGCCGATGGCGCGGCCGTCGTGGTGATCGGTTTCCGTCCGCCCAGCCCGGCCGGCTATGGCCGGCTGATCGAAAAAGGTGGCAAGCTCACCGCCATCCGCGAGGAGAAGGACTGCTCCGCCGAGGAAAAGAAGATCGGCTTCTGCAATGCCGGCATGATGGCGCTGGCCGGCGCTCATGCGCTCGAACTGCTCGACAAGGTCGGCAACAAGAACGCCAAGGGCGAGTACTATCTCACCGACATCGTCGAGATCGCCAGTGCGAAAGGGCTCGATGTCGTCGCCACCGAAACGAGCTTCGAGAGCGCGCTCGGCATCAACAACAGGGCCGAGCTGGCGCAGGCGGAAGGCATCTGGCAACAGCGTCGTCGGGACGAGGCGATGCTGTCGGGCGTAACGCTGATTGCGCCGGACACCGTGTATTTCTCGCACGATACCGAAATCGGCGCCGACACCATCGTCGAGCCCAATGTCTGGTTCGGCCCGGGCGTGAAAATCGCCGGCGGCGCCAAGATCCACGCCTTCAGCCACATCGAAGGCGCGACCGTCGCTGCCAATTGCGACGTCGGTCCGTTCGCACGGCTCAGGCCAGGCGCCGATCTCCGCGAGAAAGCCAAGGTCGGCAATTTCTGCGAGGTCAAGCAGGCGGTCATCGAGGAGGGCGCCAAGGTCAATCATCTGACTTATATCGGCGATGCCCGTGTGGGCGCGGGGGCCAATATCGGCGCCGGCACCATTACCTGCAACTATGACGGCTACTCGAAGTTTTTCACCGACATCGGCGAGGGCGCCTTCATCGGTTCGAACTCGTCGCTGGTGGCGCCGGTTACGATCGGCAAGGGCGGCTACATCGCCTCGGGTAGCGTCATAACCGAAAGCGTGCCGGACGATGCGCTGGCCTTCGGCCGCGCCCGCCAGAAGACCATTCCCGGCAAGGGCAAGGAATTGCGCGAGCGCTTCGCGTCTGCCGCAGCGGCGAAGAAAAAGGCCGGCACCGGCCATTAACCGCCGAAGCAATTGAACAACCGAGGAATTGCGGTAACCGGATTGCAAGAGCGGTGTGTCATGGTGCATCGGGTTGAGAAGCGTTCCGTTACAGCAGACGAAACGCAAAGTGACTTTCGCGGCGGGCCGGCAATCCCTAGATAGCGCTGGTTTTCCATCGGACTGGTTTTCCAGGTGAATCGGGGGCAGGCGCATGTGCGGTATCGTCGGAATTGTCGGCCAGAGCCAAGTCGCGCCGCTCATCGTCGATGCTTTGAAGCGGCTGGAATATCGCGGCTATGACTCGGCCGGTGTCGCCACGATCGAGCATGGCCGGCTTGGCCGCCGCCGCGCCGAAGGCAAGCTGATCAACCTCGAACGCCGGCTGAAGGACGAGCCGCTCGATGGCACGATCGGCATCGGCCACACGCGCTGGGCCACACATGGCGTGCCCAACGAGACCAACGCCCATCCGCATTTCTCCGACGGCGTCGCCATCGTTCACAACGGCATCATCGAGAATTTCGCCGAGTTGCGCGATGAGCTGATCCGCGACGGCTATTCCTTCTCGTCGCAGACCGATACCGAGGTCGTAGCGCATCTGGTGGCGCGGCAGCTTGCCAAAGGGCTGAAGCCGATCGAGGCGGCGCACCAGGCGCTGAAGCGGCTGGAAGGCGCCTTTGCTCTGGCCATCATGTTCACCGGCGACGAGGATCTCATCGTCGGCGCCCGCAATGGCCCGCCGCTGGCCGTCGGCCATGGCGATGGCGAGATGTTTCTGGGCTCCGACGCCATCGCGCTGGCGCCGTTCACCAATTCCATCACCTATCTCGAAGACGGCGACTGGGCGGTGGTGCGCCGCGATGGCGTCACCATCTTCGACATCGACGGCAAAGAGGTTGCCCGCAAGCGCCAGCAATCACTGTCGACCAGCTTCATGGTCGACAAGGGCAACCGCCGCCATTTCATGGAAAAGGAAATCCATGAACAGCCCGAAGTGATCTCGCATACGCTGGCGCACTATGTCGATTTCGTCTCTGGCGTGTCGAAGCCGCTGGAACTGCCGTTCGACTTCGCTAAGATCGGCCGGCTGGCGATCTCGGCCTGCGGCACCGCCTATCTCGCGGGGTTGATCAGCAAATACTGGTTCGAGCGCTATGCGCGGCTGCCGGTCGACATCGATGTCGCCTCGGAATTCCGCTATCGCGAAATGCCGTTATCGGCTGATGATGCTGCCTTCTTCATCTCGCAGTCCGGCGAAACCGCCGACACGCTGGCCTCGCTGCGCTATTGCCGCAAGGCGGGCATGAAGATCGGCGCCATCGTCAATGTGCGCGAATCGACCATGGCGCGCGAATCCGACGTCGTGCTGCCGACGTTGGCCGGGCCGGAGATCGGCGTCGCCTCGACCAAGGCTTTCACCTGCCAGCTTTCGGTGCTGGCCTCGCTGGCGGTGCGTGCGGGTGTGGCCCGCGGCACGATCTCGAAGGACGAGGAAAAGACGCTGGTGCGCGCTCTTTCGGAGGCGCCTCGCTACGCCAACCAGGTGCTCAAGCTCGAGGAGCAGATCGAGCGCATCGCGCGCGAAATCTCGCGCTACAAGGACGTGCTCTATCTCGGCCGCGACACCAATTTCCCGCTCGCCATGGAAGGCGCGCTGAAACTCAAGGAAATCTCCTACATCCATGCCGAGGGTTATGCCGCGGGCGAACTGAAGCATGGCCCGATCGCACTGATCGACGAAAACATGCCGGTCATCGTCATCGCGCCGCATGACCGCATCTTCGAAAAGACTGTGTCGAACATGCAGGAGGTGGCGGCGCGCGGCGGCAAGATCATCCTGATCACCGACGCCAAGGGCGCGGCTCAGGTGAGCTTGAAGACGATGGAGACGATCATCCTGCCTGACGTGCCGGAAATCATCTCGCCGATCATCTATGCGCTGCCGATCCAGATGCTGGCCTACTACGCCGCCGTGTTCATGGGGACGGACGTCGACCAGCCGCGCAATCTGGCGAAATCGGTGACCGTGGAGTAGTCGGCGCTCATCGGGGGTCTAAAAAACTTCGCAGTTCCAAAGCGCCGTCCGCTTCACTAGTGTGGCGCTGCAACCCGCATCCCCGGTGAACCATGTCCGATGCTCCCAGAACTTCCGGCATGACCCGGCTGAGGAACTATTTCCTCACAGGCTTTATCGTCTGCGCGCCGCTGGCGATCACCGCCTATATCGCCTGGTCGTTCGTCGGCTGGGTCGATTCCTGGGTGAAGCCGTACATTCCGGCGCGCTACAGCCCCGACACCTATTTGCCGTTTCCGGTGCCCGGCTTCGGCCTGATCGTGGCGCTCGTGCTGATCACGCTGATCGGCTTCATGACCGCCAACATCGTCGGTCGCGCCATCGTCAATTTCGGCGAACGGCTGCTTGGCCGTATGCCGCTGGTGCGCGGCATCTACGGTTCGCTGAAGCAGATTTTCCAGACGGTGCTGTCGAACAAGGGCGATATGTTCCGCCAGGTCGGGCTGGTCGAATATCCGCGAAAAGGCGTCTGGTCGCTGGTCTTCGTCGCCAGCGAGAAGGAAACCGAGATCAACCAGAAGCTCGACCATGCAGGCGACCCGATGATCGCCGTGTTCATGCCGTGCACGCCGAACCCTACCACCGGTTTCCTGATGTACGTGCCGAAATCCGACATCGTGCTGCTCGACATGACGATCGAGGACGGCGCCAGGCTGATCGTCTCGGCCGGGCTGGTGGCGCCCGAAGTCAAGCCGAAAATGGTGACGATGAACGGCCAGCCGATCGACGGAGATCTCGCCAACCCGCCGCTTGGCGGGCTGATCGCCGAGGGCGCTCAGCCGGCGCGCAAGAGCCGTACGGCCTCGTCGCGGCCGAACAAATAGAGCAGCAGGCGCAGCGCCTCGCCGCGCTCAGACTGTAGTTCCGGGTCGCGCGACAGGATCAGCCTTGCATCGTCGCGGGCTGCTTCGAGCAAGTCGGCGTGCACCTCGATGCGCGCCACCTGGAAGCCCGGCGTGCCGGACTGGCGGGTGCCGAGCAATTCGCCTTCGCCGCGCAGCTTCAGATCCTCTTCGGCGATCAGGAAACCGTCCTCGGTCTCGCGCATCACCGACAGCCGGCGCTTTGCCGTCTCGCCGAGCGGGTCCTTGTAAAGCAGCACGCAGGAAGAAGGCTTGTCGCCGCGCCCGACGCGGCCGCGCAGCTGGTGCAGTTGCGCCAGGCCAAAACGCTCGGCATGCTCGATGACCATGATCGTGGCGTCCGGCACGTCGACGCCGACCTCGATAACGGTGGTGGCGATCAGGATGCGGGTTTCGCCGGCCTTGAAGGCGCGCATCGCCTCGTCCTTTTCGGCACCCTTCATGCGGCCGTGGACGAGGCCGATGCGATCGCCGAACAAGGGCTGCAGCGAGGCAAAACGGTCCTCGGCCGACATCAGCTTGATCTCTTCGGATTCCTCGACCAGCGGGCAGATCCAGTAGATCTTCTGGCCGTCGGCAACCGCGTCCAGCATGCGACCGACCAACTCGTCCAGCCGTTCCAGTGGCAGCGTGACGGTGCGGATCGGCTGGCGGCCGATCGGTTTTTCCGTCAGCTTGGAGACGTCCATGTCGCCGAAGGCGGTCAGCACCAGAGTGCGCGGGATCGGCGTCGCCGTCATCACCAGCATGTCGGGGGCGTCGCCCTTGGCGGTGATGGCAAGCCGCTGGTGGACGCCGAAGCGGTGTTGCTCGTCGACCACGGCAAAGACGAGGTCGTGATAGGTCACCGTTTCCTGGAACAGCGCATGGGTGCCGACGACGATGTCGATCTCGCCGCTGGCGAGACCTGATAGCGTTTCAGTGCGTTCGCGGCCCTTTTCGCGGCCGGTCAGGATAGCGACGCGCAGGCCGGCCTGTTCGGCCAAAGGCGTGATCGTCGCCAGATGCTGGCGCGCCAGGATCTCGGTCGGCGCCATCAATGCCGCCTGGCCACCGGCCTCGACTGCGCGCCCCATGGCCAGCAGCGCCACCACCGTCTTGCCGGAGCCGACATCGCCTTGCAGCAGGCGCAGCATGCGCTCGGGGTCGGCCAGATCGGCATTGATTTCGGCAAGCGCGAATTCCTGGCTGCCGGTCAATGAATAGGGCAGGGCTGCGCGCAGTTTCTCAACGATGCGACCGTCGCCGATGAGCGGCCGGCCCGACAGGCGGCGCACTTTTGCCCGCACCAATGCCAGCGAGACCTGGCCGGCGAGAAGCTCGTCATAGGCAAGGCGGCGCCATGCCACCCCCTCGATGGCGACATCGATCGGGTCCGCGGGATAGTGGATGCGGGCGAGCGCGTCGGCGAAGGCGGGGAAAGTCTGCTTGCGCATGAAGGCGCCGTCCTGCCATTCCGACAATTCCGGCAGCCGGCCGAGCGCCTGGCCGATGGCGCGGCGCAGCACCTTGCCCGACAGGCCGGCGGTCAGCGGATAGACCGGTTCGACCAGCGGCAGTGTTTCCGCCTCGCTCACCAGGGCGATATGGTCGGGATGGACCATGGTCGGGCGGCCGTTGAACCACTCCATGCGGCCGGAGACGACGACATGCTCGCCCACCGGCATCGCCTTTTCGAGATAGGCGGCATGGGCGTGGAAGAAGATCAGGCCGATCTCGCCGGTGTCGTCATGGGCATAGACGCGGTAAGGCACCGACCGGTTGCCGCGCGGCGGCGGCTGGTGGCGGTCGATGCGCACGTCGAGCGTGACGATGGCGCCGGCCGGCGCAAGCGCGATGCCGGGACGATTGCGGCGGTCTATGACGGTGTGCGGCAGAACGAACAACAGGTCGCCGGCGCGCGCCGGCCGTTCGCCGAGATCGGCCGCCACCACCTTCTCGATCAGAGCGCCAACCTTGGGGCCGACGCCGGCAAGCGAAGTGATCGGGACGAAGAGAGGGTCGAGGAGGGAGGGGCGCATGGCTTCACTCTCCCCCCTGTGGGGAGGGTCGATCCTCGAAGCGGAGCGGGATGGGGGTAGGTGCGCGGCTAACTTTCGAGGAAGTCGGTAGGTCAGCGCCGCACCCCCACCCCGTCTCACTCGCTTCGCTTTGCGAAGCGTGCTCGCCGACCCTCCCCACAAGGGGGAGGGTGAAGTGCGGGCGGTGTCCGGCACCAGCGTTGTCAGGAGTGTTCTTCACACCAGGGATGTTTAGCCGCCCACCCGTGCGTTGCAAGGCTGACACCGCCCTCTATCCACGCTATATGCGCCGCACCAAGCAAGGATGCGGCACGATGACCGGGACGAAACGATCAAGCGAGGGGCTGGATATCAGGCGCCGCAAGCTGTTGTTCCGCTCCTGGCATCGCGGGATGCGCGAGATGGACCTTATCCTCGGTACGTTTGCCGACAACGAGATCGGCGCCTTGACCGGCGATGAAATCGACCAATATGAAAGGCTCCTCGACATCCCCGACACCGAATTCCTGCCCATGGTCACCGGCGAACGCCCGGTTCCCAGGAATATCGACTGTGCCGTCCTGCAAAAGATCCTGGCATCGCGCCGGACCATGACATTTTAAACGTGCAACCATGAGCCTCATTCCCAAAATCGGTCTGCCGAAAGGCCGTGCCGGCCAGTTCATCGTCGACGGCGTTGCCGATGGCTACGAAGCCTTTGCGCTGGTGCAGGCGATCCATGAGATTGCGCCTGACAAACCGGTGCTGTTCGTGGCGCGCGACGGCCAGCGCCTGCCGTCGATCATCGAGGCGCTGACCTTTGCCGCCCCCGGCCTGCCGGTGCTGGAGTTGCCGGCCTGGGATTGCCTGCCCTATGACCGCGTTTCGCCAGGCTCCGATGCCGCCGCCAAGCGGCTCGACGCCCTGACGGCAATGATCGCGCTGGCAAAAAAGCCGCATCGCGCGGTCATCCTGACCACTGCCAATGCGCTGCTGCAGCGCATTCCGCCGACCGATCTGGTCGAAGCGCAGACTTTCCACGCAAAGCCCGGCAACCAAATCGACATGAACGCGCTGGTGTCCCGGCTGGAGATTTCCGGCTTCGAGCGAGTGCCGACGGTGCGCGGTATCGGCGAATTCGCCGTGCGCGGCGGCATCCTCGACCTCTACGCACCCGGCTGGACGGAAGCACTGCGGCTCGATTTCTTCGGCGACACGCTGGAATCGATCCGCGTCTTCGACGCCGCCACGCAGCGCACCACCGGCCAGCGCAAGTCGATGGCGCTGCAGGCGATGAGTGAAGTGGCGCTGACCCCCGAAACCATCAGCCGCTTCCGCCGCTCCTATATCGAAGCCTTTGGCGCGCCGCAGCGCGACGACGGCCTTTATGCGGCGGTGAGCGAAGGGCGGCGCTTTGCCGGCATGGAGCACTGGCTGCCGCTGTTCTACGAGCGGCTGGAGACAGTGTTTGATTATCTGCCGGATGCGCCTGTCATCTTCGACCATCTGGCGCACGAAGCGCTGGCTGAGCGTCACACGCTAATCCTCGACCACTACGAAGCGCGCCGCAAACAGGCCGACGCCGCGTTGAAGGACGCCGTGCCCTACAAGCCGGTGGCGCCGGACCTGCTCTATCTCTCACCGGAAAACCTCGTGGCGTCGCTCGGACCGCGCGAAGCCATCGACTTCACCGCCTTCGACGCGCCCGATGTCGGGGCCAAGAAGGTCTTCCATGGCGGCTCGCGCCATGGCCGCAGCTTTGCCGAGGAACGGGCTGACCCAAACATCAACGTCTTCGATGTCGTCGTAAAACACATCGCTGACGAGCGCGCGGCGCGCCGCCGGGTCATCGTCGCCGGCTGGACCGAAGGCTCGCTCGACCGGTTGGGCCAGATCCTGGCCGAGCACCATCTCGGCAATCTCGTGCCGGTGGCGACGCTGGCCGAGGCGGAAAAGCTCGAGCCGGGGCAGGCGGTACTCGCCGTGCTGCCGCTGGAATCCGGCTTCGAGACCGAACAGCTGGTCGTCGTCGCCGAGCAGGACATTCTGGGCGACCGGCTGATCCGCCGCTCGAAGCGCAAGAAGCGCGCGTCGGATTTCATCGCCGAGGCCTCGTCGCTGTCGGCCGGCGACATCGTCGTCCACGCCGATCACGGCATTGGCCGCTTCATCGGCCTGCGCACCATCGAGGCGGTCGGCGCGCCGCATGACTGCCTGGAAATCCACTATGCCGGCGACGACCGGCTGTTCCTGCCGGTGGAAAACATCGAGCTTCTGTCGCGCTACGGCTCTGACACAGCCGAGGCGACGCTGGACAAGCTCGGCGGCGGCGCCTGGCAGTCGCGCAAGGCGCGGCTGAAGAAGCGCCTGCTCGACATGGCCGGACAGTTGATCCGCATTGCCGCCGAGCGCCAGATGCGTACCGCGCCGCCCATGGTGCCGGCGGAAGGGCTTTACGGCGAATTCTCGGCGCGCTTTCCCTATGAGGAGACCGACGACCAGCAGGGCGCGATCGATGCCGTCGTGGACGATCTCGGCGCCGGCAAGCCGATGGACCGGCTGATCTGCGGCGATGTCGGCTTCGGCAAGACCGAAGTGGCGTTGCGCGCCGCCTTCATCGCGGCGATGGAAGGGTTCCAGGTCGCGGTCGTGGTGCCGACGACGCTGTTGTCGCGCCAGCATTTCAAGACTTTTTCGCAGCGCTTCTCCGGCCTGCCGATCCGCGTCGGCCAGGCCTCGCGGCTGGTCGGCGCCAAGGAACTGGCGGAAACCAAGAAAGCCATCGCCGAGGGGCAGGTCGACATCGTCATCGGCACCCATGCACTGCTCGGGTCGGCGATCTCGTTCAAGAATCTCGGCCTGCTGATCATCGACGAGGAGCAGCATTTTGGCGTCAAGCACAAGGAACGGCTGAAGGACCTCAAGACCGACGTCCACGTGCTGACGCTGTCGGCGACGCCGATCCCGCGCACGCTGCAGCTTGCCTTGACCGGCGTGCGCGAACTGTCGCTGATCGCCACGCCGCCGGTCGACCGCATGGCGGTGCGCACCTTCATCTCGCCTTTCGACCCGCTGGTCATCCGCGAGACGCTGCTGCGCGAACGCTACCGCGGCGGCCATTCCTTCTATGTCGTTCCGCGCATCAGCGATCTCGCCGAAATCCATGATTTCCTGCGCGAATCCGTCCCCGAGCTGAAGGTGGCGGTGGCCCATGGCCAGATGCCGCCGGGCGAACTCGACGACATCATGAACGCCTTCTATGACGGCCAGTACGACGTGCTGTTGTCGACCACCATCGTCGAATCCGGGCTCGACATTCCGACCGCCAACACGCTGATCATCCATCGCGCCGATATGTTCGGCCTGTCGCAGCTCTACCAGCTGCGCGGCCGCGTCGGCCGTTCCAAGGTGCGGGCATATGCGTTGTTCACGCTGCCGGCCAATCGCAAGCTCACCGACACCGCCGAGCGCCGGCTGAAGGTGCTGCAATCGCTGGACACGCTTGGCGCCGGCTTCCAGCTCGCCAGCCACGACCTCGACATCAGGGGCGCCGGCAATCTACTCGGCGAAGAACAATCCGGACACATCAAGGAGGTCGGCTTTGAGCTCTACCAGCAGATGCTGGAGGAGGCGGTGGCCGAGGTGAAGGATTCCGGTGAGGTGCAGGATGGCGGCTGGTCGCCGCAGATCGCGGTGGGCACGGCGGTCATGATCCCGGAAAGCTATGTGCCGGACCTGCAGCTCAGGCTGGCGCTCTACCGCCGCCTTGGCGATCTCGAAAGCACCGAGGAGATCGATGCTTTCGGCGCCGAGCTGATCGACCGCTTCGGCCCGCTGCCGGAGGAAGTGAAGCATCTGCTCAAGATCGTCTTCATCAAGGCACTCTGCCGGAGGGCCAATGTCGAAAAGCTCGATGCCGGCCCCAAGGGCGTCGTCATCCACTTCCGCAAGCGCGAGTTTTCGAACCCGGTCGGGCTGGTCAAGTACATCGGCGAACAGGGCTCGCTGGCCAAGATCAGGGCCGACCACAGCGTGGTCTTCATCCGCGACTGGCCGACGGCGGAAAAGCGCCTGGCGGGCTCGGCTGTCGTCATGACGCAGTTGGCGCGGCTGGTGGAGAAGGCCGCATAGCCCGCCGGCTACCATTCGCCAGCGCTTGAATTCCGGTCTAGAATAGGAAATCGGCTTCGTGTATGGAGCCGCCATCCCCATATGGGGCGGGAATGGCGGGCAAAAGCCTGCTGGAAAGAGCGTTTGGGTGCAGCGATGACGAAATGGTCGCCGAATTCTTGGAGAGCAAAGCCGATCAAGCAGGTTCCTGCCTATCCGGACCTCGCCGCGCTGAAGAACACGGAAGCCCAGCTCGCCACCTTTCCGCCGCTGGTTTTTGCCGGTGAGGCGCGCAAGCTGAAGAAGCAGCTTGCGGCTGTCGCTGCCGGCGACGCATTCCTTCTGCAGGGCGGTGATTGCGCCGAGAGTTTCGCCGAACATGGCGCCGACAACATCCGCGACTTCTTCCGCGTCTTCCTGCAGATGTCGGTGGTGCTGACCTTTGCCGGCGCGCAGCCGGTGGTGAAGGTCGGCCGTGTCGCAGGCCAGTTCGCCAAGCCGCGCTCGTCTGACAATGAGACCAAGGGCGAGGTGACGCTGCCAAGCTACCGTGGCGACATCATCAACGGCATCGAGTTCGACCCGAAGTCGCGCATTCCCGACCCGGCCCGCCAGGAAATGGCCTACCGCCAGTCGGCGGCGACGCTTAACCTGCTGCGTGCCTTCGCCCAAGGCGGCTACGCCAGCCTGGAGAATGTGCATCGCTGGATGCTGGGCTTCGTCTCCGACAGCCCGCAAGGCGAGAAGTATGGCATGCTCGCCAACCGCATCACCGAGACGATGGACTTCATGAAGGCCGTCGGCATCACCTCCGAGACCAATTACGCGCTGCGCGAGACCGACTTCTACACCAGCCACGAAGCGCTGCTGCTTGGCTATGAAGAAGCACTGACCCGCGTCGATTCGACCTCGGGCGACTGGTACGCAACGTCGGGCCACATTATCTGGATCGGCGACCGTACCCGCCAGCCCGACCATGCGCATGTCGAATATTGCCGCGGCATCAAGAACCCGCTCGGCCTCAAATGCGGTCCGTCGCTGACAGCGGACGGCTTGCTGGAGCTCATCGACCTGCTCAATCCGGAGAACGAGCCGGGCCGGCTGACGCTGATCGCCCGCTTCGGCTCCGACAAGGTCGCCGACCATCTGCCGAAGCTGGTGCGCGCGGTGCAGAAGGAAGGTCGCAGCGTCGTGTGGTCGTCCGACCCGATGCACGGCAATACGATCGAGGCTGCCGGCTACAAGACGCGCCCGTTCGACCGCATCCTCAAGGAAGTGCAGACCTTCTTCGAGGTGCATCGCGCCGAAGGCACGCATCCCGGCGGCATCCATGTCGAAATGACCGGCAAGAATGTTACCGAATGCACCGGCGGCGCCCGCGCCATCACCGCCGAGGAATTGCAGGACCGCTACCACACCCATTGCGACCCGCGCCTCAACGCCGACCAGGCGATCGAATTGGCTTTCCTCGTCTCCGACCTGTTGAAGAAGAGCCATCCCGTGCAGCACAAGCAGGCGGCCAACGGCTGAACCCGTTTTCAGATTGAAGTGGAAAGCGCCGGAGAGATCCGGCGCTTTTTCGTTTTGATCAACGCCCGCGTTCCCAGCGCAATCCGTTGAGCCGGGGATCGTTGGCAAAGGCAGTTCTGGAAAACTCGATCCGCTTCTCCGGAAATTCTGAGATGGCCTGGACGCCGAACGAGCCGAGCCGGATGCGCCAGGTATGCGGCTCCAGCGGCTTGGCCTTGGCAAAACCGCGGCATGTCAGCAGCGCTACATTGGTGCCCTTCGGATCGCGCGCCGAGCGGTAGCGGATCGCCGCCAGCCCGACCTCGCGAGCGACATCGGCAATCGCCTGGCTGGCGGCATAGTCGGTCGGATGCCTCCAATGGGCCCGGTCGCGGTCGAGCGGCGGCCGCGTCAGGTCGATGGCCTTGTCGGTACGGATCGCGGCGGCGAAGGCGGTGTATTCGGCGGCGTCGTGCGGCCATGGCGTGTCGGGCGAATCGGCGAAGAACAGCAGGCGGTAGAAGGCCATTTCGGCGACCGCCGTCATGATCGTCTTCGCCGCGTAGTAGACCCCCAGAGTGCGGCCGGCGCGGCGGAAGCGCGAGCCGTAGGGATAGATCGAGCCGTAGCGGAAGGGCGTCGCCAGCAGATAGTGGAGATGCCTGCATTCCATGGGGATCTGCGGCTTGGTCTCCTCGATCAGATCCTCGAGCAGCGCCTGTTCGTCCAGCGTGTCAACGATCTTCAGGGTCGAGACGCGGTGCTGCGCCTCGACCATGCGCCAGTATTTGCCGTCGAGCCGGACGGCTTCAGACGAGAGCGCGTCGGGAGTCCAGATAGGCAATGACATCGACAAGCCCGGTAATGGTGAGGATCTTTTCAAGCGGGCTGCCATCGAACGCGGTATTGGCGTTCTTCAGCCATGCCCGGGCTATCGTCTCGTCACCGCCGACAATGGCGTCGAGCGAACGGAACAGCCGCACGAACAGCACCGCGAGTTCGAACGGCTTGGTGCCGCGCTCCAGCAGGAATTCCTGCCTGCGCATGCGTGAAACCGTGGCTTCCGAGACGCCGATGATCGACGCAAGCACCCTGGCGGTTATATCCAGGAGTTCGGCGGCGCGCAGCGTGGCCTTGGTCAGAACCGCATTTTCGGCCGCCTTCGCGGTCAGATCAGGGGCGGCAGCATTGGGTTGTGTAACAGACATGGCCTCTCTCTTTCCATGGAAAATATAGTCCACGAAAATTCATATGGAAAGAGGCGGGATCCGATAAATTTGCCCGTGCCCGGGAATTGGCTGCACGCCGAAGCGTCAGTCTTTCTTGTATAGCAGCCAGTTCTTGCCGGTGCGGCCGGCCATTGTCGAGTGCCGGGTGACGCGGTTGCGCCCGCCAACCTTGGAGCGGTAGAGCGCCCGGTCCGCCTTGGTGTAGAGATCCTCCGGGCTTTCCGCTTCGGAAGCCATGCAGATGCCCATGGAAACGGTCACCGTGCCGTAATTGGCGCCGGTCTGGCTGCTGGTGAACGGCGTCTGTTCGATCAGCACGCGGATGCGTTCGGCGATCTCGTAAGTGGTATCCTCGCTGGCGCCCTCGACGATCAGCGCGAATTCCTCGCCGCCGGTGCGGGCTACGAACATGTCTTCACGGATGCTGGTCTGGAAGATTTCAGCGACGATCTGGATGATCTTGTCGCCGACCGGGTGGCCGTAGCGATCGTTGACACCCTTGAAATGGTCGATGTCGGCAAGGATCAGGGCGTTGAACAGGATCCCCTTGTTGGAGGTGTAAATCGCCGTGATTTGCTTGTCGAAGGCGCGGCGGTTCCAGATATGGGTCAAGGGGTCGGTGTCGGCGAGCCGCTTGTACTCCTCAAGCTTCGACTTAACGCTCTCCAATTCCGCCGTCTTGTCGCTCAGCGTGGTTGCAACCTGCTTGCCGTGGTCGAGGGTCGAGTTGGTGGCCGCCGCCATGGCGCTGGCGACCTTCTGCAGCAGATCCTGCGAAAGCAGGCTGCGGTTGGCGAGGCCACTCGATGTCTCATCGAGGATCTTGCCGTATTTCTCGATATGGCTACGTTCGCTGCGCAGCAGCAAGGCGATGTCCTCGAGTTCCCTGGCCAGCACGTCGCGCGCCTGCTCGACAATGCCGGGACCGTGATGCTGGGCAAAGAAAGCGCGGCCGATGCGGTCGAGATCGTCCTGCGTCGGCTGGTTGCCCAGCGCGACGACGGCCAGGCCGAGTTCGCGATTGGTGCCTTTCAGTGCTTCGTAGAAGATTTCGTAATTGCGCGGCAGGCCAAGCACGCCGAGCTGACGCATGGTCGCCACAACGGCTGTTGCAATGTCGCTGTTTCGGTCGGTCTGGACGGCTGCCGGCTGCATGTTCTGTTCACTCTGCCTCTGGGAACCATCGCAGACCGTGCGAGATGCCGCCGACCGGAGAGTGCCAGCCGTATTTCGGATCATCCTGCGAAAGACACGTCCCCAATCGCGACATTCGCTTGGCAACGACCATAGATGCGCCGGCGCTAAAGTTTCCTTAATGTGCCGCCAGGTAACGCGTCCGTTCTACCGCAGGCTGCAGAAATGGTTTGCAAAGATCCTGAGGTCAGGTCCGAACACGCCCACCCCATGTCGCATTTGCCGGTGCCCGGCTGCGGCACAACTGAAATCCTCTCGGCCAGCGGCGAAGCCGTGAACGATGGACGGTGGAGGCAGGGATGAGCAACAACCACAGCGGATCTTGCCTGTGTGGAGCAGTGCGTTTCCAGACGCGAGGGCCGTTGCGCGGCGTCATTTATTGCCACTGTTCGCAGTGCCGCAAGCAGAGCGGGCATTTTTACGCCGCGACCAACGTCGCCGACGGCGACATCACGATAACCGGCGCCGACAACATCAGCTGGTACGAATCGTCTTCCTTTGCCAAGCGCGGCTTTTGCAAGATCTGCGGCTCGGTGCTGTTCTGGAAGCCGGGTCAGGATGCCTATGTCTCAGTTCTGGCCGGATCGTTCGACAACCCGACCGGGCTCCAAGGCCAATGCCACATCTTTGTCGGCGACAAGGGCGACTACTATACGATCGACGATGGACTGCCGCAGTTCGAGAAGTCGACGCCGACGACCAAGGTTGCGGAGGAGTGATTTTGCGGCGCCTGCCTTATTCCCTTCATCCAGCCATTGCGATATCCCCTGCCGGTGATTCGAAGGGGATGCGGCATGCAGCGGCTGATCGGTGCTTACTTCAATTCTGTGCGAGCCTTTCGCAAGCTCGCCGCCAGCGAAAGGGCATTTCAGCAGGAACTGATGCTGCTGGTGCTGGCGCTGCCGCTCGGCTGGTTCGTCTCGGTCTCGTGGCGCGGCTACGCGCTGTTGATCGGCGCGGTGCTGCTGCTCATCATGGTCGAAGTGCTGAACACCGGCATCGAGGCAGCCTGCGATGCCTTCAGTCGCGAGTTCAACGTCGACATCCAGCTCGCCAAGGACTGCGGCTCGCTGGCGGTGCTGATTTCGGTTGTTATCGTCGCCGGCGTCTGGGGAATCGCCCTCATCGAGCGCATCACGGGACTACCGATCTGATCTGAACGCTCCCATATGTTAGTCACCAAAGGAGACTGACGTCGTGGAAGCCAATTTTCTGCTGCTTGAAAGAGCCGGCCTGCCGGAAGACCTGCGCTGGCTGGCGGAAAAATATCCGCGCGAGACGTGGCAGGGCCACGCCAACATCCACGGCATGGCAAACATGTGGCTGCAGCGGCACGACATGTTCCGAGAGCTGGGCGGCATGCTCACCAACGGCATTGGCGACTATCGCGAAGGCAGGCTGGCGGCGCCGGATTTCGCGCGCTGGTTCGCGCCACGCCTCAACCATTTCCTCGGCAATCTCGACGGTCACCACAATGTCGAGGACTACCAATATTTCCCGGCTTTCGCCAAGGCGGAGCCGCGCCTGAAGCGCGGCTTCGAAATCCTCGATGCCGACCATCACACCATTCATGAGGGGCTGGAGCGCAACGCCGAGACGGCGAACGCCTTCATCCGCACGCTCGAGGAGAGCGAGGACAGGCAGCGCTTCGCCGCCGACGCCTATGCGGACGAGAACAGCCGGCTGATCGCCATGCTGAAGCGGCATCTGGCCGACGAGGAAGATCTCATCATCCCGCTGATCCTCGATCGCGGCGACCGGGCTCTGGTCGAGGACGACGACTGAACCTTACGATGTGGTTTCGCTGTCGCGGGCGTCCTTGGCGCGCTCCCTGCCGGCGACGGTGCGGGCGATGAGCCAGGCAAGGATGGCGACACCCAGACCTATGGCAAGCGCGATCAGCAGCCGTTCGTGATGGAGCAGTGCCTTGCCTATCATCTGCTCGGCGCCGAGACCGAAGACGTAGCCGATGCCGCAGAACAAAGCCGCCCAGACCAGCGACGACACCGCGTTGAGGATAACGAAGCGCGCTACCGAAATGCTGGCGAAACCGGCCGCGATGCCGCCGACCAGGCGCAGGCCATAGATGTAGCGGTTGGACAGGACGAATATGTTGGGATGGGACGAGACGAGACGGTAGGCGTGGTTGAAGCCGGGCCTCGCCTTCAGTTTCAGCACCCTGGGATGGTCGGCAAAGCTGCGGCCGAGGACGAAGAAAAACGTGTCGCCGACGAAGGCGCCAATGGCGGCCGCGAGGAAAGCTTTCCAGAGGATGAAGACATGCTGATGGGCGAAGAAGCCGCCGAGGATGGCCGCACTTTCGCCTTCGGCGACACAGCCCAGGAAAACCGCGATCAACCCGTATTGCTCGATGAGGTGATGGACGATCCCGGTCATTGAGAGGTTTGCCGGCCCGACAGTTTTTCGTCTATGCGGTTCACCTGTTCGGCCAGGCGCGCAATGTCCTCGCGCACGCCGATGATCTGGCTGTGGCGCAGTTCGTCCAGCTTTTCATGCAGAGCCATGATCTCGATCTCGGCCTTGAGGTTGACCTCATAGTCATGCGCGGCGTCGATGCGGTCGCGCGCGGCCTGGCGGTTCTGCGACATCATGATCACCGGCGCCTGCAGGGCGGCGATCATCGACAGCACGAGATTGAGGAAGATGAAGGGGTAGGGATCGAATGAGTCTCGTCCCAGCAGCCACCAATTGGCGCCGATCCACAGCACCAGGAAAGCAATGAAGGACAGGATGAACGTCCACGAGCCGCCGATGCGGGCAATGGCATCGGCGATCCGGTCGCCGGCGCCCTGAAGGCCGGTGAGGCTGTCGTTGATATCCTGCGAGATGGGCTTGCGGTCGACAGTGCTCTGCAACACCCGCCGCTCGAGCTCGCTGAGGGTTTCAGGCGTTCGCCTCAACCAGCGGTTGGCAAGTTCTGGCACGGTCTTGTGCATGGATGTCTCCATAGGAAAAGCGTCGGCTTGGCAGCCTTGTTTGCATATAGGAAGATGGCGTTTCGTCAAAAGCGCGGCGCGAGGATGCAGGATGCCCGATTTCGCGAAGATTCGCGCCCGTGCTGCAAAACGCAAAGGCGGCGACGCGGTGCTGACCTCGCTGCTCGGGCCGGCGCCTGACAATGCTGCCGTTGCCGACATTACGGACGATCGCATCCTGTCGACGATGGCCGAGCGGGTATTTGCCGCCGGCTTCGTCTGGCGCGTTATCGAACAGAAATGGCCCGGGTTCGAGGACGCGTTTCTCCATTTCGAGCCGAAACGGCTGTTGTTTCAACCTGATGACTTCTGGCACGACCTGACGGCTGATCAACGCATCGTGCGCAACCCGCAGAAGATCAAATCCGTCCGCGACAACGCCGCCTTCGTTGAGCGTGTGTCGAAGGAACATGGCGGTTTCGGCAAATTCCTCGCGGAGTGGCCTGACGACGACCAGGTCGGGCTGATGGCGTATCTCGGCAAGCATGGCAGCCGGCTTGGCGGCAACACCGGCCAGTATTTCCTGCGCTGGCTGCATTGGGACGCCTTCGTCA
Organism: Mesorhizobium sp. M0037; assembly: GCF_040323635.1. NCBI lineage: Bacteria > Pseudomonadati > Pseudomonadota > Alphaproteobacteria > Hyphomicrobiales > Phyllobacteriaceae > Mesorhizobium > Mesorhizobium sp. M0037. The sequence goes on along the minus strand of NZ_JAMYVB010000012.1, from coordinate 109,881 downwards.
TCTCGGCCGATATGGTCGCGGTTTTGCGTGACGCCGGCCTCGACATCGCCGAAAGTCCGACGTCGAAGAGGGATCTCGACAGGATTCAGGCGCAGATCAACAAATGGGCGCAGGAAACCGGCCTGCCGCGCCGGCACATTTCGCGCATTCTGGCGATGTCGATCGGAGAGAACCATTCGCCGCAATCGCTGCGCGAATATATGGGCGACGACTGATCACCGAATTGGTCCAAACGAACGCCATTGCTCGGGCAAATTTGCCGCGCTAAACCGCACAGATGACCCAGAAGACCGCACCCGATATTCTGCGCATCGCCGTTGCCCAGCTCAACCCGACGGTCGGCGATGTCGCCGGCAACCTTGCCAAGGCGCGCGAGGCGAGGGCGGATGCCGCCCGCCAGGGCGCCGACATCGTGCTCTACACCGAGCTTTTCCTTGCCGGTTATCCGCCGGAGGATCTGGTGCTGAAGCCGGCCTTCCTCAAGGTTTGCGAGAAGGCCGCTCAGGATTTTGCCGCGGATACCTCCGATGGCGGGCCGGGCGTCATCATCGGCACGCCGCTGAAGCGCAAGAGCGGCACCCACAATTCGATCATCGTCGCCGATGGCGGCAAGATCCTCGCCGAGCGCTACAAGCTCGATTTGCCAAACTATGGCGAGTTCGACGAGAAGCGCGTCTTCCAGGCCGGGCCCGAGGCTCAGGGACCCGTCAACTTCCGTGGTGTGCGCATCGGAATTCCGATCTGCGAGGACATCTGGGGCGACGTCGGCATCTGTGAAACCCTGGCCGAGAGCGGCGCGGAAATCCTGCTGGTGCCGAACGGCTCGCCCTACTACCGCGCCAAGATGGACGTGCGCCATCAGGTCGTTATCCGCCAGGTCATCGAGACCGGTTTGCCGATGATCTATGCCAATCAGATCGGCGGCCAGGACGAGCTGATCTTCGACGGCGCCTCTTTTGCCATCGGCGCCGACAAGACGCTCGCCTTCCAGATGAGCCAGTTCGAGGAAACTGTCGACGTCACCACCTGGAAGCGCAACCGCGTCGCCGCAGGCGCGCAAAACGCAGAAGAGTTCGACGGCTGGGTCTGCTCGGAAGGGCCGATGTCGAAAATCCCCGAGCGCGAGGAGGCGGACTACCGCGCCTGCATGCTCGGCCTGCGCGACTACGTCAACAAGAACGGCTTCAAGAACGTCGTGCTGGGTCTCTCCGGCGGCATCGATTCGGCGATCTGCGCCGCATTGGCCGTCGATGCGCTCGGCGAGGAGCGGCTGCGGGCGGTGATGATGCCCTACCGCTATACCTCGGAGGATTCGCTGAAGGATGCCGAGGATTGCGCCCGTGCGCTTGGCTGCCGCTATGACATCGTGCCGATCTTCGAACCGGTCGAGGGTTTCCTACACACGCTGGCGCAGCTTTTTGAAGGCACCAAGGAAGGCATCACCGAAGAGAATCTACAGAGCCGCGCGCGCGGCACGATCCTGATGGCGATTTCCAACAAGTTCGGCTCGATGGTCGTCACCACGGGCAACAAGAGCGAGATGTCGGTGGGCTACGCCACGCTTTATGGCGACATGAATGGCGGCTTCAACCCGATAAAAGACCTCTACAAGATGCAGGTCTATGCGCTGTCGCGCTGGCGCAACAGCCATGTGCCGCCGGGCGCGCTCGGTCCCTCAGGCGAGGTGATCCCCAGGAATATCATCGACAAGGCGCCGTCGGCGGAATTGCGCGAGAACCAGACCGACCAGGATTCGCTGCCGCCCTATCCGGTGCTGGACGACATTCTGGAATGCCTGGTCGAGAACGAAATGGGCGTCGACGACATCGTCGCGCGCGGCCACGACCGGGCGACGGTGACGCGCGTCGAACATTTGCTCTACATTGCCGAGTACAAACGCCGGCAAGCGGCGCCGGGTGTGAAGATCACCCGGAAGAATTTTGGCCGCGACCGCCGCTATCCCATCACCAACCGTTTCAGGGATCGCGGCTAAACCTCTGATTAAATTGAAGAACCTTGGGGGGACGCATGTTTATCAGCTATTTCAAGGAAACACCTGAGTATCACATCCTGCGCTTCAAGAACGGCAAGATCAGGGAGCAGGGGCGCGGCATCTCCTTCTGGTACGGCACGTTCGGCACCACGATAGCGATGGTGCCGGTGACGTCGCTCGATAACCCCTTCATCTTCACCGAGACGACGGCGAATTTCCAGGATCTGGCAATCCAGGGGTCGGTCAGCTACCGCATCATCGATCCACTCAAGGCAGCCGAAGGTTTTGATTTCAGCGCCAAGCTCAGCCGTGCCGACGTCGTCGGCGACGGCCGGGAGAAGATCGCCGAGCGCCTGGTGCTGGCGATACAGAGCCGCGCCCGCGCGGTGGTTTCGAGCATGACGCTGGAACAGGCGCTGGCCGAGGTGACCAAGCTCGGTGGCAATCTCGCCGAACTCCTGCGCAACGATCCGATTGCCGCGACCGCCGGCCTGTCGATCGAGGAGGTTCACATCACCTCGGTCCAGCCGACGCCGGAGATCCGCAAGGCGCTCCAGACCGAATATCGCGAGGCGCTGCAGCGCCAGGCCGATGCCGCGATCTATGGGCGCCGTGCCTGGGGCGTGGAGAAGGAGCGCGAGATCAAGCAGAGCGAGCTGGCGACCGAAATCGAGCTTGCCGAACGCAACAAGCTGCTGGTCGATACCGAGGCGCGCAACAAGCTGACGCTTGCCGAGGCGGAAGCCAAGGCCCAACAGCTCGAACTCACCGTCTATTCGTCGGCGCCGGCGCACGTGCTCACGGCGATGGCCTTCAAGGCCTGGGCGGAAAAGGGCGGTTCGGTCGGCAATCTGTCGATCACGCCTGATATGCTCACCAGCGCGCTCAGCCAGCTTTCCACTCCGAAAGCCGGGTCCTGAAAGGCAAGCTCGGGTGGCAAGCGACCAGAGCGGCAGGCCGATCGACCGGGTGATCGTCGTCACCCGCAAGACCGAGCTGGAGGAGCTGACGACGCGCTTCAACACGCAGGGACAGGCGCGCTTTTATCTCCGGCAGGCCGGCATGAATTTCGACCCGGTCAAGGCGGCGCATGACGTCTATCACCAGGCGCTCGACCGGGTGATGGGTTCGCTTCCCCAAGGCCTCAAACAGTTGCGGCTCGACCGCGAACTGGTCCCGCAGTTCGAATTCGGCTCCGACGCGGTGATCGCGCTCGGTCAGGACGGGCTGGTGTCCAACACCGCGAAGTACCTCCCGTACCAGCCGCTGATCGGCATCAACCCGAACCCGGCGCTTTTCGACGGCGTGTTGCTGCCGTGGAATGCCGACGATACCGAAAAGGTCCTCGGCCTGACGATCGCCGGCAAGGCGAAGCGCCAGGCGGTGGTGATGGCCGAAGCGCGCTCCAATGACGGACGCCGGCTGATCGCTTTCAACGATCTGTTCGTCGGCGCCTCGACGCATGTCTCGGCGCGCTACGAGTTGACCTATGGCGGCAGGACCGAGCGCCAGTCGTCGAGCGGCATTATCATCTCCACGGGCGCCGGCTCTACCGGCTGGCTACGCTCGGTGATGGCGGGCGCCGCGGGACTGGCTGCGGCCTATGGTGACAACTCCGTGCCGACCGTGCCGCCGCAAGGCTATGACCGCGAAGGCGAACAGCTGTTCTTTTCGGTGCGCGAACCGTTTCCGAGCAACACGACCGGCGTGTCGCTTGTGCATGGCGTCATCACCCGCGACCGGCCGCTGGTGGTTTCTTCGCGGCAGAGCAGGGGCGGCGTCATCTTCAGCGACGGGATGGAGCTCGATTTCGTCGAGTTCAATTCCGGCACCGACGTGACCATCGCGATCGCCGACCAGAAGGCCTATCTCGTGGTGCCGTAAGCGCGCCAGGTCGGTAACCAAACCACGGGCCGGACCGAAATTCGGCCGCCCTCATTCTTTGCGAGGCACCATGCCCGACTCTGAGATCAGCTTCGACATGTCACGGATCGACTTCCGGGCGACCTCCGACCTGTTGATGGCGAGTTATTGGGGCGCCGGCCGCAGCGATGAGTTTCATCGCCGCGCTTTTGCCAACTCGTTCTGCACCGCGGCCTATATCGATGGGAACCAAGTCGGTTTTGGCCGGGCCATCACCGACCGTACGGTGTTTGCCTATCTCGCCGACATCATCATCTGGCCGCAGCATCGCGGCCAAGGCATTGGCACGCAACTGGTGCGGGCGCTCATCAACCACCCTGAACTCAGCACGGTCTCGCACTGGAGCCTGTCGACCAGTGACGCGCATGGCCTTTACGAGAAGCTGGGCTTCAAGGCATCGATCGACGGCCGCTACATGCGCCTCGATCGCAACCCGGAATGAGGCATAGCGAGGGGGTTGACCGGCTGTTGTTGCAAGATAACCTCACTGGTTGGACCAGTTACGCTTTGCCACGTGCCCGGCCTTGGCGATCCTTCATGGCGTCTCTATAAGGACCGCTCCGCAAGTGCCTTGCGGGAGGTCCGAATGGCAGTATTTCACATGGTAATGCGAGGCCGCGAAGCCTAGGTCTCACCTGGCGTCCGGCGAAGGTTTGTCCTTCGCACCGATGCCGGGTCGAGCACAGGCTTCTGCCGATGCCGGTCGCCACCCGGCAAATCGGGCGCGCCGCCACCTATGCCGAACCTCCGCAGCCCCGGGCGAATTGCCCAGCGCGGTTTTCAATTTCAGACCTTACCGGGACCGGGCAGATTTGCGCCCGGATGACAACATGGCTCGTTTCCGAATCGATCTGCGTGCAAGCGCCTTTCGCAGCGTTCTTGGCTTCACGCTCAGCCACTGGCGGCGCCAGCCGTGGCGGCTTTCGCTGATCATGGGCAGCTTCCTGCTGTCGACCCTGGCCGACGTCTTGACGCCGCTCTATTCCGGCCGGCTGGTCGACGCCGTCGCCAGCAGTGCGTTGGCTGACGATGTCGCGTGGAATGCGGCAATGGCGGCGTTCTCCGCGCTCATCGCTTTGGCGCTGACCGGCGTGGTGCTGCGCAACCTGGCTTTCATGGGTATTGTCGAGCTGACGCTGAAGATGATGGCCGACGTCGCCGCCGACGCGTTCCATCGCGTGCAGCGCTTCTCAACCGACTGGCACGCCAATAGCTTTGCCGGATCGACGGTGCGCAAGGTCACGCGCGGCATGTGGGCTCTCGACCTGCTCAACGACACCATCCTGATTGCGTTGCTGCCGTCGGTCGCCATGCTGGTCGGCTCGACGTTGCTGCTCGGCTGGTTCTGGCCGCTGATGGGGCTGGTCGTGGCAGTCGGCTCGCTGCTGTTCATCACCGTGACGGCGCTGCTGTCGCTCGGCTATGTCGCGCCCGCGGCACGGCTCGCCAACAGCTGGGATACGCGGCTTGGCGGCTCGCTTGCCGATGCCGTGAGCTGCAATGCCGTGGTCAAGGGTTTCGGCGCCGAGACGCGCGAGGAAACGCGGCTTGCCAAGGTCGTCGCCAAATGGCGCGCGCGGACCAGCCGCACCTGGGTGCGCGGCACCATCAACGGCACGACGCAAGGCGCCATGCTGCTGGTGCTGCGGACGGCAGTAATCGGCCTGTCGCTGATGCTGTGGGCCTGGGGCCAGGCAAGTGCGGGCGATGTCGCCTTCGTGCTGACCTCGTTCTTCGTGCTGCAGGGCTACCTCAGGGACATCGGCACGCATATCCGCAATTTGCAGCGTTCGGTCAACGACATGGAGGAACTGGTCGATTTCCAGTCGCAACCGCTCGGCGTCGAGGACCGGCCCGGCGCCAAGCCGATCCGGATCACGCATGGCCACATCGCCTTCGATAACGTCACCTTCCACTATGGTAGCCATCGCTTGCCGCTCTACCGCGACTTTTCGGTGGAGATAGCGGCGGGCGAGCGGGTCGGACTGGTCGGCCATTCCGGCTCGGGCAAGACGACCTTCGTGAAGCTGATCCAGCGTCTCTATGATGTCAGCGGCGGCAGGATCCTGATCGATGGCCAAGACATCTCCCAGGTTGCACAGGCGTCGCTGCGCGCGCAGATTGCCATCGTCCAGCAGGAGCCCATCCTGTTCCACCGCTCGCTGGCGGAAAACATCGCCTATGCCCGTCCGGACGCCACGCAGGCCGAGATCGAGCATGCCGCCAAGCTCGCCAGCGCGCACGACTTCATCACCGGCCTGCCGAAGGGCTACGGCACGCTGGTCGGTGAACGCGGCGTGAAACTGTCGGGCGGCGAGCGCCAGCGGGTGGCGATCGCGCGCGCCTTCCTGGCGGATGCGCGCATCCTGATCCTGGACGAGGCGACATCGAGCCTCGATTCGGAATCGGAAGTGCTGATCCAGCAGGCGATGGAGCGGCTGATGGTTGGCCGCACGACGCTGGTCATCGCGCACCGTCTGTCGACGGTGCGGGCGCTGGACAGGCTGCTCGTGTTCGACCGTGGCAAGATCGTCGAGGAAGGCTCGCATGACGAGCTGATCCGGCTGAAGGGCGGCATCTACCGCCGCCTGTTCGAGCGGCAGGCGCTGGAACTGACCAAGGGCCTGGTGATCTGAGCTGAACGCAGAGCCCTATCCGAGGGATAGGGCTCTGCCTGGTTCATCCAGGCATTCGCTCGAATGGCTGAAGCGCTGGGTCGATCGTGTCCCAGGCGTGGCCGCGCACGGTGTAGGTGACCGCCTGCGGGTCGAACTGGCCGGGATCATCGAGGCTCGTGGCCTGGATAGCCGTCACCTCCGGCATGGCGACGAACGTTACGTAGACCGGCGTGCCGCAGGTCGGGCAAAAGGCCTGGGCTTTTTCATTGCCGCTGTCGGCGATCATCCGCCACGTGCTCGGCTCGCCGGTGATCTTTACGTCAGCGCGCCGGCCGAAGGTCACATAGGAACAATGGCCAGTACCGCTGCGCTTTTGGCAATCGAGGCATTGGCAGTGGTTCTGAAAGATCGGTTCGCCGCTAGCCTCATAGCGGATCGCGCCGCAGGCGCAGCCGCCGGTAAAGTGCTTGGTCATCATCGTTCTCCGCGGTTGCTTCAGGCCGATTTCGGCTTGGCGAACAGGTCGATGCCTGTGCCGGTTTCGAGGAAGGATTTCATGCTGGACAGCACGGCCGGCCAACCCTGGCTGATGCCCTTGGCCATGCCGCTGCCGGCTTCGAGCTCGTCATGGCTGACGGTCAGCTTGACCATGGTGTCGTATTCCTCGATGGCGAACGTCACCTGGCTGTGCTTGGTCGGATCGTCGGCCTGCGAGGCGTTGGCCCAGCTCATGACCAGCCGGGTTGGCGGCGAGATTTCGACGACCTTGCCAACGAGTTCGACGGTCCGTTCGTCATTGGCGCGGATGTGTTCCCATTTCGAGCCGGGCTTCCAGTCGGAGACGTTTTCGTGGCCCCAGTAGCGCTTGGCGATATCGGGCCTGGTGATGGCTTCGAACACCTTTTGTGGCGTCGATCTGATGTAGGTCACGTAGACAAAACTGGTGGTTTCCCGGGTCATTGGTCGTCTCCTTCGAGTTCTTGTTTCAGGTCGTGCAGCAGGCTCAGCCGCTGCCGTTCGAATTTTCGCACCCACCGCTCGTAGACTTCGTGCAGCGGCACGGGGTTGATGAAATGCAGCTTCTCGCGGCCACGCTTGACCGTGCTGATCAGATTGGCCGCTTCCAGAAGATCGATGTGCTGCGTGGCGGATTGCCTCGCCATGTCGAGATTTTCGCAAAGCTCGCCGAGCGTCTGGCCGTTCTTCTCACACAGAAGATCGAGCAGCATTCTGCGGGTCGGGTCGCCCAGCGCTTTGAAAACCTTGTCGGCGTCCATCGGTCTCACTCATCTTGAAGACACAATATGCAGGTAAATGCCTGCATGTCAAGCTGTGGCTAAGCTTGGCCTGAAGGGGAGGGATTTATAGTGTCGGATTGCTGGCGCGCGGAGCGAAGCACCGAGCCCGGAATCGGGGCAAGAACCGGTGCGGGCGCGCAGGACTATGCAGCGGTGGCTGTGAGCTAGGCTCTAACGACGAACTTGTCGGGATCGGCGCAGAAATGGGCGATGATCTGGCAGAGGTCCGGCTCGTTGACCATGCGTACGGCCTCGGCCCCATTGACCCATTTGCGGGTGCGCGCGCGCTTTTCCTTCCAGCGGTCGGCAACGTGCTCGACCTGCAGCGGAAACACCAGCACTTCGCAAGGGACTTCCTCGCCGGACGCGAGGGCCTTGGCGTAGAAGTAACGACCGGCCTCGAAAAGCGAAATCTTGCCACGCAATCCGGCTTCCTCGCCCGCCTCGCGCGCCGCTGCCTCGCAGAGCGGCTCCCTGGCCTCGGGCCAGCCCTTCGGCAGCACCCAACGCCCGGTGTCTCGGCTGGTGATCAGCATGATCTCGACGCCGTCTTCGTTATTGCGCCATGGCAAAGCGGCAACCTGCAGGCGACAAGGCGAAGTGCCGAAGAGCTTGCGGACCCTTTCAGCCAGATGGTCGTGTGTCGCCGGTGTCGTCAGCATCAGTGAAAGCTACCCCAGCCCTCAGAATCGTTAGCCGCCGTATGAATCTTACCGACAAGTGTAAGTCTTAAAAGTAAAAAACATCACACCGACCCGTCAAACTGCGCCAACAGCTGTCGATTCGACAGAATATTGTCCCTTCCAGTGCCTGTTTTCATAGCAAACGGGGCGGGTTTGGCCGTCTGGGCAGAAATGGGGCTGGCGCGAATCAGCCTGCGTGATCGTCGGCGATCGGCTTCTGGTAGGTAAAACCCATGTCCCAGGGAAAGTAGATCCAGGTGTCCTGACTGACTTCGGTGATAAAGGTGTCGACCAGCGGCCTGCCTTTCGGCTTGGCGTAGACGGTGGCGAAATGCGCCTTGGGCATCATGGCGCGCACGATGCCTGCCGTCTTGCCGGTGTCGGTGAGGTCGTCGATGATCAGCACGCCCGCGCCATCATCGGCGAGCAGCGCCGGGGTGATCTCCTTCAGCACCTGCAACTGCCCCTGGCTGGTGTAGTCGTGATAAGAGGCGACGCAGACCGTCTCGATCACGCGTATTCCGAGTTCGCGCGAGATGATGGCGGCGGGAACCAGGCCGCCACGGGTGATGCAGACGATGGCCTTCCACTGTCCCTTGTTGGCGCCGGCAAGCCGCCAGGCGAGCGCCCGGGCATCGCGGTGGAACTGGTCCCAGGAGACCGGAAAGGCTTTTTCGGGAAGGGACATTCTGCACTCCGCGCGCACCATTGTGGAATGCGCGCGGAATTAACTGGAAAGTCAGGGCATTGGCAAGGGCGGGGCCAGTCTGTGGAGTTACCGCGACAAAAAGGCCGCCACCGGCACGCTGCGCAACACGGTGCGCGTGACGCCGCCGAACAAAAGCTGACGCAGCCAGGAATGGCTGTAGGCGCCGAGCACCAGAAGGTCGGCTCCGGTCTCGGCGATCCGGGTCTGGATGACGTCATCGACCGAAGCATTACCCGATTTCTGCACCGACACGCTGACCGTTGCGCCATGCCTGGAGAGTGCCGCGGCGATCTCGGCGCCGGCGGCTTCCGGGTTGTCATCCAGCGTATCCGGCGGATCGATGACCAGAATGTCGGTTTTCTCGGCCTCGATGATGAAGGGCAGCGCGTCGAAGGCGGCACGCGCCGCCTCCTTGCTGCCGTTCCAGGCCAGCAGCACATGTTTGAATGTGGTGACCAACGGCCCCTCATGCGGCACCACCAGCACCGGCCGGCCGGCATCGTAAACCAGCGCGTCGACATCGGCGCTCTGGTCGCCGCCGGTCTCGCGCTGCGCGGCGATGATCAGGTCGGCGGCGCGCACGCTGGAAATACCCGTCAGCGCGCTGTCGCCGGAAAAGCTCTCGAGGCTGCGCCATTCGAAGGAAAGGCCGGAATTCTCGATCTGCCGAACGAAAAGCGCCTGCAATTTCTCGGCGCGCTCGCGGTTCATGTCGGCGGAGACCTGCAGGAACTCGGTGTCGGGGAAGCCGGTTGCCGAGGTGTAGGGAACGGGCAGCGCTTCGGCATGGATGCCGATGAGATGGCTCTCGAACCGGTCGGCAAGCGGGATGGCGCAGTCGAGCACGCGTTCGGCGTCCTGTTCGTTCTGCAATATGGCGACGATGGTCTTGAAGCGCATGCGAAATCCCTCAAATCTGCCAGCGCGTGCTGCGCCCGAGGGAAAACGTGGGAGTGCGGTGCTTGGTTCCGGCCCGGCGATGGTCCGCGAACCCAGGGTCACTTGGCGGCGGTGAAGCCGGCCACCATCGCCTCGACGTCCTTGCGTGCCGAATCCAGCGCCTCCTGGCTGCGGGCGCGGACCACCAGCTCCGTCCAGAACTTGCCGTCGCCATATTTCGGATAGGAGCCGATGACGGTGTCGGGATGCGCCTTCTGGATGTCGCCCAGGGGACCGCCGATCAAGCCTTCGCCGAACGGGCAATGGACGGTGGCCGACAGCATCTTGGTGCCGGCCTTCAGCGTCGGCACGACATTGTCGAGCATGGCCTGGAAAATCGCCGGCACGCCGGCCATGACATGGACGTTGCCGATGCGAAAGCCGGGCGCGACGGAGACCGGATTGTCGATATGGTCGGCGCCGCGCGGCATGCGCGACATGCGCTTGCGGGCCTCGGTATATTCGATGCCGCGCGCGGCATAGCTCTCGCCCAGCATGGCATAGGCCTTGGCGTCGTATTCGCACGGCACCCCAAAAGCCTTGGAAATCGAATCGGCGGTGATGTCGTCATGCGTTGGGCCAATGCCGCCGGTGGTGAAGACATAGGTGTAGCGGGCGCGCACGGCATTCACCGCAGCGACAATCTCGTCCTCCTCGTCGGGAACGATCCGCACTTCCTTCAGGTCGATGCCGATGGCCGTCATGATGTCGGCGAGGTGGCCGATATTTTTATCCTTGGTGCGGCCGGACAGAATCTCGTCGCCGATGACAAGCATGGCGGCAGTGACGATTTCAGGCATGGAAGGCTCCGGCAAACAGGCCCGTTGGCAGACAAGGTCGCCTGAGGCAGAAAGAAGGTCGCCTGAGATAGCGCGACATCGAACTGGCGGCAATGCCGACACAAGCCGCCATCTGCCTTGCCGAGCGTTCGTCAGTGGGTGATGGTGCGCGCCGGTCCGCTCCCGGGTGAAAACATGCTGGTATCAATTCTGCTGTGGCTTGTTGCCAGCCTGTCCGTGCTGGCTCTCGTCATCGTAGCCTGCCTGGTCGCGGCAACGCTCTGGATTGCCGCCAAGGCCGAAAGGCTGGTGCCGGCCGGCGGAAACTTCGTCGAGATCGACGGCAGCCGCGTCCATTATATCGAAACGGGCGAGGGACGGCCGATCCTGTTCGTGCACGGACTTGGCGCCCAGCTTCATCAGTTCCGGCACACGCTGTTCAACCGCTTCGGCCCCGGTTACCGGCTGATCGCGCTCGACCGGCCGGGATCGGGCTATTCGGTGCGGGCCAAAGGAGCCACCGGCCGCTTGCCTGAGCAGGCCGATATCATAAGGCGCTTCATTGAAACGCTCGCGATGGAAAGGCCGCTTGTGGTCGGGCATTCCCTGGGCGGCGCTGTCGCGCTGACCCTGGCCGTGGAACATCCCGACGCGATTTCCGGCATGGCCTTGCTGGCGCCGCTGACCCATCTGGAAGCCGGCGTCCGCGAGAAAGCGGGCCTGCTCTATATCCGTTCGCGGCTTTGGCGCTGGATCATGGCCTACACCGTCGCGATACCGACAAGCCTCAGATATGCGCGGCAGACACTGGAGTTCATCTTCTCGCCGCAGGCCGTTCCCGCCGACTACATGATCGATGGCGGCGGATGGCTCGGGCTGAGGCCTGTCCATTTCCATGCGACCTCCACCGATTTCGTGGCGGTCGAAGAGGATCTTGGCCGCATCGAAGAGCGCTATGGAGAGATCGCCATGCCGGCCGGGATTTTCTTCGGGACAGCCGATCGCGTCATCGCCATGCGCATACATGGGGAGCCGATGAAGGACAGGATCGAAGGGCTCGATTTCGAGACGGTCGAAGGCCTCGGCCACATGCCGCAATTCGTCGAGCCGGACCGCGTCATCGCCTTCATCAAGCGCATTGCCGAGCGGGCATTCGCCGGCCAAGACCTCACCACAGCCTCACAACAATTTCACTGAACCATTCGGCTGATATCCGGTTTACCCCGTGTCGCACCCAAGGCGGCGGATACGGAGTAATTCAATGTACAGGAAAGTTTTTGCAGCATCCGTGCTGACGATCGGTCTTGCCACATCGGCGATGGCGCAGTCATCGGACGGCACGTATTCCAACCATCACAGCTGGTGGCCGTTCGGCAACGAGCAGTCATCGACGGTCGACCAGAGCACCACCGGCAGCATCAATGCCGACGATAGCCAAGGCTATGGCGGCGCTACGGGGCCGTGCGCCTCCGACCCGTCAGGACCCTACGGAAATGTGAGGCCCAACGTGAACGATCAATATTGCGGCAAGTGATCAAGCCGCGGCTTCGACTGACCGGCAGGATGTCCCGCCTGTTTGTTTTGACGCAATTCCCTAGGGAATTGCTTAGGCGAGCATCCACGGCCGGCAGCGAAAGCTGAGGGGCAAAGATCAGTCGGAAACTTCGGTCTGCGGCCGGTCGCGGCCGTCGGCCAGTTCGTCGTGCCACTTGCCTTCGGCATCCTCATACTGGATGCCGTCCGTGGCGCCGGCGATCTGCTGTTCGGCCGAGGCGATCTCGGCGGCGCGCAGCGCATCCTGGTGGGTCGGGAATGTCTCCGAGAATGTCGAACCGACCTTGTAGGCCCAGCCCCCGTCATGCTCGACGATCTTGTAAGTCAGCTTCGCCATGAAATCCTCCGGTTCGTCCGTCCGCTCAATGCGGCCCGTTATTCAATGCTATCTGGGCTTCAATGCAGTTTGGCGTCTGGCAGCCGGTCTTCGGGAACCAGCACTTCCGATTCCTTGGCCGCTTCGATCAAAGCCCTGCGTGCATCGGCCGTCGAACGATAACCTTCCAGCACTTTGAGGCAAGTGTCGAGAGCATCACGATGGCGCGGGCCGCGATTGAGCGGCCACACCGTCATCAGGCACTCCGCCGCTTCCTGGGTGCTGCGGATCTGGCGATATTTGCCGACATGGCCGAGTTCGACCACGACCGGGGTTTCAAAAGGTTTGTTATCCATGATGGCCGCAACGCAAAGCAGCCAATATGGTTGCAAAAATGGCCGTCAGCCTGCGCCCAAAAGTCGCGTCGCGTTTGCGACGCGCTTTTGATTTCTGTTTAATGCATGTCGTTGTCCCAAAACCGGGTCCCACTTTTGGGCGACATGCATTGGCGTCTCAGCAACCGCAATCGTTCGTCTCAGTAACCGCAGTCGTTGCGCAGCCAGTGGGCGTTGGCCCAGCCGGTCCGTCCGCCGATTTCGACCTGGTACCAGTTGCCCCGGCGGTCGAAAATTCCGTGTGGTCGCCGTTGAACAATTGCCCGATCATGCGCGACGACGAGTTCGGCCGTGCGCGCACGGCGAGAAACCCGCTGCCGGTATCGAGATCGTAGTGCCTGGACAGGCCGTGCACCGTGCCTTCGCAATATTGCGCGCCGACCGGAGACGACGCGGCGAACGACAGCGCGACCACCGTCGGCGCAGCCTGTTCAGCCCTTCGTCCAGTGCTGCATCGTGGTCACCGAGCGGGCGAGCTGTGGCGCGGGATGGATTTTCTCGCTGAAGGTGGCGGCGGCGCGCCAGCCCCAGCGCGGATCGGCGAGGAAGGCGCGGGCCAGCGCGACCATGTCGGCGCGGCCGTCGGCGACGATCGCCTCTGCCTGCGAGGGATCGTCGATCAGGCCGACAGCCCGTGTCGGGATGCCGGCGCCCTTGCGCACCGCTTCGGCCAGATGCACCTGATAGCCGGCGCCGGTCGGCAGCTTCTGCAACGGCGAATTGCCGCCGCTCGAACAGCAGATATAGGCAACATCAAGCGCCTTCAAGGCTTTGGCCACCTCGATCGCCTCGTCGACCTCGAAGCCGCCATCGACCCAGTCCTTCACCGACAGGCGGGCGCCAAGCATCAGGTTTGGAACTGCCTTCCTCACCGATTTGGCGATCTCGATGAGGAAACGCATGCGGTTTTCCAGCGAGCCGCCCCAGCGGTCGGTGCGCTGGTTGGAAAGCGGCGACAGGAACTGGAAGATCAGATAGCCGTGCGCGGCGTGCAGCTCGAGGAAGTCGAAGCCGGCGCGCGCGGCCCGCCTCGCGGCTTGAGTGAAGCGCTCGACAAGCTGCAGGATTTCATCTTCCTCCAGCGCATGCGGCACATTCCAGCCGGTGTCATAGGCGATGGCCGAGGCCGAGACGGTCTGCCAGGGATCCTCGCCCGGCTGCAATGGGCCGCCGCCTTCCCAGGGCTTTCGGTTGGATGCCTTGCGGCCGGCATGGGCAAGCTGAATACCGAATTTCGTTTCCGGCGCGGCGACGCGCCTCGCTGCATCCAGCGTGCGCCGGGCGGCCGCCTCGTTGTCGTCGGAATAGAGGCCGAGGCAGCCATGGGTGATGCGGCCGCGCCGTTCGACGTCGGTCATCTCGACGGTGACCATGCCGGCGCCCGACATCGCCAGGTTCATCCAGTGATAGAGATGCCAGTCGCTGGCCGAGCCGTCTTCGGCGGAATACTGGCACATCGGCGCCACCGCGATACGGTTCGGAAAGGTCAGGCCGTCGAGGGCGATCGGCTGGAAAAGCGCTGCGGTCATCAAAAAACTCCGGAGAGGGACTGCAGCTATTTAGGCGATGGCAGTTGCCGGCACCAGACACGAGGCGGTGAAAGCTTCGCCGTTTCGGTTGCGCGCAAAACCGTTCGCGGTTACGCCATGGCGCCGACAGCTTGGAGCTCATCATGGAAGATCGTATCCGCATCCGCTCGGAGGAAGTCCTGTCCGACGACTGGGCGGTCCTGAAGAAGACCGTCCTCGATTATCGCCGGCGTGACGGGCAGTGGGAGACGCAGATTCGCCAGACCTACGATCGTGGCGACGGCGCGGTGATCCTGCCTTTCGATCCCGAGCGTCAGACGGTGCTTCTGGTGCGGCAGTTCCGCTACCCCGCCTACGTCACCGGCCACCGCGAACCGCTGATCGAGGCCTGCGCCGGCCTGCTCGACAAAAACGATCCCGAAACCGCCATCCTCAAGGAGGCCGAGGAAGAGCTCGGCTATCGCCTACAGAACATCGAGCGGCTGTTTTCCCCCTATATGAGCCCGGGCAGCGTCACCGAACGGCTGTGGTTCTTCGTGGCGCGCTATTCACCCGCCGACCGCATCTCGGCCGGCGGCGGCGCGGCCGACGAGGGCGAGGACATCGAGGTTCTGGAAATGCCTCTTGATGAAGCGCTGGCCGGCATTTCAGACGGCCGCATCATCGACGCCAAGACGATCATCCTGATCCAGCATTTGAAACTGTACCCGATGAAGGGCTAGCTCGGCGAAGCTCGACGTGCCTCACTGCTGCGGGCAGGGTGGCACGTCCACTTCGCGGATGAAGTTGCGCAGGTTGCAAGGACACCGGAATGGCGCGTGGCGCAAAGGCATGGCTGAAGCGAAACAGCGCGCGGGCATCTCTCCTGTTGCTGAACGCCGCGCTGCTTGTCCGCTACCGCCGGTTGACCCAGCGTTTCCTGGAGCGGATGCGGCATCTGCCGAATTTTGCAGCCCCGGTGACGTTCACGGAAAAGATCCACTGGCGCAAGATTTTCGATGACGATCCTCGCTTTGCCGGTCTTCTCGACAAGCTCAAGTCCAAGGAAATCGTCAGGGAGCGGCTTCCCGGGCTCGCCATCCCTGAGGTGCTGTGGCAGGGCGACGATCCGCGCCAGATCCCCTTCGATGACCTGAAAATCCCCTACGCCGTCAAATGCAACCACGGTTGCGCCATGAATGTCATCGTTCGCGATCCGGCCAACGCCGACCGGAAGGCGATCATTGCCGAGATGACGGAATACCTTGGCCAAACCTATGGCGCCCGCAAGCTGGAGCGCAGCTATGCGCACATAGAGCGGCGCGTTTTCGTCGAAGCGCTTGTCGGCAAGGACCAGGATTATGACCCGGTCGACTACAAATTCTGTGTGCTGGCTGGCCGCGTCGCCTACATTGTCGTCGTCGCCTTCCGTTCCACGGTCAAGAATACCGCCCACCTGGATCGCGATTGGCGCCCGCTGAACATTGCCCAGGGCGCGATCGACTCGAGCCTGGAAATTCCCCGTCCCAAGAGCCTGGCGCGGATGATCGAGGCAGCCGAGGCGCTTGGCAGCGAGTTCGACATGGTGCGTGTCGATTTCTACGAGGAGGAGGGGGAGCCGATCTTCGGAGAATTCACGGTCTACCCACGCAGCGGCTTGCTGCAATTCGACCCGGCTGCCTTCGACCGCGAACTGGGCGCGCATTGGGATATTGGCGCGTCAGCTTACCTCAGTCGTTTGCCCAGCCGATTTGCCCGGCGATATAAGGCAACGCTGGTCGCCGCCGGCTATCTCGACGTTTGACGGCTACTCGGTGGCCTGCCACCCCGAAGCTCGAAGAGCGAAGGGTGGTGCGGAGAACCCATACGATTAGAGATCGAGGGAAACTGATAGCTCAGCAGGTCAATAGCCGTGATTTCGAAGTGCTGCCTCAACTGAGCCGTAGCGGTCAATTTGCCCTGCTGGGATCAATCTTCGTGAGCCGCTGCCTGGTCTCGACCACGCGCCTTTGCGCAGATCGGATTCGGCAACACAAGGCGAGATTCATAGCGACGCCGCAGTCTTCATGGAGCAAGTTTTCAGCGCGCCTCCTGCTGCGACCCGGCCGATTACCGCTAAGGTTACCGGCAAGCTCTCCCACGTCCGGACTGGGTCGAGATCATTTGAAGAACTCTTTCAGCTTGTTGAGTCGACTGTCGCCAGAGGCCCTCCGGTCTTCAGGACTCGGCGCCTCGCCGATCGTATCCTGCTGGATAAAGCGAGGTTCTCAGCCACCATTTTCTCGCTGAGTACCAGCGCGAACTCGGTCTGTTTGATGCGCTGCTGAGCATCAGCGAGTTGCATCGTGAAAAGATCGGTTGCCATTGTTGATCCGGGATCCGCGAGATTCATGATTGCGTAACACATGGCGGGCGAAATCGTTCCTAATTGTCGGGCGAAGCCGGTGCCGCAAAGGGCGGCTGAGTTTGAACTTCCCACCCGACCAGACGTCCGCGAGCGCCAAGGCATCGACAGCCCAGTGATCGGAGGGCCACTACGAGCGGGCGCAACCCGACCACTTAAGTGATCAGCCTCGCTACAGCCTTGACAGGTACAGTCGCGGCCTCATCAAGGGGAGGTATCAATGGTCTCGGCGATTGGAAACCAACATCGGCAGGCAGCTGAAACTCGACCGAAACCCGCAAAGACAGAACCGGGCGAAGGATTTGCGCCAGGCAAAAGCGCAGACAGCGTAGGACATCGCGCCAAGGCAATGGCGGCAGAAAGTGGCGACACGGATTCTGGCGCCCAGGGGCGCGCCGCATCGACAATCGCCAGGATGGATATCACCGTTTTGGCTCCACAGAGCGAAGAGCCGCCTTTGGAGTAGCCCGGGCGGCCGTGCCGCTGCCTCGGTCCTTGTGCAGCACAACGCGCGCTGGCTACGCTCGGTGGACATCGTCGTCTCGAAACACTTCGGGCGTTGCACTGCCGCGAGCCGCCTTCGCTGCTGGTCGAGGGGCTGTAACCCTTGGTGAGGCCGGCATCGCCTCGCCGGTCGTTGCGAGCCCACGATCGCGCGGCCAAGCGACCTTCCCTGTGTCGCTCTCTATTTGATACTAGGGGACGGCGGTTTCATCACGGGCAATTGCAGCTGGTCAATGGTTGCGACGATGCCGGCGGCAATGGCTTCCGCCTCATGGATCAGTTCCGGACCATAGAGCCCATTGACCATCTCTTCGCTCGGCAGCACGCCAGGAGGACAGTGCTCTTCCATTGTGCGCCGGATGAGCGTCAGCGCTGCCCGGCATTGGTCGGCTTCGATCTTCATAGCCCTTCAAACATCCAATTCGTCTAAAATGTTCCGGAACTAATTTAGCGATTGCTAATTGAAGTCGCAGTTCTGAGAGTCAGTGCATGCGTCTGAAATTCATCAAGCCTATGGAACCCGAACTGGTCGACACGCCGCCGATGGGCGATGATTGGATTCATGAGATCAAATTCGATGGCTACCGCACCCAGGTCATCAAGGATGATGACGGGATTCGGCTGATCACCAAGAACGGTTATGATTGGACGGGCCGCTACATCCAACTTGCCGGTGAGGCGGAAGCGATCGAGGCGAAAGACTTCATCATCGACGGCGAGACCATTACGATCAATGAGGCTGGCCTATCCGACTTCCATGCGCATCAATCAGCCGCGACCAGCCGCAAGCCTTCGCGCGATCTGTATCTGCTAGCATTCGACCTCTTGCACCTGAACGGGCATGACTTGCGGAACACGCCGGTGGAAGACCGTCGCGAGATACTCCGGGCGTTGATCCCGGAAGGCGGCCGAATTCAGTTCAGCGAAGCGATGCCGGGCACTGGCGACGCCGTCTTTCACCTGGTCGACCAGGCTGGGCTTGAAGGTATCGTTTCAAAGCGGAAGGGCAGCAAGTATCGGTCGGGTCCGACGACGAACTGGCGCAAGATCAAGTGCTATGCCGAAAAGGAGATGGACATCATCGGCGTGCAGCGCGAGGCCGGCAAGCCTGCCATGGTGCTGATGGCCGACAAAGGCCACTATGCCGGCGGCGCCTTCGTCACCTTCAAGGCGGACAAGCGCCAGCGCCTATGGGACCGCGTGCAAGGCAAGATTGGCGGGCCGGCGCCGAAAGGGCTCAAGAGTGACAAGGCCGAATGGCTAAAGCCGGGCCTGGTCGGCCGCGTGCGGTTCCTGAAGGGCGAGGAGAAGCTTCGCCATGCCAAGCTGCTGGATTTCCGGGAGGAGACTTAGCCCGGAGGCTTGTCCCGGGGCTGTGCCGGTCCTGTCCCGTTCCACTGGATGAACTTCGCCCTCTGGCCGGTGATGGTCTCGATCGACTTCAACAGGGGTCCATGGACCTTACGTAGAGCTTGGTAGTGCTCGCCGTGGTACGCCAGGAGCGGCCCGACGATGCTCTTGTGCAGCGCTTCGGCTGCCGCCAGGAAGCACTCGATTTCAGCCCGGGAAAGTTGTTCCGAAGGTTTGGTTCTGGCCATTGGCGCTCTCCATTGAGGGGTCGCCGCAACGAGGACTATAATCCTACATGCCGGACTGCCTGACAAGAGGGCTCGCCGGCCTTACCCCGCAGGTAGCAGTAGGGCGACGGCGCCAAGCGCAGCCATCAGGAGCAACCACCAGCAAAGATGAGCAACGGCAGGCCCGGCGACCTCCTTTGGCACACGGACAAACAAGAAGGTCGCCGAGCCTTACCGGCGCTGCTTTGTGAGGGAGACGACGCCGGATGAGATGAGAGTATGCGATCGTGCTAATCTCTGCGAACCATGCGAACGAAGGAAAGCCTTGTGGCACGGACGTTGAGATCAAGGTCGGCGGGGCGCTGATGCAGGATTCTTCCAAAGCGGTAGTGAGTCCAGAGCGGAACATTAGCGTCGGCTAACGGTTAATTCGGCAGTGTTCCGAACCGTGATTGGTAGAGCGATGGTGACGTTTCATCTTGTCTATTTTTCCGGCCTCACGGCAGACCAGCTGCTAGGCAGCGCCGTTCCTATCCTGGCGTGTTTGCTGCTTTATAACGCTCTGGCTACGGACGCCTAACTGATGGGTCGGCCAGCGGCCGGCCTCCTTGGCAGCCGGCGATTGCCATCCCGATGCCAACTTCAAGACCTATCACGAGGCCAAAGACAAGCTTGCCGACGAAATCAATGGCGAGGGCCGGACAGGACGCCACACGTCCAGGCAGGGCTCTCTGACGGCATTGGCGTTGGCCCGTTGGCAATTCGGGGGTCCATTGTTCCCATTTCTGTTTCTCCCAAAACTGCCCGCTGCCTCACGGTGGCGAGCTTTTTCGTTATAGGGCCCTCCGCGCTGGGCAATCTGTTCCAGGAGCTTCTGTGATGCCTCTATGACGCGGCAAACCTTGGAAAAGGTTTCCGTGGCAGGACCGGGGTACGATTCTAACCAACTACCGCTGTATAGGCCACTAGCGCCCGACGATCCGGCTAATCATGTCGTCATCAGGTGCGCTGTCGGTGAATTCCCGTAGCAGCGCCTTCGCGTGGTCTACCCAATGCTCTTCAGCCAGGTTCAACTCCCGAACGGATCTCCTGAAGGTCTCGCACACCACATCGAAATCGAAGGCGTCAATGCTGTAGCCTTCCTCGTCATGGTCCATCGGCCGCCTCCCCTATGGGGGAAACTGTACGGAATCGTACGAAGCAAGTGCAAGCGCATTCAAAAGCAATTGGCTGATGCCGCCCGATCGTTCCACAATGTGTTGCTAATATGCAGCACCGACTGAATCTCCGATCAGCGGCACTTGTGGTTGGTTCCAACAGCTGCACGTTGACGGCAAGATGCCAAAGCCAACGACATGCGGGCGACGAAGATGGACAAGCGACAAAACACAAGAAATGTTGAGTTGGTCGGTCTTCTGGCCGTGCCGTTGTCAGTTCTAATCACGCTGCTGATAGCTGGAATGATCCTTTGCTGAAATGTTTGAGTGGCAAAAGGCTGGGGCGGCGGGTTTTTCCCCTTTGAAAGAAGTCACGATGTCCCAATCCGTCGAACCCCCGATATTGCCAGAGGATAGCCCAGACCGTGAGGTGAACTGTGAAGTCGCATTAGAAGCCGCGTTTGCGGCCTTGGTGACTGCGTCAGAAGCGCAAGGTTGGACGCCACAGGAAACGGCTGCAACTCTTCTTAAAATCGCGACGGAGCATGCCCACCGGGTTGAGGCCGCTGCGGCCCCAGCCGGCTCCCGTTCTGCGGCCACATCCTGATCTCATAATGACCGTCAAGGCCGGACGACGCGTATTTCTCATGTCGGCCTTCATTGTAAGTTCCGGTACGGAGATCCTTCGAAAGGCACCCTCGATGTCGACATGCTCCATAGCGTATGAAGAGCTACCAGCACGCTTGTAATATAGCTTTTGACGCTGCGGTGTGGTCGACGTTTCCGACCGTGGCACGTCGATGACCATGAGCTCGGCGTTTTGGTCGGCATTCGATGCAAATCCAGCGACGCGGATATCGTCGTTTTTCGGATGCAGTAAATCCCCAACTGCCGAGCTTACGACCGAAGGGGCTACTTTCCAGTTCGGGATTGGCTCAAGCGCAGTTGCGCAGTCGGCCCGTCACTGTTCTTACGGCAGCCAATACCGAACACCAAAACACCACCGGCCGAATTGATGAAGGCTGACAGTGCTTTTGCCAACGCCGCCCGACCATCCTTAGTTGGTTGTTCGTGAGGTGTGAAAGCGGGCCCCTGTTTTCCAACCGCAGGTGTCTTGAAGTCTAGCTAGGCTTTCCTCAACTGCTCATTTAGCAGAGCTTCCCTATGAGCGACCAAGTCTTGAAAATCCAGCATGGCAGTTCCCGGCTTTGTATCCCGGCTGCCCCTGCGGCTACCTGCGTCAGCCTTTTCTATGGTAGCCAGTGAGTTCGTACAGAACGAATCCTAAAACTAAGCATTTCAATTGGTGCGGACGACGGGAATCGAACCCGTACGATCAGAGATCGAGGGATTTTAAGTCCCTTGCGTCTACCAATTCCGCCACGTCCGCAGGCCAGCCCTTTTCAGACGCCAGCGAAAACCCGTCAAGCCATCTTTTGCCGAGTGTCGGACTCATGAAAGGTGGTTCGCGATTTCAAAACAATTGGTTGTGGCGAAAATCTCAGTCGCCGAGAAGGCTCAGAATTTGTAGCTGAGATTAATACTAACCGCGTTCAGCTTCACATCCTGATCGCGATCGTTGAAGGGTTCCGCTACGTCATAGTGCTCGGAGCCGAAATCATAATAGCGATATTGCGCGCCGACGATGAATTTGTCGGTCAGCGCATAGTCGACGCCGGCGCCCAAGGTCCAGCCGACATTCGTGCGTGTGCCGGCGAACGACGCGCCCGCGACTTGCGAAGTTTCGATGCCGGCAAAGGCGACGCCGCCGACGCCGTAGACCAGCACGCGGTCCATGGCGAAGCCCGCTTTGGCGTTTACAGATCCGAACCACTTGATGTCCGTGCGGAATGTGCTTCCAAGGCCTGATACCGCCGTACCGTCGACGGCGGAATAATTGAGCTCCGCCTCGGCGCCGAGCACTGCCTGGTCGAACTGCCACAGCCCGGCGACATGGCCCCCGACGAAACCGCCGTCAATATCGGGCGAGATGGAAAACGGCGCGCCTTCCGTCACTGATATGTCGGACTGGCCCCAGCCGTAGCCGGCCTGCAGGCCGGCATAGTAGCCGGTCCAGTCGAAGCCTGGTTGGGTCATCGGCACCGCCATCGGGTCGGCGGCGAATGCCGGCCCGGCCAGAGCAATCAGAAATCCGGCACTGGCAATGGTCAGACAGCGCATCGAGTTCTCCGAAAAGGCGGTTAAGAAGGCGCCTTGCCGGAAGGTAATCCTATTCGCCGCAAAACGGAACCCATTGTTCAACAATCGGAAGCACCCGTTGCTGTGCTGGGGTGCTCTATTTTGGGGGCGCTATTTGGCGTCGATGAAGTCCAGCGCCGCCTGGCTATATTCGTTCGGCGCCTGCAGCATGGCGAAATGACTGGCGTTGGGCAGGATGATGAGCTTGGCGCCCGGAATGACGGAGGCCATGTATTCGGTGTGTTCGCGCTTGATCGCCTCGTCATGGTCGCCGGCAACGATCGCGGTCGGCGTGGTTATCTTGCCGAGCTGCTCCTTGGTCCAGGCCGGCTCCGACTCCCACATGTGGCTGATCTGCGCCACGAAGGCATCGTACTGGTCGGGAGTCTTCGACAGTTTCTTGTAGTCGCGGCCCGAGCGGTCGATATAGGCGGCAAAGGTCTTGTTGGTCAGCACACCCGGATCGACGCCATCGGTGGTGACGTTGGCGGCCTGCGCAAAGAGCCGTGTCAGCCGCTCCGGATGATGCAGCGCGATGTCGATGCCGATAATGCCGCCGTCGCTCCAGCCGACAAGAGCGGTCTTGTCGATCTTGAGATAGTCGAGCAGCGCAAGATAGTCCGACGCCATGAGGTCATAGCCGTAAGCCTGCTCGGTGCGGGTAGAGCGGCCATGGCCGCGGCTGTCGGCGATGATAACCTTGTGCGTCTTGGACATCGTCGCCACCTGGCTTGCCCAGATGTCGCCGTGGCCAAGGCCGCCATGAATCAGGAGAATCGGATCACCGGCGCCGAAAACGGCATAGTACATCTGAATGCCGTTGACCGGCGCATACCCGCTCTGATCCGGTTTGGGCATCGCCGCCGGCTCCGGCAAGGTCTGCCAACGCTCCTCGGCGGATGCAAAGCCGGACGAGATCAGGAACAGGGTGACGAAGGCGAATGCATTCAGGAACCGGATCATGACTTCACCTCAGGAGGTCTCGGCCTCATCATAACAAAAACCCGCCTCGCGGCGGGTCGTCGGCGCAAATCAGCACCATGGCCAGAATGGTAACATAAGTGCCGGCACAAGCCAAACTGAATGACCGCACCGTTGATGCCTGCCATCGGGGTGAGCAGGTGCGGCGCATCCGCCCGGGCGAATCTCATCGAGCGGATTTCGTCCGTGATCGCTGGCCAAAACCTTGCCGGCTTGGCACAGTCTGGCAAACAGGAGTCTTTCATGGCCAAGCAGCCGTCGGCGACGAAACCCAAGCCCTGGACCGAGATGGCGACGCATCTGGTCGATGTCGCGACGGGGCGCAAGCCCGCCGATCTCGTCATCCGCAACGGCCGCTGGGTGAACGTGCATTCGGGTGAGATCATAGCCGGCACCGACATCGCCATATCAGGCGGCCGCTTCGCCTATTGCGGGCCGAATGCCAGCCATGCCATCGGCCAGGGCACCAAGGTGGTCGACGCCGGCGGTCGCTATCTGGTGCCCGGCCTGTGCGACGCGCATATGCATGTCGAGAGCGGCATGGTGACGGTGACCGAGTTCTGCCGCGCCGTCATCCCGCACGGCACCACCTCCATGTTCATCGATCCGCACGAGATCGCCAATGTGCTGGGTCTGCCCGGCGTGCGGCTGATGCATGACGAGGCCGTCGCCATGCCGATCAACATCCATGTCCAGATGCCGTCCTGCGTGCCGTCCGCGCCGGGGCTGGAGCATTCCGGGGCAGAACTGACGGTCGCCGATGTCGCGGAAGCGATGACCTGGGAAAACATCATCGGGCTCGGCGAAGTGATGAATTTTCCCGGTGTCGTGGCCAACGATCCGGTGATGTCGGGCGAGATCGCCGCCACGGTGCGAGCGGGCAAGACGGTCGGCGGCCACTATGCGTCGCGCGATCTCGGCCTGCCGTTCCATGGCTATGTCGCCGGCGGGCCGGAGGACGACCATGAAGGCACACGCGCCGAGGACGCAATCGCCCGTGTGCGCCAGGGTATGAAGGCAATGCTGCGGCTGGGCTCGGCCTGGTACGATGTTGCCTCGCAGATCAAGGCGGTGACCGAGAGCGGTCTCGACCCGCGCAACTTCATCCTGTGCACCGACGACAGCCATTCCGGCACGCTGGTGCATGAAGGCCATATGGACCGGGTGGTGCGCCACGCCATCCAACAGGGATTGAAGCCGGTGACGGCGATCCAGATGGCGACGCTGAATACCGCCCAGCATTTCAAGCTGGAGCGCGAACTGGGCTCGATCGCGCCGGGACGGCTGGCCGATCTGCTGATCGTCTCCGATCTTGCCGCCATGACCATCGACGAGGTCTATGGCCGCGGTATCAGGCTGGCCAAGGGCGGCAAGCTCGAGATCGACATTCCGGCCTATGATTACCCCAAATCGGCGAAGAACACCGTCAAGCTCGGCAAGAAGCTGAAGCCAGGCGACTTCGACATTGCGGCGCCCAAGGGCGCCAACGAGGTGCGGGTGCGGGTCATCGGCGTGATCGAAAACCAGGCGCCGACGCGGGCGCTGGAGGCCGACCTGCCGGTCGAGGACGGGCTGGTCGCCATGGACCGCCGCAACGACATCTGCCAGATCGCGCTGGTCGAGCGCCACCGCGGCACCGGCGGCGTCACCAATGCCTTCGTCTCAGGCTTCGGCTATATGGGCGACTGCGCCATGGCGTCGAGCGTCGCACATGATGCCCACCACATCATCTGCGTCGGCACCAACAAGGAAGACATGGCGCTGGCCGTCAACCGGCTGGGCGAGATCGGCGGGGGCGTGGTGCTGTTTTCGAAGGCCAAGGAGCTTGCGCTGGTCGAAATGCCGATCGCCGGGCTGATGTCGGACGAGCGGGCGGAAATCGTGGCGGCCAAGGCGGAGAAACTGACCGAGGCGATGCGCAGGATGGGCTGCTCGCTCAACAACGCCTACATGCAGCACTCGCTGCTGGCGCTGGTCGTCATTCCGGAGCTCAGGATTTCCGATGTCGGCCTGATCGACGTGACGACGTTCCAGAAGGTCGATCTTTTTATCTGAGATTAGCCCGGTGCTTGGCTCTCATCCGCCGGTGGCGATGGTCAGCACCTTGAATGGCGTGGTGATGATGATCTCGGCGACGGAGCCGACGGCCTTGCCGATGCCTTGGCCGAGATTGTCGATCTGGCCCTGCGTGGGTTCGTCCGATGCCAGGCCGGCTGGAGCGCGCAGACGGTCGCCGAGCAATTGCACCAGGAACGGGTTGTCGGCGAATTTGGCGTGGTTCAGGCGGTCGCCGCCCTTGATCTGGCTGAGGTCGGCCACAACGACGCCGTAACTGGCAATGTCGGCGGCGTTGCCGTAGTCGCCGACGCGCGGCTTGTCGCCGGATAGCAGGCTGGACAATCGCAGAGCACGGTCGTCGGCGGAAAGCAGGATGACGAACGGCCTGTCGGGCTTGCCGTAGCGGATCATCTGCTTCTTGAAGACGTCGACATCGATATCGGGCGATGCCAGAACGACACGGCCGAGCTTGCCGTCGAGATCGCGGTCGCCGGTGAGGGCGAGCTGGCGCAGCGCTTCCATCGTCACCCAGGTTCCCATCGAATGCGCGATGATGTCGATGCTCTTGACGTTTGTCTTGGCGAGCATCCTGAGCGTCGCCTCGAGGTCGTCGCGCGCGGCGTTGGCGCTGTCCTTGTCGTAGATATAGCCCGTGGTCTTGCCGCTCGAAGCCCACGAAAACAAGATCGGCGTACCGGGATATTCGGTGTCGTGGGCGATCTGCGTCAGCCGGTAGACCCCATCGTCGAAGCCGTTGTTGAAGCCGTGGACGAAGACCAGCGCGCGGTCGCCATTCATGGTGATGTTGGCGCCGACGGCCTTGGCGAATTGCGAGGCGTCGCCATAGTGGACGACGTCGGTGGCGGTGAATTGCTTGGCCGGGTTCGAATTGGCCGAGCCCTTGGCGCGCTCGATGGCGCCGACCTGGTGGACCTTCGGCACGGTGACGTCGACGCGGGCGTAGCTGGTGGTCAGCGAGCGATCGCCATCGAACACCTGGCGTGGGTCCTTGGTCGCCTGCTTGCGGGTGGTGGCGACGAAGATTTCGTGGGTGGCCGCGATGTCGGAGGCAGGCACCGAAACCGTCGTCTCGTTCAACAGGTCATGGGTGTTCGGGCCGGCGCAGCCGGCGGCACCGAGCGCGAACGCAAGGACCAGGACAGTCTTCCAACGCTCGTTCACGCGGGCTCCCGCTGGCGCATTGGCGCCGATTTCAATGTCGTAGAGGCAGAGACCGGCCCGGTCCAGTTGAAAGTGATCGGGCCGAGCGGCATTCGCGACCTCACGCGGCGACGGTCGCCGCAAGGCAACAGCCTTATTGTCCGAGCGCGCTGATGCGGTCGGTCACCGTCTGGTCGCTGGCAAAGCCGTCATCCTCGCGCAGCCGCTGGCCGATCATCTTCACCAGTTCGGGATTGTCGGCGAACTTGGTGTGGTTGAAGCTGTCGCCTCCCTTGACCTTGGAGAGGTCGACCACGGTGACGCCATAAGCGGCGAGGTCGGCGGCATCCTTGTAGTCGCCGACGCGTGGCCGCGAGCCGGCAATCAGGCCTGAGAGCCGCAGCGCACGGTCGTCGTCGGAGAGCAGCAGGATGAACGGCTTGTCCGGCTTGCCGTAGCGGCGCATCTGGCTCTTGAAGACGTCGACGTCGATGTCGGGAGAGGCCAGCACGACATCGCCGAGCTTGCCGCCGAGATCGCGGTCGCCGGTGATGGCCATCTGGCGCAGCGTTTCCATGGTCACCCAGGTTCCGAGCGAGTGGGCGACGATGTCGATGCGCCGCGCGCCGGACTGCTGCAGCATGCGCAATGTCACCTCCAGCTGATCGCGGGCGGCGCTGGCGCTTTCCTTGTCATAGACATAGTCGGTGGTTCTGGCGCCGGATGCCCAGGAAAACAGCACCGGCGTGCCGGGATAGCCGGAATCGTGGACGATCTGGGTCAGGCGGTAGACCGCGTCGTCGAAGCCGGTGTTGTAGCCATGCACGAAGACCATGACGCGGCCGCCGCGCGCGGCAATGTCGGCATTGAGCGCGCTTGAGAATTGAGGCTGCGCATCGTAGCCGACGACCTCGGAAGCCATGAAGTATTTCGCCGGGTCGTTCGACTTGCCGCGCGAGCGGCGCTCGATCTGGCCGGCCTGGTGGGTGCCGGGAACGGTGACGGTGACGCGGGCGTAGTTCAGCGTCGCCGAGCGTTCGCCGTCGAAAACTTTGTTGGGATCGTCGGATTTCTTACGTGTGGTGGCAATGAAGATCGAGTGATTGCCCGAGATTTCGGTCACCGGCGTGGACATGACGGCGCTGCCGAGCAGTTCCTCGGTTTTGCGGCCGCCGCAGCCGGCGATCAACAGGGCAAGTGCAAGAATGCAAATCGTCTTCAAACGCACGTCAAAAATTCCAATCGAAAGATGAATTCACATAGAATTCACTTTGAGGCCCAAAGGCCTGTCTACCCTCGGCCCGTCTACCCTCCGCGACACCTCCCGGACAGTGAGAGTGCGGCAGAAGTAAGTCGTGTCCAGCCGAAATGTGGTCAGCGTCGGGTCACAGCCATCGCACTGTTGCGCGAAAGCCAGAATGGCGGCAGGAACGCCGGAATGTTGGAGAAGGGCAATACCTCGGGTTTGAGCCTGATGCCCAGCACGTCGCGCATGAAGGCGCGGCGCGCCTCGATGCGGCGCCATGCCTCGGGATAGCGGGCCGCGATCTCCTCGCGCAGGGACTCATCGGCAAGCGCGATACCGTCTTCGATGTTGGTGGTGAAATAGCTGGTTCCGGTCGCCGGAATGATGTCGACCTGCAGCGCCATGCCCGATTGCAGCTTGATGTCCGAGCCGGAAAACACCGGCGAATGCATCCATTCGTCCATATGGACGAGATGGCCGGGATTGAGCGAGACGCCGAAGAACGGGTCGCCTATGCGGTCATGCACGGCTTTCCAAAGCGCTCCGCCGGCAACGCCTATGCCGATGGTCTCGTACCAGTCGACGACGGCGGCGAAATAGGGCGCTACCAGCTTGTCGATATAGTCGTCGATCTCGCGCGGCAGTTCCGCGGCGCTCTCGACCAGGAAGCCGGCGCGGGCGTTGAGCGAGCCCTGGATGCCATAGGCCATGGTGACGGGATCGCCGCGCTTGATGATGTCGAGGCGCGGGCTAGGCAAGCCGTAGGGCGCACGCCTGCCGGCGGACAGCATCGGGTGGCAGCACAGGGGCAGGCCGTTGATCCCCATCAGCCGCGCGGCCTGCAATTCGCTCATGCCGGGCTCAATATTCCCAAGCACGTTGCGCAGGCCCTGCGAGGAAAAGGTCGCGGCGAATTCGAAGGACGCCAATTGGTCTGCCTCGTTGATGGCGCGTAGGCCGTCGGATGGGTTCATCAACAGGTTGGCGGCGTTGACCACCGCGCCTCTGTCGCCGGCCAGTGTGCGCAGCGTATCGGCGATGAAGGACGGCAGGTCGAGCGTCGTCTCGCCAAGGCCGCCATCGCCGGGCCCGAACGGCTTCCAGCCGATGGCGCCGATCTTCTGGCCGGCTTTCAGGCCGCAGGCGGCAAGAGTGTCGGCAAGTGAGGCGGAGCGGTCGCGTGGCTGCGCCGGCAGCGAGAAGGTCTGGTAAAGGACGCGCTCGTAAGGCCCGTCGCAGATTTCGGCATAGCCCCAACCCTCATTGCCGACGAGAAGCTTTGGCTGGCTGCCGGGAACGATGACCAGCAGCGTCTCCTCGAAACGCGGATCGTAACCACTGAGATAGGCGACATTGGCCGCGTGCTCGCGGTCGCCATAGACGGCGAAGGCGTCGAGCCCGGCCTCGGCGCCGCGCGCCAGCAGAGCCTCGATGCGCGCTTCGTAGGTCCGCCGCTGAACTAGCGGCATCACTGTTGGCTCGCCGAATTCAGGAAGGTCTACGGTCTTCAGGGCGACAGCCGAAACAGGCATGAGGATGGCTCCAGTGGATTTCCTGCTGGCGCGCCAAAGCGGCCGCGCCGCATCGGTGGCTGCAAACGGCGAATTGTGCAATAGGCTTCGCCTTCGAACCATTCGATCCAGAGGTGACGGCGCCATGAACAGTTTCTCCTTCCGTGTCGCCACCGCCGCAGCCGCGATCCGCGAGATCTTTCCCGAAACGCCGCTGCAGGAAAACGACTATTTGTCGAAGAAGACGGGGGCTCGGGTGCTGTTGAAGCGCGAGGACCTTTCACCGGTGCGCTCCTACAAGATCCGCGGCGCCTTCAACTTTTTCCGCAAGGCGCTTGCCGCCGGCAACGAGGCCGAGCTGTTCGTCTGCGCCTCGGCCGGCAACCATGCGCAGGGCTTTGCCTTCGTCTGCCGCCATTTCGGCAAGAAGGGCGTGGTCTTCATGCCGGTGACGACGCCGCAGCAAAAGATCGACAAGACGCGGCTGTTCGGCGGCGATTTCGTCGAGATCAGGCTGGTCGGCGACTTCTTCGACGACTGCTACCGCGCCGCCTTCGAATTCACCGAAAGTTCCGGCGCGCATATGGTGCCGCCCTTCGACCACAAGGACATTATCGAGGGGCAGGCGACGGTCGCCTATGAGATCGCCGGCCAGATGCCGGGCGCGCGCATGCCCGACATCATCATGCTGCCGGTCGGCGGCGGTGGCCTGGCCGCGGGGGTGACGCACTATTTCGCCGATCAGCAACGTGACGCGCGCTACGTCTTTTGCGAACCGGCCGGTGCGCCGAGCCTGCATCAGAGCCTCGCCAGCGGCAAGCGCGTCCGGCTCGCCAATGTCGACAATTTCGTCGACGGCGCGGCGGTGGCCGAGATCGGCCGCGAGCCGTTGCGCCACCTCAAGGAGTTCGCCGCTCAGGCGGTGCGGCTGATCCCTGAGAACCGGCTCTGCGCCACCATGATCGAGATGCTCAACATCGAAGGTGTGGTGCTGGAGCCGGCCGGTGCCTTGGCGATCGACGCGTTGAAGGATTTTTCGCGCAAGGAAATCCGCGGCAAGACCATCGTCGCGGTGGTGTCGGGCGGCAATTTCGATTTCGAGCGGCTGCCCGACGTGAAGGAGCGGGCGCTGCGCTTCGAGGGGCTGAAGAAATACTTCATCATCCGCTTTCCGCAGCGGCCGGGCGCGCTGCGCGACTTCCTCGAACTGCTCGGTCCCGACGATGATATCGCCCGCTTCGAATATCTGAAGAAATCGGCACGCAATTTCGGCTCTGTGCTTATCGGCATCGAAACCAAAGACCGGCGTAACTTCGATCTGCTGAGGGCAAATTTCGAGGCCGAGGGCGTGCACTATCAGGACATCACCGACAACGAGACCCTGGCCGGGTTCATCATATGAGCGGTACAGCCTGCCACCCGAAGCTCGAAGAGCGAAGGGTGGTCTTCGTCGCGCTGTTTTCCGGCATCAACGTCGGCGGCAACCGCATCGTCAAGATGGCGGAGTTGCGAGCGTTTTTCGAAGAGTTCGGTTTCTCGGACGTCGCCAGCTATGTACAGAGCGGCAATGTCGTGTTCCGGGCCAGGAAGGGCGACGCCGCCACGCTGACGAAACAGATCGAAGCCGCTTTCAAGAAGAAATGGGGCTTTCATTCGCGCATCAAGGTGCGCGATCTCTCCTGGTTCGAACGGTTGGTGAAGGAGAATCCGTATCCGGAAGTCGCCGGCGATCCGACCAAGCTTCACGTCTACACGCTGGAGCGCCAGCCGACGGCGGACGAGATCGCCAGGCTTGCCGAAAAATGCACCGGCCCGGAAAGCTTTGAGGTCCAGGGCGACGTGCTTTACCTCAAGGCGCCGGACGGGCTCGGCAAATCGGTGTTCGCCGGGCTGATCCCGCGCATGCTGAAAGTGCCGGGCACCGCGCGCAACTGGCGGTCGGTGCTGGCGCTGCTGCAGATAGCGCGTTCGCTTTGAACCGCTTCTACGTTGCGGTCACGATGCTAATTAAGCCTCGGCTAAACAGTTGTTTTTCTGCAACAATTTTCGATTATCCGGCCTAGGCAGCTTAATGAATACTGCATGTCTGTGCTATGCTCTTTCCGACGCATTGGGGAGTTTCATGAAACGTCTGCTTCTCGCATCTACTTTCCTGATTTCGGCTTGCGGCGCGGCGTTCGCCGCCGACGTGATTGAGACCGTACCGGCAGGGTTTGTCTGGTCGGGTGGCTATGTCGGCATCAACGCCGGCTATGGCTGGGGACGCGGTGACGCGGTCGACCAGACGGATTCCTTCTTCGACGAGGAGCTTGGTCAGACCCATGACGTCGATACCGACGGCTTCCTCGGCGGCGTTCAGGCCGGTTACAACTGGCAGTCCGGAGCATTCGTCTATGGCGTCGAAGCCGATCTGGGCTATCTCGGCATCGAGGGCGACAGGACTATCGTCGAAGAGCCGGACAATTTCGGATCGGCGAAACTGGGCGTCTATGGCGATCTGACGGCACGTCTGGGCTACGCCACCGACAGGCTGCTGATCTACGCCAAGGGCGGCGCGGCGGCGACTCACTACAAATTGAGTTATGGCGATACTTTCGATTTTGACGGGGTGCCCGACCCGGACAGCAGCGCATCGAGGAGCGGAGGCCGCTTCGGCTATACGATCGGTGGCGGTGTCGAATGGGCCTTCGCCGACAAATGGACCACGAAGCTGGAATACCAGTACTTCGACTTCGGCAAGGTCCGTTTGACAGATATCGAGGGCAACGACGCAAGGGTGAAGATCGACGCCCATACGATCAAGATCGGCCTGAACCACAAGTTCTGATCGATCCGTCGTTCCGACAATTCAGATGGCGTCGCAACCAAGTGACGCCATAACGTTGTCCGGGGCTGGCAGCTTCCGGCGTTCGGCGTTGCGGCTGACAGCAGATCAGGTCGCCGGAGCCTGCTTCCACTCGAAAGTCAGCTCCTCGCGGAAGGCGAAGCGCTTGATGTGATCGGCAACGACGCTCTCCATGCGCTCCAGCGATCCACTTTCATCCGTCGACACCGTGATATGCAGCGCTGCCGCATCGGCATCGAGAACCGTGCGGCCGAGCGACAGATCGATGGTGCCGTGGTTTGGATCGAACTCGACGGGAAATTTGTGCGCCCAGTGCTTGCACAGCTGCTGCAAATAGCGGCTGGCATATGCGGTGGTGACATCGGCACGGCTGGTCGGCATAAATGAATTCTCCTGGATGAGGCACTGGCTCTGTTTGGCTGGCGCGACAGGCAGGTAAATAGGTGCCGTTGCTCGAAATGGCAAAGGCGGCCGGCTTGTCGGCGCGGCCGCCTCGCTCAAGATGGCGTGATCGCTACCAGGTGCCGGTGTTCGGCATCGATGCCCACGGCTCGGCCTTGGGCTTGGCCGGGCCCTTCTGCAGCAGTTCGAAGGAGATGCCGTCCGGCGACTTGACGAAGGCCATGTTGCCGTCGCGCGGCGGCCGGTTGATGATGACGCCATTGTCCATCAGATGCTGACATGTGGCGTAGATGTCGTCGACCTCATAGGCGAGATGGCCGAAATTGCGGCCGCCCTTGTACTCCTCCGGATCCCAATTGTAGGTCAGTTCGATCAGCGGCGCCTTCTCAGTGATGCCGCTTTCTACATCCTCGGAGGCGGCGAGGAAGATCAGCGTGAAGCGGCCCTGCTCGTTTTCGTAGCGGCGCACTTCCTTCAGGCCGAGCTTGTTGCAGTAGAAATCGAGCGAGACATCGACGTCGGCGACACGGACCATTGTGTGGAGGTAGCGCATGGGATTTCCTCGGGGATGTTTGGGTTGCGAGGCAACATAAGGTCCACCCCGCCGGAGGGCAACGAGCATCGGACTGGAAAAGTGATCACCGGTTTTTGGAAAATCAGGTTGCTCTGACAAAAGCGTCCGACCACAAGTGGTTGCCGATTTCGGCAAAATCCGATGCAAATTGCCGACCGGTTGACGGCCTTGACGGATCGCCATTGCAGCCGGCAGCGACGCCGGCAAACAACAAGTCAGCTATTCCTGTATTCAACCGTGAAAAAAGGCACGGCAGGTCTTGCACACCCCGGAAGCGGCGGTGTTAATCTAATGTCAAGAATCACTTGCGGTTTTCTTGAAAAAAAGGGGGCGTTCTTATGGGGGATAAGGCCTCTTTCACGAGGCGGGATGAGAACCTTGACGACGCCCTGAAGCGCGACAGTGGCGGCGATAGCGCCGACCTTGTCGAAATCGCCGGCGCCATCAAATGGTTCGACGTGGCCAAGGGCTACGGTTTCATACTACCCGATGACGGTTCCTCGGGCGACATCCTCCTCCATGTCACCTGCCTTCGAAAGGACGGTTTTCAGACGGCATTGGAGGGCGCGCGTGTCGTGTGCCTTGTCAAGCATGGCGACCGTGGTTTGCAGGCTTTCCGGGTGCTGTCCATGGACACCGCGACCGCGGTCCATCCGGCCGAGATGCAGGAACAGCGCACCCATGTGGCGGTGACGCCGGAAAGCGGGCTCGAGCGGGCGCTGGTTAAGTGGTTCAACCGCACCAAGGGCTTCGGCTTTCTGACGCGCGGCGAGGGCACCGAGGATATCTTCGTCCATATGGAGACGCTGCGCCGCTATGGCATCACCGAGCTCAGGCCCGGACAGGTCGTGCTGGTGCGTTTCGGACGCGGTGACAAGGGCCTCATGGCTGCCGAGATTCACCCTGATATGGGCACCTTGCCGGTCGCGCATTAGGACGCGAGCCTTCCTGAGGAAGTCAGGACGGCGTTTTTCTTGGTTTCACCACGATCTTATCCGAATACCTGAGACCACTTTTAGGGATCATGGTCTTTGGTCGAGGATTTCCAATGGCGTACAGGAACTGGCTGACAGCGGGCGCGCTCTGCGTCATCGTTGCGGTAGCCGCAGGCGCTTACTTCTATTCCGGGCAGCCGACCGCATCCCAGCAGACGATCGCCGGCGGTCAGGCGATGATCCTTCCCGTCGATCCGACACCCTTGGTCGTGGCGACGAAAGGGGGCGATAAATCCTTTTCGATCGAAGTCGCCGACACCGACTCGGAACGCGAGGCCGGCCTGATGTATCGCCAGGATATGGCCGACAATCATGGCATGCTGTTCGTCTTCGAGATGCAGAAGCAGGTCGGCTTCTGGATGCACAACACGCCGATGCCGCTCGACCTGATCTTTGTTGGACAGGACGGCAAGGTCCGGGCCGTCAAGCACGGCACTCCATTGTCCGATGCAGTCATCTCGCCGGGTGTGCCAGTGCGCTTCGTGCTGGAGCTCAAGGCCGGCACCGCCGCCAAAAACGGCATCGACTATGGCGATCTGCTGCGCCATCCGGCCGTCGGCACGGTGTCCGGCCCCGGCATGCCGCCATCGGACAAGGGCAACGCGCCCACGCCCGGCGCCGGCTGAGCCGCTCCCGATGCAATTCTTCTCCCATGACGGGTTCGACTTCGCCTTCCTCGACCGCCAGCCGGCGTCGGGGGCGGGCGATCCGGTGCTGATGATCCACGGCTTTGCCTCCAGCCACTATGTCAACTGGGTATCGCCCGGCTGGTTCAAGACGCTGAACGATGCCGGCTATCGCGCCATCGCCTTCGACAATCGCGGCCACGGCTCGTCGTCGAAAAGCTATGACGAGGCCGACTACACCCCGGCCAAGATGGGCTCGGACGCGGCGGCCCTGCTCGACCATCTTGGCATCGGCCGCGCGCATGTCATGGGCTATTCGATGGGCGCGCGCATCGCGGCGTTCCTGGCACTGTCGGATCCCGACAAGGTGGCGACGCTTGTCTTCGGCGGGCTCGGGATCGGCATGGTCGACGGCGTCGGCGACTGGGATCCGATCGCCGAGGCGCTGCTGGCCAACGATCCGGCCGCCACCAGCCATCCGCGCGGTCGCTCGTTTCGCGCCTTTGCCGATCAGACGCGCAGCGACCGCCGCGCGCTGGCCGCCTGCATCGCCACGTCGCGCGAACTGCTCAGCGAAGACGACATGACGCGCATCGCCCAACCAACGCTGATTGCGGTCGGGACGACAGACGATATCGGCGGCTCGCCCGACGAGCTCGCCGCGCTGATGCCGAACGCCAAGGTGTTTCACATAGACGGCCGCGACCATATGCTGGCTGTGGGCGACAAGACCTTCAAGCAGCGGGTTTTGGAGTTTTATGCCGAAAATCCGCTTTAACCGGTAAGCGATTTTCGGGCGATATGGATTGGGCGGCCGGCGAGGGGTGGCAAACAATGGCACAATGGGGAAGAAGCGCCGAGCTCTGCCGGGCGCCGTCGTGACAAGCAAGTTCGGCAAGCGTTCCGTCATCCTGGCGCTGCTCGCCTTCGGTGCCGGTGTGATGGCGCTGACCACAATGGTGGCGCTTCCGACCCACGCATCCGAGCGTGCCCAGAACATCGCCACGGGTTTCTTCATGGCGGTTTTCCTGCTGGCAGGGCCGTTGGCGCATATTGCCGGATTGATTTTCGGGCTGATGGCGCTGGTGCGTTCGAACGATAGCCGCGTGCTTGGGGTCGTCGGCATCCTGCTCAACGGCGGCTCCCTGGCGGTTGGCTTCCTGCTGCTTGTGGCAATGGCATCGACGATCGGCGCTTTCACCTGATCGGGGACGAGTAATGGCCGGATGGGGAAGAAGCACGATAGCAATGCCCGGCGTGGCGGGGCGGAGCAGCTTGGGCAAACGCTCGGTGATCCTGGCCCTGCTGGCGTTCGCAATGGATTTTGCGGCGGTGGTCACGCTGGCGTTGATGCCAGGCGAGGCGTCGCTGGCCGCTCAAAACGTCCTCGGCGGGGTTTTTCTGCTGGTGTTTCTCGTTGCGGCGCCGCTGGCGCACATCACCGGCGTGGTTTTTGGCTTGATGGCACTGGGACGTTCAAACGACAATCGTGTCCTCGGCATCGTCGGTATCATCCTCAACGGGCTGTCGTTGGTGATCGGCCTGTTCTTTGTTTGGGCGGCCACCAAGTCCGTTGGCGCCTTCAGGTGATCGATCTTCGTCTGGCTTGCAGCCGGAGGCGGTGCCGCTTTGGTTGACCTTCTCGTCACCTATATGGACATGCGCGAACCGAATTCGGCGCCGGCTTTCGACTGCCCGCTATCGGGCGCCACGGTGGCGCGTGAAACACTTGATGTGGCCGACTATATCAGCCTCTACCACGCGGTCGGCGAGCCCGTGCAATGGGACCAGCGGCTGCGCATGCCGGCGGAAGACCTCGAGCGCCTGCTGGCGCTGCCCTCGACACATATCCACGTGCTGCGCGTCGAGGGCGTGGCCGCTGGCCTGTGCGAATTCAACGGCGTCGGCCAGCCTGAGGTCGAACTGGTTCATTTCGGGCTGATCCCCGTCTTCCACCGCCGCAGGCTTGGGCCATTCCTGCTCGACCAGGCGCTTCGCGCCATCTGGTCGCGGGCGCCGCAAAGGGTCTGGCTTCATACCGACACATACGACCATCCGGCCGCGCAATCGGTCTACAGGCGCGCCGGTTTCAAAGCCTATGCGCAGCGCATGGAGACATTTCCGGATTAGGATTTGAGCGTTTCTAGAGACCGCGCCAGGTTTTGCCTGGCCTGGGGCTCGAACCTGTGGCGGAATTCCTGCGTGTGAAAAATATGCTGGCGCGCGAGGAAAGTCTTGAGAATCGCGCCGCGACCGGCGCGCCACATCGGCTCCTCGACCCAGCCATATTCGCGGCGGACCGCTTGTTCATAGGCGTCGAAAGCGTCGGCTGACGCACCCAGGATCGCCAGGTCCATGTCGAGGAAAAGCGCTGCGTCGCGGAGGGCGTTCTGATCGGCAAGGCCCCGTGGTTGAAGGCTGGGCAGTTCATGCGTGGCAGTGGCGACGATCATCGCCGCGATGCGGCCGAGGCGCTCCGGATCGGTGCGGGCGGCAAGTTTGTCCTGCGCAAGTGCTGCACTCCTGGCCTCGTTGTCCTTGGCGCGGCTGTCATATATGGCGTCATGGAACCAGATTGCGGCTTCGACGGCGCCGGAATCATGCAGCGATGCTCGATATTCGTCCGCCAGCGCCAGCAACGCCTCGATATGGGCGAGGTTGTGATAGTGGCGATCCGGAGCTTGATAGAGCGCGGAGAGCGCGCGTTTCAGCGGAGCGTCGATCAAGGGTTCGTTTTCCATGGCGGCTTGAATTTCCGTGAACCAAATCCATTTCACCGAGCACTAAGGAAAATTGAGTTCAATCGTGCTATGATCTGGCTTATATGTGCCGCCGGAGAATAGGCAAGCGGCCAGGACGCAGGACAAGACGTCGATGAACAGCATCAGCATTTCCCGCCCCACAATGGTCCAGCCGGTCGATCCGATCTGGCGTTCGGTCCGCGACGAGGCGATGGAAGCGGTCAACCGCGACCCGCTTCTGGCGGCGTTCCTCTATTCGACCATCCTCAACCAGGAGAGCCTGGAGGAAGCTGTCATCCATCGGCTCGCCGAGCGGCTCGCGCATCAGGACATCGGCTCCGACCTCATCCGCCAGACGTTCAAGTCGATGCTGGCCGACGACAAGGAATGGTCGTCGATCGTGCGTGTCGACATCCAGGCCTATTACGACCGCGATCCGGCCTGCGACCGCTTCATCATGCCGGTGCTCTATTTCAAGGGTTTCCATGCCATCCAGACGCACAGGCTGGCACATTGGCTGTGGAATCAGGGCCGCAAGGATTTCGCGCTCTATCTGCAGAGCCGCTCGTCCTCGGTGTTCCAGACCGACATCAACCCGGCCGCCCGCATCGGCAAGGGCATCTTCATCGACCACGCCACCGGCCTCGTCGTCGGCGAGACGGCGGTGATCGAGGACGATGTGTCGATCCTGCACGGCGTGACGCTGGGCGGCACGGGCAAGGCCGGCGGCGACCGCCACCCCAAGATCCGTTACGGCGTACTGATCGGCGCCGGCGCCAAGATTCTCGGCAATATCGAGATCGGCCATTGCTCGAAGATCGCGGCAGGCTCGGTCGTGCTGTCGCCGGTGCCGCACAACAAGACGGTTGCCGGCGTACCGGCCCGCGTCGTCGGCGAGACCGGCTGCGACCAGCCTTCGCGCCAGATGGACCAGCTTTTGCCGTCGCAATCGATGGACCAGGTCGTCAGCTTCGACATCTGATTTGCAACACCCGGCGCGCCGGACTGAAGTCCGGTTGCCGGCGCCGTTGCCTCTGAAGCATGATGCCGAAAAGTGTGAGGCGGTTTTCGGACGACATCATGCTCTACCTCCTTGATTTAGAGGCGGATTTGGATTCGACCTGAAATCATCCGGCCCCAGGGTTCGCGTTCTATCCAGCCGGCTTGCCTTTACATCGCCATTGTCGACGTGCCAGAAGCGCGTTCCAACGAGCAAGCCCGACGATCGGAGAAGACTTTTGAAGCCGGACGAAATCAGAAAGCT
The DNA here is from genome assembly GCF_040323635.1 of Mesorhizobium sp. M0037. NCBI lineage: Bacteria > Pseudomonadati > Pseudomonadota > Alphaproteobacteria > Hyphomicrobiales > Phyllobacteriaceae > Mesorhizobium > Mesorhizobium sp. M0037. The sequence goes on along the minus strand of NZ_JAMYVB010000012.1, from coordinate 70,921 downwards.
GGACGCCTATTTCAAGCGCGTCTTCCAGAATCCCAAACTCGAGGTGAAGGCGCGGCCGCGCAAGGAAGATTCGGCCGAGGTCTATGTCGGCGACGAGTTCCTCGGCATCGTCTTCAAGGACGAGGACGACGGCGACTATAATTTCTCGATGGCGATCCTCGACATCGATCTGGCCTGAGCCCAGACGGCTACGGACTTCGGCGATTGGCGGCAGCCAGCTGCGCCATCGTCATCCCGGGGAGAAGCAGCCGCACAGCGGCGTCGCTGAGACCCTGGGATATATTCCAGGCCTCGGCTCAGGAATGTGGCGGTCCAGAACTGCCTCTGCTGCTTCCCAACAGTAATTCTGCACCGCTTCGCTGCCTTAAGGGCATGGAACGGATCCTCGGGTCCGCGCGGCTTCGCGCCCATGTATGACAAAAGCAGAGGGCCGCTACCGTGCGGTCTTTAAGACGCGCGTGGCCTCGGCGACGATAGCGGCGTCAAGCGCTGGCCAGTTGCCCAGCAACTCCCGGGGAAAGCGGTAGGTCAGGCTGAGGCTGTCGCCGACCTGGATGTCGCGCTCGCAGGGCGCCAGCGATTCCTCGGCGCTCGGTCCGCTCAGGCAGCGGGCGACGAACGGGTCCTTGCCGGCCCGGTCGGCGACCGCAAGCACCTCGTTGAGATAGCCTGATTTTTCGCTAAAGCCGTAAATCGTCGTGCCGCCGGGGCCGGGCGCGCCGGGCTGGCTGATCAGCGCGCTATAGATCGGCGCGAAACGGCCGCTCATGTCGCGCGACATCATCTGCGGTTCGAACGACAGGAAGATGATGTTCTTGGCCGTGCCCGTGTGGTTGAAATCGTCGCGTGCGGCTTCGCTGTAGCCGTCCATCTGGGGATAGCGCAGATAAAGGTCGAGGCGCGAAGCGATGCCGTCGCGCCGCGCCTGCAGGAAGCGGATGGCGTTGGCCGGCACGGCAATGACATTGTTGCCGATCACCACCTTGTGGACTGTGGTGTCGTCGGTGTAGCCGGCCATGGCGATCGAGCGGCCGAACCATTTTCCGCCAAGGCTGATCGCCAGCGACAGCAGCGCCAGTGCGGCAAAGGCATAGAACACCCGCTTCATCAGCACGGAATCGACGACGTTGAATTCTTCGGCGGTCGCTGCCTGCTTCATCGCAATCCCCATAGTCGCCGCCGTCTGTCCCTGGGCTGCACACATGCCGCGGCACGGCTCTTGCTGCGCTGGACGCGACTGTGCGATCTCATGGTAAACGGAAGGTAAAGATGAGCCTGCTGCTGCCCGTTCTCTTCGCTTTTGCCGTCGGGCTCACAGCCTGCGGGCTTACCGGGTCCGTGATGGAACTGGCGGCGGGCCGCCGGCTTGCCTTTGCCGAACCTTATGTGTCGCCGGCGTACATCCTGCGCTCGCTGGCCGCGACCGCTTGCGCCGGTCCGTTCATGCTCGCCAACGATGCGCTCGATGCGCGGCGCGACGGCCGCATTTCGATGCTGATGCTGGTGTCCTGCGGCTGCACGGTGATCGCCTGGGCGCTGGCGCTGGGCATCGTGCTGATCGCCATTGCCTCCTGGGGCATTGGCTCTCCTGGTGCGCTTCAGCTGTTGGTGGAATCGCTGGCGCGGTATTTGCCTTGAGGCAATTGCTGGGGAAACCGCTACGCGGTTTTCCCAGGATTGTTCTAGGGTTTGTCCCGGCCTGCGACGAATCGGAGACTGGAAATGCCGACCTATGTAATCGACGGAAAATCGCCCCGTTTCGAGGATGCCGACAGCAACTGGATCGCGCCCGATGCGACGTTGATCGGCGACATCAGCGTCGGTCGCAATGCCGGCTTCTGGTTTGGCGTGGTCATCCGCGGCGACAACGAGGCGATCGTCATCGGCGCCGACAGCAATGTCCAGGAACACACGGTGATGCACACCGATCCCGGTTTTCCCCTGACGATCGGGCAGGGCTGCACGATCGGCCACCGCGCCTTGCTGCATGGCTGCACGATCGGCGACAACAGCCTGATCGGCATGGGCGCCATCGTGCTCAACGGCGCCAGGATCGGCAAGAACTCGCTGGTCGGCGCGGGCGCGCTGGTCACCGAGGGCAAGGAGTTCCCCGACAATTGCCTGATCGTCGGCTCGCCCGCGCGGGTTATCAGGACGCTGGACGACGCCGCGGTCGCCAGGCTGCGCGCCTCGGCCGCGCACTACGTCGCGAACGGCAAGCGCTTCAAGGCGGGGCTGAAGAAGGCCTGAACTCTATCCTGTTTGACGATGATCTTTTCCGAACGGCAGGTCAGCGCAGCAAAAACCGGTTCTCACTTTTCGCTGCCGAGGTCCTTCGGTTCGCGATCATGGTCCAGAAATGGTGGAGCCGGCCCGGGGACGGGGCCGGCTCCTTAAAACCCGGTCGTTGGGGACGGGGAGGGTGGGGGACTCGACCGGGCTTTCTCGTTAGGCACGTCGCATTATTCGATGTGCTTGACCTCTGTGATGGCGTCCTAGCGGACGCTGGCAACCGCGTCGGCGCGACCGTCATTGATCGTCACCCACACGCCGGAATTCTGGTCGGACTGGCGCTTCAGGTAGGTGTAGTCGGTGTCGGTCCAGGACAGCACCTTGGACTCCAGATTGTCGAGGATGAACTCGCCGAGGCTGGTGCGCACGGTCAGCACCGCGTGGCCGTCGCCATTTTGTTGGCGCGCCACGGTCATCAAGAGATTGCCGGCGGGAACGCCGAGCGCCATCAATTCGCGGCGCTTCTCCAGCGCATAGTCCTCGCAGTCGCCGAAGCCGCTGTCGGGATAGGACCAGACCTCTTCCTTACCCCACATTTCCATGTCGGTGCGCGGCACGATCCGGGTGTTGACCGAATTGTTGACGTCGACGATCGCCGCCCACAGCTTGCGGGTCAGTTCGACCGGTGCCTGCTTCGGCGTGCGCTGAGCGCACTCCTGCGGCAGCTTCTGGCAGAATTCGTAGTGACCGACCGGCTGTGTCGTGCGGCCGCCAGTGTGCATGTAGGCCGGTCCTGCTGCTTGCGCCGTTCCCCAAGCGGAAAGCTGCATCGCCATTGCCAAGAGCAACAGCTTGCCCCACGTCTTTGCCATTCGTCAGTCTCCCCGTTTGAGGAGACAATGACAGCGTTGGATTTATTTGACGCAAAAACCCGAAGTAGACATTGAGTAAAAGCTCAATAGAATACGCGTAAAATTTGACCTATTTTAATATAAAATCGTTCAGGTCTCGGCGTAAAACCGCGGTGTCGGGGCGCGGATTTCCGGGTGGAGCCGTGGATTTGCTGCGTGCCGCTACAAGCTGGAGAGGCAGGCGGAACGCCGGCAACAAAAACCGGCCGCGCAGGGCCGGTTCGTTTTTGCTGCCTGTTGCCGATCGTTCAGGCGCGCGGGGCGTTGAACTCGGAATCGAGCGTTTCCGGGCGCTGGATGACGGCGAATTCGATGGCGACGCCATCCTCGAAATGACGCACCACCTGGCCACGCATGGTGCCCAGCATGACCTGGATGCCGAGCGCCGGCTTGACGTCGATCTCGACCGCCGCGCCCGACAGCGACAGGTCGATGATGCGGCACTGATACTGGCGCCCGTCGGTGAGCTGCAGCACGCTTGTCGGGTTGCGCGGCGCCACGCGTTCGTGGCGGCGGTCTTCCGGCAGGTCGAGTTCATGCTTGTTGGCGAGCCAGGTCAACTGCGCGGCCAGTTTGTCCTTCTTGCGATCCGAGGCAATGACGGTCATGGCAAAGCCGTCCTGCGAAGTGCGCGTCACCACGCCCTCGATGCGGCCGATATGATCGATATAGGCAATGATTTTTTCGCCCGGCATGCCGACGCGCTCGGTGCGCAACGCGACATTGCCCGGTGACATATCGACGACCTGGCAAGGGTGTTCGGTGCGGTCCTCCAGCATGAAGCGCCCGTAGATCTTGACCCGGACGCGCTGAAAATTACGCCTTTCGGCGCGGGACGGTGCGTATTCGACCGCCGCTGACCTCATGACTGCCTACACCCCGTTGGCATTCCCGCGTCGTGCGTGGAATCTCGGCAAAAACTACAGCCAAGCAGGTTAACAAAGGGAAAAGTGGGCCCCCGATAGTTAAGATTAGCGCCGGCTTGGAGACTATTGCTCGCGCCCGCCGTCGAACACGACGAGGTGGCGGATACGGCGCGACCGACCGAGCGCCGAGATGGTCTCCGGCGCTTCGAGTTCGGGAGCCAACGACGGAACGGATATTTCCGGCCGGTTTTTCAGGAACATCGGTTCCTTGTCGGGATCGATGACGCGGATGGCGTCGATCAGCGCGTCGGTGATCGGGTCGGCGCCCAGCCAGAACGGCTTTTCCACGGCGCTGATGACGCCGAGGCAGCGCGGGTTCTCGACGCCGCCGTCGAGCGGCAGCGCAAGCAACTCGAAGTGGTTGGACCGGCCGCTGCGGCTGAACCCCTCATAAGTGATCAGCACCACGGATTTCTGCTCGAAAACGCCGTGAATGAGGCGCGACACCAGCCGCTGGTCCTTCTCGCGCCATAGCGAGGGGAACGAAAACCCCTTGAGCTCGCGGCCGTAGCCGGCGCAAAGCCTGGTGCCGGCAAGCCGGAACACCGCTTCGCCGCGCGTATCCCTTTCCAGGATGAAGGTGTCGGCCAAAAGCGCCTTGATATCGGCCGGTTCGACTTCCGAACGCTTTGGGGCAGGACGTCCACCACGCAGGCGATTCCAATAATGGAACAGCGCGATTGATCCGTTCTGGTTCATGCTATGAAACTCCGCGCATTCTGCCGTCTGATGGTCCCATCGGTGAACAGAAAGGGCGCCCTCCGATGACCTACATGCGTTCCGGAGCAGGATGCGTGCCAGCGTCGTTAAGACTTGTTCACGGGTCGGGGACGTTAAGGTTAACAAATGGTTTACGTTGCGCGCACAGGCTCGCCATGGCACACCAAAACCACGCCAGAAGCGGTCGTTTCGCGACGACCAACAGCACTTCGGTCAATAGTTTTAGGGGAGCAGGGGGCTCGACCAGCCGTTCAAGGGAAACCTTGGACGGCTTCTTTTTGATTCGCGGTTTGTGATTCGCGCTTTGTGATTCGTAGTTTGTGATTTGTCCGGGCATGGCCTAGATGCTCGCGACACGCAAATCCCTGGATCAGAGCATATGAGCGAACCGGCCGGCCCCCTGGAGACCGAACAGACCGCGGAGGCGCCGCCGCCGCGCCGCGAGCCGGTGTTCAACCTGCCACCGGTGGTGCTGGCGGTGATCGGCATCTGCGTCGCCGTCTTCCTGCTGCAGCAATATGTGCTGACCGAAGAGCAGCAGATAACATTGCTCACCGATGGCGCCTTCATTCCGGTCCTCTACACCGGCCAATACGGTTTCGACTGGTTCCTCTTCACCCGTCCTTTCACCTATGCCTTCATGCATGGCGGCGTTGCCCACATTGCCATCAACATGGTTGCGCTGGCCGCCTTCGGGTCGCCGCTGGCCAACCGTCTCGGCTGGTTCTTGTTCGCCTTGTTTTTCGCCGCCACCGGGCTGGCCGCGGTGGTGCTGTTCTGGGCGGTCCATCCATACGGCGAAGCACCGCTGGTCGGCGCTTCCGGGGCGATATCGGGCATGATGGGTGCGGCGGCTCGCTTCGGGTTCCGTACCGACCGCTCCTCCGGCAGGGCGGCCTTTGCCGGTCCCGTGCTGCCGATCGCAATCGTTTTGCGCATGCGCGGCGTCGTCAATTTTCTCGGCGCCTGGATGGTCATCAATCTCGCCACCGGCCTTTACGGTCTCGGGCTCGGAGAGCCCGGCCAGATCGCCTGGGAAGCGCACATTGGCGGCCTCGTCGCAGGCTTCTTCGGGTTGCGCTGGTTCGACCGGCGCTGGCGGGCGCCTGAATGGGAGATCCCCGACGACCAGCGCACCCCCGACTAGCGCACTCTATTGGCGCACCCCACTGGCACACCCCACTGGCACACTTGAAAAGCAACCGATCACGGCGCACGATGTTCACTCTTATGTGAAGCCGGTCAGGGCGGGAGCTGGCTAGCCAAGCAGGAGGAGGAGGACGCCATGACGGTTAAGGCAATTCTCGAGAGAAAAGGCCATGACGTGTTCACGCTCGGGCCGAATGTAAAGCTCAGCGAAGCCATTCGAATCCTGGCCGACCACAAGATCGGTGCACTGGTCATCACCAATGGCGATCGCAAGATCGTCGGCATCCTTTCCGAGCGTGACATCGTGCGGGTCGTTGCCAGGGAAGGCGCTGCCGCACTTGATATAGCGGTACGCTCGGCGATGACTCCGAAAGTGAAGATCTGCAACGAGAACCACACGGTCAACGAGGTGATGGAGATCATGACCAAAGGCCGTTTCCGCCATCTGCCGGTGGAAAAGGACGGGCTGCTCGACGGTATCGTGTCGATCGGCGACGTGGTCAAGCGCCGCATCGAGGATGTCGAGCGCGAGGCCGACGAGATCAGGGCCTATATCGCAACGGCCTGACCTGACGAAGAGACCGCCGACCGAATACCGGCCGGCGGCGTTCATTCATCGGTTGCCGAGCGGCCGAAAAGGGCTGAAAAGGCCAGCCCGCTGCTCTGCGCTGCTTTGGGCGCTTGTCTCGCGAAGCGGTTTGCACTAGCGAAGACCGATACCCAAATTCGCGAAAATCGCAGTTTTCGCGAGCCAAAAGCGCAGGCCACCATGACCCTTATCGATACCCGCACGCCCGATGCCAAACGTTTGATTCCCGGCGCTACCGGCGATTGGGAGATCATCATCGGCCTCGAGGTTCATGCGCAGGTGACCTCGGAAGCAAAGCTGTTTTCCGGGGCGTCGACGACTTTCGGCGCGGCGCCCAACGCCAATGTCAGCCTCGTCGACGCGGCCATGCCCGGCATGCTGCCGGTCATCAATGAGGAATGCGTCAAGCAGGCGATCCGCACCGGCCTCGGATTGAAGGCGCAGATCAACCACAAGTCGGTGTTCGACCGGAAAAACTATTTCTATCCCGACCTGCCGCAGGGCTACCAGATATCGCAGTTCAAGCAGCCGATCGTTGGCGAAGGCACGATCGTCATTTCGGTCGGTCCCGACCGGCAGGGCGAGTTCGAGGACATCGAGATCGGCATCGAGCGCCTGCACCTGGAGCAGGACGCCGGCAAGTCGATGCACGACCAGCATCCGACCATGTCCTATGTCGATCTCAACCGCTCCGGCGTGGCGCTGATGGAGATTGTCTCCAAGCCGGACATGCGCTCCGCCGACGAGGCCAAGGCGTATGTCACCAAGCTGCGCACCATCGTGCGCTATCTCGGCACTTGCGACGGCAACATGGACGAAGGCTCGATGCGCGCCGACGTCAACGTCTCCGTTCGCAAGCCCGGCGGCGAATTCGGTACGCGCTGTGAGATCAAGAACGTCAACTCGATCCGCTTCATCGGCCAGGCCATCGAGTTCGAGGCGCGCCGCCAGATCGCCATCCTCGAGGATGGCGGCAAGATCGACCAGGAAACCAGGCTGTTCGACGCCGTCAAAGGCGAGACGCGCTCGATGCGCAGCAAGGAAGAGGCGCATGACTACCGCTACTTCCCCGATCCCGACCTTTTGCCGCTGGAATTCGATCAGGCCTATGTCGACGCGCTGGCCAAGGAGTTGCCGGAACTGCCCGACGACAAGAAGGCGCGGCTGATCTCTTCACTTGGCCTGTCGACCTACGACGCCTCGATCCTGGTGTCGGAAAAGCCGATCGCCGACTATTTCGAGCAGGTGGCCTCGGGCCGCGACGGCAAGCTTGCCGCCAACTGGGTCATCAATGACCTGCTCGGCCAGCTTAACAAGGCCGGCAAGGACATTGAAAATGCTCCTGTAACACCGGAGCAGCTCGGTGCCGTGATCGACCTGATCAAGGAAGGCACCATCTCCGGCAAGATCGCCAAGGATCTGTTCGAGATCGTTTGGAACGAGGGCGGCGATCCGCGCCAGCTGGTCGAAAGCCGCGGCATGAAGCAGGTCACGGACACCGGCGCCATCGAGAAGGCGGTCGACGAAGTGATCGCCGCCAACCCCGACAAGGTCGAGCAGGCTCGCGCCAAGCCGACCATGGCCGGCTGGTTCGTCGGCCAGGTGATGAAAGCCACCGGCGGCAAGGCCAACCCGCAGGCGGTCAACGATCTGGTCAAGGCCAAGCTCGGTATCGAATAGAACAATGTTCGTCCGCACCGCCAGCGAACGTGACCTTGCCGCTGTCCGCGCGCTGCTGGTCGAAACCTGGCACGCAACCTACGACGCGATCTATGGCGCCCAGCGGGTGATCGAAATTACCGACGACTGGCATTCGATCGCCTCGCTCAAGGCGCGGCTGACAAGGCCGAACTCGGAATTCCTGGTCGCCGATGACGGCAAGCGTATCGGCGGCATGGCTTTTGCCGCCGCAACGGCGGATGCGAAGATCGTGTTGCTGAACCAGCTCTATGTACTGCCGGCCTGCCAGCGGCAAGGCATCGGCCAGGCCTTGCTGGACGAGGTCGAAGCCAGCTTTCCCGAGGCGAACAGGTTGCGCGTCGAGGTGGAAGAGGCCAACGTGCCGGCCATCGCCTTCTACCGTTCGAAGGGATTTTTGCCGGTCGGCAGCACCGCCGATTGCGGCGGCGGTTCGGGGTTGCCGGCGCTGATCTTCGAGAAGCCGCTGGGATAGGCGTCCGACGAAACGCTCAGTGCTGTCCTTTCAGCACGACCAGATAGCCGCGTTCCACCGGCTGCCGGAAGGCGATCTGTTCGGATGTGCCCGGATCTTTCGATTGCTTTTCGATGACGTAGCCGCCGGGGTGAGACTTGAGCCATTCCTCGGGCTTGTCGGCGTTCTCGAATGGCTTCTCTATTCGCCCAAGGAAACCGACCTCGCCCTGATAGTCGTAAGCGACGGCCCAGTCCGCGTCCTTTCGTTCGTCGATGAAGCTCGCCAGCGGCGTGAGATCGTAGCGTTTGAACACGGTCGCCGAGGCGGCGGCGTGGCCGATGGCGAAAAGGGCAAGCATGACAAAGGCCGTCGCCCTCAGCCTGGCGACTGAAATCTCGGCCATGAAGTAGCCCAGCAGAATGGTCGCGAATGGTAGTGCCGGCACGACATAGTGCGGCTGCTTGCCGGATATGGCGCTGAAGACCAGCAGCACCGCAATGAACGAGAACGACAGCAGGCGCAGGGCACGCAGATCCGGGGATTTGGTGTCGATCAGGCTGCGTATCCGGGCAACCGGCCTCAGCCGCCACACCGGGGGGATAAAGGCCCAGGGCACGAACATGAGCGGCAACAGCATCAGGTAAAAGTAAAACGGCCGGCCATGCGAATTGTGCAGGCTTCCGGTAACCCGACCCGCCGACTGGTTCCAGACGAGGTCGTAGACGAAACTGCCCTTGGTCAGGATGGTCGCGGGCGCCAGCCATATGGCGACCGGGACAAGGGCGGCGAGAATTGCCAGGCCGGCTCCGGCAAAGAACTGCAAAGGGGCAACAAGGCCGGCTCGCCGGTCACGCCAGAGGGGATAGAGCAGGACGGGCGCGCCGATGTGAATGAGCACGACCGGGCCTTTGGCCAGCACGCCGAGCCCGATGAAGAGACCCGCCAGCACCGCCTGCCGGCGGTTGCCGGTCCTGGCGAAGCCCAGCAACGCCAGCAGTGCGGCGACCACGCAGGCCGTCAAAAGCATGTCGAACAGGATCAGGGTCGAATAGATGACAAAGACGGTGCTGCCGGCCACCAGCCAGGGGATGCGGCTGGCGATGTCCTGGCGCTCGGGAAACAGGGTTTTGGCCAGAAGCGTCGTCAGCCAGATGACCAGCGACGAGGCGGCGAAGATGACGAGCATCGCCGCCGCGCGGCTCACACCGAAGATGTTCCAAGAGAGATCGATGAGCCAGAACAACAGCGGCGGCTTCTGCAGATAGGGCGCAAAGTTCATCGTCGGTACGAAGACATGTCCACCGAGATACATCTCCCAGGCGACGCTGAGATAGCGCGTCTCATCGACCGGCAGTAGCGGACGAAAAGCGAGCGCGATGCAAAGCAGGGCCAGCAGGAAGAGGTAAGGCAGCAGCCGTTCAATTCGTGTCGGTATCAAGTTCGGGGACCGCCCAGGAAATGGTTTCCACGTCCGGTCGTGCACGATGCACCGTCTCCGGACCGGAGCAGAACCGCACCATGATTTTGGCCGAATTGCAACGATGCCGGCTTGGTATTGTGGATTACGCCTGCGTACCGGCAAATAGTTGAAAAATTTGACGATTGGCTCAGAGTATGGCTTCAGGCCGAGCGCAGCGGCGGCGTCAATTCGCGCATCAGGAGTTCCAGCTCTCGCTGGTCGCCGGTGGCGGTCTTGTCGAAGATGGTTGCCAGCTGTGATTTGACGGTGCCGTCCGAGACGCCGCTGGCAGCCGCGATTTCACGCCGTGTCAGCCCGGCGGCGACATGGCCGGCGACACGCTTTTCCGCTGCGGTCAGTCCGAACAGCGCAGCGATCGCTTCCAGCGCCGGCACTGATGCGGCGCCGGCGGCGGCAATGAAGATGGCCGCGGCGGCGCGCGGCGATATGCGGGCCGAAATGTCGCGTCGCGCCAGAGGCATGACATGCGCCACCGCCGGAGACATGGCCTTCACCAGCGGAATGTTGATGCCGGACGGTCCGAGCGCGAATTCGTCGCGCGTGCCGAGCTGGACGGCGCGACCGATGGCGGTGTTGGCGTTGGCATAAGCGAAGGACAGCTGGCCGCGCACCGAGGACACTGAGGCGGTTTCGGTGAGCAGGGCTTCGGCTGCCGGATTGGCGAAAATGATCTGCATATCGTCGGCGACGATCAGCACTGGATGGTCGAGGCTCTCAAGGATCGAGCGAAAGACGTCGGCCTTGCGCCGCTCGGCCTCGAACAGGTCGCCGATGGTCACCGCACGCCGGACATGGGGGGCGAGCCTGGACATCAGGTCGATATCCCTGGCTGAAATCTGGGGCCTGTCCTTGTCGGTAACCACCATCAGCGTGCCGGTGCGCGCCGGCTGCTTCATCAGCGCCACCCAGAAGAAATCGTCGAGACGGTTGGGTTCCACCCACTCGCGCACGATGCGGCTTTCGAGCCAGTTCTGGCGAGCGTCAGGGCCTTGCAGGGCGTAGACGCTATCGACGGTGAACGGCATGTCGATTTCCATCTTCGGCACCGCCTTGAAGAAGGGCACCTCGCAGGCGTAGTCGCGCTGCAGCGGCTCAAGCAGAACCGGATCGCCGCAGGAAGTCGAAAACCGGGCCGAGTTTCTCGCCGTATCGACGACCGCCAGCATGGCAAGCCGGCCGAGCGCCAATTTGCAGATTGATTCAAGCGTCGATGGCCAACGGCCGACATCGACAATCGAATCGTAGATTGCCTCGACGATCTGCGGCAGGGCGCGACCGAATATGTTGGCCTGGACAGACACGTAGAGCCTCGTAAGGATTGCAGCGTAGTGGCAGGTCACACACTGTCTCTGCCTGGGGTCGCACACAACATAGCCGGCTTGGTTACGTCTGTGAAACGTCTCACAGCGGCGTTCGGTGTATCGTGAGCGCTTACGGGCTGGCCAGAACGTACCTGATGAGCCGTCGTCTAAGAGCACTCGGGCCGCTCTGCGATACAAATCAAAGTGAACGGAATTGGAATTTTTCAGGGAATAAATGAGGAAACTTCCACATTGTCGATCAACCTGGTTCTGCCAAGCCACGCCGCGGCAAGCAGGCGGCCATTGCCGTCACGCCGCCACGAGGTGAGCGTCAGGCTCTCGCGCGCGGCGACATAGTCGACGCTGTCGAAGCCTGCCTCGAGAAGCGCGGCAGTGGCTTTACCGGTCACGCCGTTTTCATCGGCACCGGCCGCGAGCGCTGCCGCCGTCTGGCGCAAGATGACATTGAGCTGTCGCGCGACGTCGAGCTCGGCGGCGTTGAGATAGGCGTTGCGCGACGACATTGCCAGGCCATGCGCATCGCGCACGGTTGGCGCGCCGACGATGTCCACCGGCAAGTCGAGATCGCGGCAGAGCTTTCGGACGACGCAAAGCTGCTGGTAGTCCTTCTCTCCGAAGACGGCGTAGTCGGGCAGGGCTTGCAGAAAGAGCTTGGCCACCACCGTGGCGACGCCCTCGAAGAAGGTCGGCCTGAAATCCGATTCCAGGCCAGAAGACGGGCCGCCGACCGAAATCTTCGTCGCAAAGCCTGCCGGATACATTTCGGAAACCGTAGGCGTGAAGGCAAGCTGTGCGCCGGCCTCGGTCAGCCGGTCGAGGTCGCGGGCCAGCTGCCGCGGATACTTGTCGAGATCTTCAGTGGGGGCGAACTGGGCCGGGTTGACGAAGATCGAGACGACGCAGCGATTGGCGGTTGCGAGCGCGGCCCTGACCAGCGAGATATGGCCGTCATGCAAAGCGCCCATGGTCGGCACCATGGCGACGCTCAGGCCTTCGCGCCGCCATTCGCGGATCTGCGCGCGAAGGCCGGGCACGGTGTCGACGACGAGCGGCTGGCTGATGGGGGGCCGGTTCATGCCTTGTCCTTGTCGCTCGCGGCTGAAAAGACGTGGCCCGGCCCGGGGAAGGTGCGGCTGCGCACCTCCGCCGCGTAGCGCGCGGCGGCATTGGCGACCACGCTGCGCAAATCGGCGTATTCCTTGACGAATTTCGGCACCCGGTCGACCGTTAGGCCGACCATGTCGTCGATGACCAGGATCTGGCCGTCGCAATCGCGGCTGGCGCCGATGCCGATGGTGGGAATGGCAATCCGCCGGGTGAGGTCGGCGGCAACGGTCTCGACCGTGCCCTCGATGACCAGCGAAAACGCGCCGGCTTTCTCGACCGCGTCGGCGTCGCGCATGAGCGCGGCCACATTCTCCGGCGTGCGGCCCTTGATCTTGTAGCCACCGTCCTTTTCCACCGATTGCGGCTGCAAGCCGATATGGCCCATCACTGGAATGCCGGCCGCGACGATTGCCGCGATCTGGAGGGCGACTTCGACGCCGCCTTCCAGCTTCACCGCCTGGCAGCCGGTTTCCTCAGAGATGCGGCGGGCCGAGGCAAGGGCTTGCGCGGCCGAAGTCTCGTAGCTGCCGGCCGGCATGTCGACCACCACGCAGGCCTTTGCCGAACCGCGCATCACGGCCTGGCCATGGGCGATCATCATCTCCAGCGAGGCGCCGAGCGTGGTCTTGTGGCCATGCAGCACCATGGCAACGCTGTCGCCGACCAGCAGAAGGTCGACATGATCGTCGAGCAGGCGGGCGACGGGATAGGTGTAAGCGGCAAGGCATACGACCGGCACGCCGCCCTTGCTGGCGCGTATTGTCTCCGCACTGATCCTGGCGGCAGCTAAGGCCATTCCTCACCTCCCGCAGCCGGCGTTGACTACAGCGCCGCGCGTCCCGTGGACGCGCAAAGGACGCTGTAGCACTTGGGTTTGGGCATGATCCTTTCCGAAAATCGATTTCGATTTTCGGGGTCATGCGGCAGCGCCGGGCGATGAGAGCTTTAGGAAGACGCAGCCGGCTTGGCAAGCGTCGGTTCGCAGGTGCGAAATGGATCGGCCAATGACCGAGCGTTTCGGCATGCCGTCAGTGCCGCAGGCGCCGCAAAACCCTTGCCTTCGCCAAGGCCTGACGCCATAAGCAGGGACAGCCACCGCCGCGCGCCCGCGAGGATCTGAATGAAAACTTTCCTTCTGCAGTTTTTCACCTGGTGGAACCGCCAGACGCTGGGAACCCGTTTTCACACCTGGCGCCACGGCAACAAGGTCGGCCAGGATGGGGCCGGCAATGTCTACTACGAAGGCGGCGTCGATTCGGAAGGCCGCACCCGCCGCTGGGTCATCTACGCCAATTATTCGGAGGCGTCGGCGATCCCTCCGGGCTGGCACGGCTGGATGCATCACCGCGTCGATGTGGCGCCGCCAAGCGACGACTATCAGCCGCGCGAATGGGAAAAGGCGCATGAGCCGAACCTCACGGGAACACCGGCGGCTTATCGCCCAAAGGGTTCCGTGCTCACCAATCAGCACCGTCCGCAGGTGACGGGCGACTACGATGCGTGGACGCCTGGTTCTTGACCGCCGGCCGGTCCTTTGTCGCCACAATTGGCGTTTAGCTGCTTGCTGATATGACAACGGCGAATAGCCTTGGGCGTGACAGAATCACCCGGGCCCAAACCACCGGTATCTCCGCATGAACATTTTCAGCCTGACATCGATGGCCGGACTGGCGGCAATTGGCGCTATCGCCATGTTCCCGACAGCGTTTGCCGCGGCGCAGGCGCCTGCGGCAGCACCCGCAATCTCCGATCGCATCACCAATCCGGTCGCCGAATTTGCCGGCATCGACAAGATCACCGGCCGTATCATCACCTTCGATGTCTACATCGACGAAACCGTGCAGTTCGGCGCTTTGCAGGTGACGCCGCGCATCTGCTATTCGCGGCCGGAGAATGAAGAGCCGAAGACCGATTCCTTCGTCGAAGTCGACGAAATCACGCTCGACCGCAAGATCCGCCGCATCTTCACCGGCTGGATGTTCGCCGAGAGCCCCGGCCTAAACGCCGTCGAGCACGCCGTCTATGACGTCTGGCTAAAGGGCTGCAAGCAGAAGTCGGATGTGCCGCCGCCCGACGCGGCCAATGCCGAGACGCCCAAGGTCGACACGTCCAAGCCAAAGCCCGCCGCTGCTCCGGCCGCCGAACAGCCGGACCCCACGGAGCCTGACGCGACCAACACCAACTGATCCTCCGGAACCGTCATGGCCACCATGCGTTGGGCCATGGACGACCGCGCATTTGCGCGCTTGGAGGATATTCTGATGTCGGACAGCAAACGGATCACGGCCAGCAAAGACGACCTGCTCGAACTCGAAAAGGGGTTCTGGACGGGCGACGAAGCTTACTACGCCGCCAATGTCGACACAGAATGCCTGGTGGCATTTCCTGAGATGGCACAGGCAATGGACAATGCCGATCTGGCCAAGACCGCGACCAAGCCCAACCGCTGGCGCGACCTTCAGATCGACCTCAAGGGTATCATCGAGCCCGGCAGCGACATTATCATGCTGACCTATGAGGCTCATGCGACACGGGAAAACGGCGAGCCCTACGCGGCGCTGGTCAGCACTGGCTATGTCCACCGTGTCAACGGCTGGAAGATGATGTTCCATTCGCAGACGCCGATGGAAACCGCGAAGGGCTGACCCCTTTCACCGGTCGAGCCGGCTCGGCCGCTCGGTCTCCGATCAGGGATAAAAAACGGCTTCGCCCTTCAGCGCCTCGGCCAACATCTTCTCGTATTTGACGCGCGGCACGTCGACCGCGCCGAAGCGTTTGAGATGCTCAGTGGTGAATTGCGTGTCGAGCAGGGCAAAGCCGCGCGCCTTCAGCCGCTCGACCAGATGATATAGGCAGGTCTTGGACGCGTCGGTTTCCCGGGCGAACATGCTTTCGCCGAAGAACACGCGACCGAGCGAGACGCCATAGAGGCCGCCGACCAGCCGTTCCTCGCGCCATGCCTCGACCGAATGGCAGTGCCCCAGACGGTGCAGCTCGATATAGGCTTCGCGGATCGGCGCGTTGATCCAGGTCGAGCGGCGCTCCTCGCGCTTTTCGGCGCAGCCGTCGATCGTCGCCTCGAAATCGAAATCGAACCGGATGTCGAACGGGTGCTTGCGGATCGTCTTCTTCAAGCTCTTCGGCGTGTGGAAGCCATCGAGCGGAATGATGCCGCGCGTCTCCGGCCGCACCCAGAACACTTCCGGGTCGGAAGCGCTCTCGGCCATCGGGAAGACGCCCGAGGCATAGGCCTTGAGCAACAGGTCGGTCGGAATGAGATAGCCGGGAGCGTAAGGGCGGGTCATCGCGGCATCATAGCGGCAATTCGGGCGCTATTCCTCTTTGGCCAGATACTTTTCCAGCCAGTGGATGTCGTAGTCGCCATTGGCGATATCGGCATTGCCGACCAGGTCGCGAAACAGCGGCAGCGTCGTCTTGATGCCATCGACGACGAACTCGTCGAGCGCCCGGCGCAGCCGCATCATGCATTCGACGCGGTTGCGGCCGTGCACGATCAGCTTGCCGATCAGGCTGTCATAATAGGGCGGGATCTTGTAGCCGGAATAGACACCGGAATCGACGCGGATGCCGAGACCGCCAGGCGTGTGGAAATGTGTAATCGTGCCGGGCGAAGGCGTGAAGGTGCGCGGGTCCTCGGCATTGATGCGGCATTCTATGGCGTGGCCGTTGAACTTGATGTCCTCCTGGCGCACCGAAAGCCCGCCGCCGGAGGCAACGCGGATCTGTTCGTGGACGAGATCGATGCCGGTGATCGCCTCCGTCACCGGATGCTCGACCTGCAGCCGCGTGTTCATCTCGATGAAGTAGAACTCGCCATTCTCGTACAGGAATTCGATGGTGCCTGCGCCGGAGTAGCCGAGGTCGGCGATGGCCTTGGCACAGATATTGCCGATGCGGGCGCGCTCCTCGGCGTTAAGGGCCGGCGAGGGCGCCTCTTCCCAGACTTTCTGGTGGCGGCGTTGCAGCGAACAGTCGCGCTCGCCGAAATGCACGCCGCGGCCGGCGCCGTCGCCGAATACCTGCACCTCGATGTGGCGCGGCTTTTCCAAGTATTTCTCGATGTAGACGGCATCGTCGCCGAAGGCGGCTCCCGCTTCCGTGCTCGCTGTCTGCAAGGCGATCTCAAGGTCAGCCTCGGTAAGGGCGACCTTCATACCGCGCCCGCCACCGCCTGCCGATGCCTTGATGATCACGGGATAGCCGATCTCGGCGGCAATGCGCCTGGCTTCCTTTTGATCGGTGACGGCGCCGTCGGAGCCCGGCACAACCGGAATGCCGAGCCGCTTTGCGGTGCGCTTGGCCTCGATCTTGTCGCCCATGATGCGGATGTGGTCGCCCGACGGGCCGATGAAGGTGATGTTGTGGGCGGCGAGAATGTCGGCGAACTTGGCGTTTTCCGACAGGAAGCCATAGCCCGGATGCACGGCATCGGCGCCTGTGATCTCGCAGGCTGCGACGATCTGGTGGATGTTGAGATAGCTGTCGCGCGACGGCGGCGGACCGATGCACACGCTTTCGTCGGCGAGCCTGACATGCATGGCGTCAGCGTCGGCGGTCGAATGCACGACCACGGTCTGGATGCCGAGTTCCTTGCAGGCGCGCAGCACCCGAAGCGCGATTTCGCCGCGGTTGGCGATGAGGATCTTCTGGAACATCCGGCCCGCTCTACTCGATCACGACGAGCGGCATGCCGTACTCGACCGGCTGGCCGTCCTCGAACAGGATCGCCGTCACCGTGCCGGCGCGCGGCGAAGGGATCTGGTTCATCGTCTTCATCGCTTCGATGATCAGCAGCGTCTGGCCTTCCTTGACCTTCTGGCCGACTTCGATGAAGGCCTTGGCGTCGGGCGAGGGCGCGAGATAGGCGGTGCCGACCATCGGCGAGGGGACCGCGTTCTTGGACGGGTCGGCCACTGCTGGTGCGGCAGCCGCGCCCGCCGCGGGCTGCTGCGCTGCCGGAGCATAACCGGCCTGCGGGGCGGCGATGGCGTGGACGGCCGGCGCCTGGCGCGATACGCGCACCTTCAGGTCGCCGAGCTCGACTTCGATCTCGGTGAGATTGGTGTCGTTCAGTATGCCCGCCAGATCGCGGATCAGTTGCTGGTCAACACCGGTCTTCTTTATCGACATTTTCGAGCCTTCTGTTTGTGGGCCGGTCATAGGCGTGCCGCCAGCGCCTGCAGCGCCAGCGAGTAGCCAAGCGGTCCGAACCCGCAGATCATGCCGACAGCGACCGGCGCGACCATGGAGACGTGGCGGAATGGTTCCCGCGCGTGGATGTTGGAGAGGTGAACTTCGGCGACGGGCAGCGGCGCGACAGCGCGGATGGCGTCGTGAATGGCAATCGAGGTGTGGCTGTAGGCACCCGGATTGATGACGATGCCGGCTGCCTTGTCGCCGGCTTCCTGGATCCAGTCGACGAGGTCGCCCTCATGGTTCGACTGGCGAAAATCAATCTCGAGGCCAAGCGCGGCGCCCGCCTGCTTGCAGTCGTCGGCGATCGCGGCAAGCGTCTTGCCGCCATAGATGCCCGGCTCGCGCTTGCCGAGCGCGTTCAGGTTGGGGCCGTTCAGGACGAAAATCGTTTTCAAAAATGCCGACCTTTTCCGACGCCGGCCTCAAGCCGGCGCGCAGGGCCTTCTATAATGGGCATAGCCGCCCGCGGAAAGAGCACAAGTGCGATCTTTCACTGTCCACAACAGGCGGAAATGTGCCCGTGAGAAATAGGCTCGCGTGCAAGATCAGAGCGCGGCTTTCGCCGCCTCGATCTTTTCAGCCAGCACTTCCTGGCCGAGCGCCCCGAACACCACCTCATTGCCGACCACGTAGGAAGGCGTTCCGGTGATGGCCAGCTTGTTGGCGAGGTCGAAGGTCTTGGAGAAAGCCTCGGTGATGGTCGGATCCTTCATCTTCTCGCGCAATTTCGCCTCATCGGCGCCTAGCGACAGCGCAACCTTGATGGCCGCCGCCTCGGTGGCGCGGCCCTGGCCGCCGAGCAGGGCGTTGTGGAACTCGCCGTATTTCTCCGGATGCATCAGGTGGAAAGCCATCGAGACGACGCTGGCCTTTTGCGAATCCGGCCCGAGGATCGGGAATTCCTTGAGCACGAAGCGCAGCTCCGGATCGGCCTTTGTCAGAGCCTGCATGTCCTCGATGGCGCGTTTGCAGAAGCCGCAATTGTAATCGTAGAATTCGACGATGGTGACCTTGCCCTTCGGGTTGCCGACGACACCGTCGAAGGTCGAGTTGAAAATCTCGGACTTGGCCTTCTCGATGACTCCGAGGCTGGCGATGCGCTGCTCTTCCTTCTGCTTGGCCTCGAGCGCCTCCTGCACTTCGAGCAGCACTTCGGGGTTCTTCAGGAGATAGTCGCGGATAATGCCCTCGACCTCGGTGCGATCGATCTTGGTGTCGGCCGAGGCGGTCTGCACGGCCTGCGCCGTGCCGGCCTTGGCCACCTGCGGATTGCCGGCGACGAACCCGAACGCCAGCATGGCAAGAGCAGCCGCCACTCCCGTCGTGCCGAGCAATATTGCCTTGTTCATCGTCTCATCCTCTTTACCGGTTCCGGTCTATCCTAGTCGCCGCGGGCGACCGGAAGGTTCATTTCTTGAGTTTGCCTGAAGGGTTGTAGTTTATGATGTCCTGCGCCCGAATCCAGCCGGGTTCGCCACGCTTCAAGTCCTTTTGCGCGCGCATGGCGAAAATTTTCGCATTCGTGTAATCGCCGGAATAGAAATGGCCCTCGGCGGTGGCGAGTTCCGCCGCCGGAATGTTGCCAAGCTCGCCATAGGCCTGGGCGAGATAGCGGTATCCGACCGTGTTTTCCTTGTCGCGCCCGAGACCGTTGTTGATCTGCACCACCGCCTTCTTCAGCGAGTCGGGCGTGCCGATGGCCATCAGCGCCTGGCCGAGGGAAACGGGCAACAGGCCCGACCTCACCGGATCGAGGCTGACCGCCTTGGCATAGGCGTCCGCGGCGTCCTTGGGCTTGTTGGCCTTCATCAGGATGTCGCCGCGCATTTCCTGGAAGTAGGGGTTCTTCGGCTGTTCCTTGATCAATGCATTGGCCTTGGTCAGTGCTGCACCCAGATTGCCGTAGAGATAGGCCATCTGCGCTTCGCCATAGCGCGAGGCGAGGCTGCCCGGGGCCTTGCGGATCAGCCGCGTGGCGGCGGCCTGGCCGCCCATATAGGCGGCGATCTTGATGCGCATCATGTCGTGCCGCTGCTGCAGTGCCGGCGGATCGACCTTGTCGACGTTAGGGCTCTGCTTGACCAGCACTTCGAGATTGGCGATGCGCTCCTGCGGCATCGGGTGGCTGATGCGGTAGGGATCGACCTGCGTGCCGGAAAGCGACAGCGCGCTCTGGAAGCGGGCGAAGGTCTTCAGCATGCCCAAGCCGGACTGGCCGGTGGCATTGAGATAGGTGATGGCAGAGCGGTCGGCGGTCGACTCTTCGGTGCGCTGGTAGGCAAGAATGCTGCGCTGCGCCATCTCGCCGCCGCCCGCGGCCACGCCCATGCCGGCGCCGGCAAGGCCGCGGCTGTTGGTGGTGGCGCCGGCAACGATGGCGCCGGCGCCAAGCAGCGTGGCGATGATGGCCATGGTCTTGGCGCGCTCGAGCTGGTCGCGCAATTTCTGCTGATGGCCGCCTGCGATGTGGCCGGCCTCATGGGCGATGACGCCGATGATCTCGTTGGGCGTTTCTGCCTGCATCAGCGCGCCGGTGTTGATGAACAGCCGGCGCCCGGTGACGAAGGCGTTGAAGCTCTGATCGTTGACCAGAACGATATCGACACCGTCATTGGCAAGACCGGCCGCCTTGAAGATCGGCCGCGCATAGTCGCGCACCAGCGCCTCGATCTCGGCATCGCGCACGACCGGCACCGCCTGCGCGAAGGCCGTCACCGAGCCGGTGACAGCGACGGCGGCGGCAAGCAAAAGCGTCGCAAAGCCGCGCGCTGTCTTCCCGATGGAAGATTTGGACATCGTTGATTTGGGTCGGCTCTGCATGAGGTCCACTGGTAAACGAGCGCGCGAACGATGAAAAGTCACGGCACCGAAACTAGGCGAACTTGTGATCCTCACATCAATCGGGCATTTGTGCGGCGCTGCCGCCGGTTGATGGCTTTGAGCGGCGGGCCGGACGGAAAGATTGAGGTCAAATGGTAGTTTCGCTGTCGCGCCGCGGTGAAGTCGAGCCGTTTCACGCCATGGACATTCTGGCCGAAGCCAACCGGCTGAAGGCGACGGGCGTGCCTGTCGTCTCCATGGCCGTCGGCCAGCCATCCGATCCGGCGCCCGTGGGCGTGAGGGAAGCAGCCGCAAATGCGCTGAGGATCGGACGCATCGGCTATACCGACACGCTCGGTCTGGCGGATCTGCGCAAGGCGATCGCCGGACATTATGGCGATCACTACGGGATCGATGTCGCGCCGAACCGGATCGCCGTGACCACGGGATCTTCGGCCGCCTTCAATCTGGCCTTCCTGGCGATGTTCGATCCCGGCGACCGCGTCGCCATCGCAGCACCCGGCTATCCCGCCTACCGCAACATCATGGCGGCGCTCGGCATCGAGATCGTCGAGATCGAGCTCGGCAGCGACGCCTATCTTCATGCCGAGCATTTGAAGGCGGCGCATCGCGAAAAACCGCTGAAGGGCGTGTTGTTCGCCAGCCCGGCCAATCCGACAGGTGCGGTCATTCCCGTCGACGAGTTGTCGGCACTGGTGAGGACAGCCGAAGAACTCGGCATCGCGGTGATATCGGACGAAATCTATCACCGGCTGGCCTATGCCGCGCCCGACACCACGGCGCTGGCCCATGGCTCAGGCGTGACGGTGATCAATTCCTTCTCGAAATATTATTGCATGACCGGATGGCGCATCGGCTGGATGGTGCTGCCGGAAGCTCTGGTGAGGCCGATCGAGCGCATCGCCCAGAGCCTCTACATCTCGCCGCCGGAACTGTCGCAGATCGCGGCAATCGAAGCCTTCAAGGCGGCGGAAGAGCTGGAAGCGGTGAAGGCGCGCTATGCCTGGAACCGCGAGCTGTTGATGCGGCGCCTTCCGGAACTCGGATTTCCCTTGGCGGCGCCGATGGACGGTGCCTTCTACGCTTTCTGCGATGTCACCCGGCATACCAATGACAGCATGGCCTTTGCGCGCAAAATGCTGGCCGAAGCGCATGTGGCGGCGACGCCCGGTCGCGATTTCGATCCGCTGGCAGGACACCGCACGATGCGCTTTTCCTATGCCGGCAGCCATGACGACATGGTCGAGGCGATGGCGCGCATCGAGCGCTGGCTGAAATAGCGGGGACGAGCATGCCGGATCTTGAACAAACGCTGGCCGACATCGCCGCCGAGATGGCCGAGCGCTCCGATCGCGGCGAGGTCGCCACCTACATTCCGCAGCTCGGCAAGGTCGATCCGAAGAAATTCGGCATTGCCGCCGTGACCAATGACGGCCGCGTGCTGGTCGCCGGCGACGCCGACCAGGCGTTTTCGATCCAGTCCATCTCCAAGGTGTTTACGCTCACGTTGGCGCTCGGCAATGTCGGCGACGCGCTGTGGCAGCGTGTCGGACGCGAGCCGTCGGGCAATCCGTTCAACTCGATCGTGCAGCTCGAGCATGAGAACGGCATTCCGCGCAATCCGTTCATCAATGCCGGCGCCATCGTCGTCTCCGACATACTGCTTGCCGGCCACCAGCCGCGCGAGGCGATCGGCGAAATCCTGCGCTTCATCCAGTTCCTTGCCGATGACGAAGCGATCATCATCGACCGCGAGGTCGCGGCTTCCGAACGCGCCACCGGCTATCGCAACTTCGCGCTTGCCAACTACATGAAATCCTTCGGCAATGTCCACCATGCACCGGAGCTGGCGCTGGGCGTGTACTTCCACCATTGCGCCATCGCCATGAGCTGCCGGCAATTGGCGCTGGCCGGCCGCTTCCTCGCCAATGGCGGCAGAAACCCGGCAACCGGGCACTCCGTGGTGTCTGCCGAGCGGGCGCGGCGCATCGGCGCCATGATGCTGACCTGTGGCCACTATGACGGTTCCGGCGATTTCGCCTTCCGTGTCGGCATTCCCGGCAAAAGTGGCGTCGGCGGCGGCATATTGGGGATCGTGCCGGGTGTTGCTTCGCTCGCCGTATGGTCGCCGGGCTTGAACGCCAACGGCAATTCCAAGCTGGGGTCGATCGCCTTGGAAAAACTGGCCAGGATGATGAACTGGTCGATTTTCGCCCCCTGACGCCTTCCGTCATTCGCGCATGCAAAAATCCCGCGCCGTGGTTTGAACGGCGCGGGATTTTTGTCAGGAACCTATTTTAATCGGCTGAATAGCTAGAAAAAGCCCTTCCGCTGCCACCAGCCGGCGCGCTTCGGCTTTTCCTCGGCCTTTGCCTCGTCGGCAACGCTGGAGGAAACCACCGGCACCGCGGAGGTATCCGCGGCCACGGCTTTGCGCCGTGACTGGCGAGCCTTGGCGGGCTCGTCGTCGACGGTCGTTTCCGTGGCGGCATCGGCCGCAGCGGGGGCGGCAGCTTCGACGGCAGCTTCCGGTGCAGCCTCGGCCGCCGTCTCATCGGCGACTTCCACCACAGCCTTCTTTGCCCTTGAAGCGCGCTTCTTCTTCGGCTTTTCGGCTGGAGCGTCGTCGTTCGCCGCGGCGGGAGCCGCTGCTTCTTCAACCGCTACGGCTGCTACGGGCTCGCTTGCGGCCGTTCCGACTTCAGCGGCCTCGGCCACCGAGGCGGTTTCGCCGGCTTCGGTCTCCGTGCCGTCTTCGCGACGATTGCGCTTGCCGCCGCGCTTGCCGCGACGGCGCTTCTTGCCCTGGGCGTCATCTGATGCTTCCACCGTTTCGACGGCGCCAACCTGGGCTTCGTCTTGCTGTGTTGCATCGTCATCGCCTGGTTCAGCGGCAAAGTCGTCGCTTGCCGCCGAAACCGAAGCACCTTCGGCGCCATGCTCGCGATCGCCATGTTCGCGTTCGCGATCCTTGCCGCCGCGCCGCCTGCGGCGCTTGCGACGCTTGCGATCGCGGCCTTCGCCGTCCTCAGCCGATCTCGGCTGCTGCTGCTGCGACTGCGGCTGCGCCTGACGCGGCTGCTCTGCCTGTACCACAACCTCGTCGTCTTCCTCCTCGATGACGATCTCGTCCTCGGGCTCTTCCGGCTCGACATAGGCCGGGAAGGTTCGCGCTTCGACAAAGCCTTCCGGCTTTTCGGCAATGGCGCCGCGGAAGATCGCGTAGTGCTGCACACCGACCGTATCATCGGCCTCGACGGTGATGGTCAGGCCAAAGCGGCTTTCGAGTTCCACCAGCGTGCCGCGCTTGTGGTTGAGCACATAGAGAGCGGTCGCCGCCGGGGTCCGCACCGTGATGTGGCTGCGCGAATCCTTGAGCAGGAATTCCTCGATCGCCCGTACCACCATCAGCGCCACCGACGAATCGGAGCGCACATGGCCGGTGCCGCCGCAATGCGGGCAGGGCTTCATGGTCGATTCCAGCACGCTGGCGCGGATGCGCTGGCGCGACATCTCCATCAGACCGAAATGTGAGATGCGGCCGACCTGGATGCGGGCTCGGTCGTTCTTGAGGTGATCCTTCAGCCGCTTCTCGACGGAGCGGTTGTTGCGGTTCTCCTCCATGTCGATGAAGTCGATGACGATCAGGCCGGCGAGATCGCGCAGCCTCAATTGCCTGGCGACCTCTTCCGCCGCTTCAAGGTTGGTGTGGAGAGCGGTGTCCTCGATCGAGTGCTCCTTGGTGGAGCGGCCCGAATTGACGTCGATGGCGACCAGGGCCTCGGTCTGGTTGATGATGATGTAGCCGCCGCTCTTCAGCGTCACCTGCGGCTGCAGCATGCGGTCGAGCTGCGCCTCGATGCCGTTGCGCACGAAGATCGGCGTCGTGTCGCGGAACGGCTGAACCACCTTGGCGTGGCTCGGCATCAGCATGCGCATGAAATCCTTGGCCTCGCGATAGCCTTCCTCGCCGGAGACAAGAATCTCGTCGATATCCTTGTTGTAGAGGTCGCGCACCGAGCGCTTGATCAGGCTGCCTTCCTCATAGACGAGGGCAGGGGCGGTGGATTGCAGCGTCAGGTTGCGGACGTTTTCCCAAAGCCGCATCAGATATTCGTAGTCGCGCTTGATTTCCGCCTTGGTGCGGCTTTCGCCGGCGGTGCGCAGGATGACGCCCATGCCCTGCGGCACTTCGAGATCGGCAACGACCTCCTTGAGGCGCTTGCGGTCGACCGCACTGGTGATCTTGCGCGAAATGCCGCCGCCGCGTGCGGTGTTGGGCATCAGCACGGAATAGCGGCCGGCAAGCGACAGATAGGTGGTGAGTGCAGCGCCCTTGTTGCCGCGCTCTTCCTTGACCACCTGCACCAGCAGGATCTGCCGGCGCTTGATGACTTCCTGAATCTTGTACTGGCGGCGCACCGGCTTGCGGCGGCTGCGCACCTCTTCCAGCGCATCCTCGGCGCCTACGGATTCGATCTCGTGGTCGTCCGGATGCGAGGACTGCACCTCTTCCAGCATGCCGCGATCATTGTCCTCGGAGGTGGCTTCGCCACTTGCCTCGCTGGACGACCTTTCGTCACCCGGCTCCGCCGCAGGGACAGCTTCGGAGATCACATCCGCTTCGACGCTTGCCGCGATCGATGTCGGGCCGCCTTCCGACGGTTCGGTCCCGGATGTCTCGGCGTCGGAGGCTTCGCTGTCGCCATGCCCGGCATGATCGTCATGCCCGGCGGTATTGGCCGCGGCATGCTCGGAAGCAGGCGCTTCGGAGACGGCATCGCTGCCGGCATCGCCATGTTCGCCGTTTTCATCATCGGCGCCGGCGTCGCGCTTGTGTTCGCCGCGCTCACGACCCTTGCCGCCGCGCCGGCGGCCGCGCCGGCCGCGATCGCGACTCTGGCGGTCGTCGCCGTCATTGTCCTCGTTCTCCTCGTCCTCGGCTTCCTGCGCTTCAGCGCGCAGCAAAGCCTGACGATCGGCGACCGGGATCTGGTAATAGTCGGGGTGAATTTCACTGAAGGCGAGGAAACCGTGACGGTTGCCGCCATATTCGACAAAGGCTGCCTGGAGGGAAGGTTCGACACGCGTTACGCGGGCGAGATAGATGTTTCCTTTGAGCTGCTTCTTGTCCTGAGATTCAAAGTCGAATTCTTCAATACGGTTACCGCGGATAACGACAACGCGTGTTTCCTCCGGGTGGGAGGCGTCTATCAGCATTTTGTTGGGCATTATTTCGTTTCCTCCCGGCAGCCGTCAGCCGCAGCTTGCGAGGCAAAGCCCGCTGCTGCGTGTCTGGGATGTGGGTGCCGGATGTCTGAATGTCCGCCGGACGCCGCTTGAGCGCCATGGCGGTGCCGCCCGCAGCCACAATGGCGCGGTTTGATGCGGACCTTTCCATGATTGCGCTTGAAGCCATCGTCACCAGCAGAACCTTTTGAACCAAAGCCCGGACGAACCGGACCAGCTTGTTTGCTCATACAGAGCCGGCACGGGAACAAACCCGGCCGTTTTCCTCACGCAGGCGATTCCCCCGCCACGGGCGCACACCTGCGAAATTCGTCGCGATCACCTGAAGCCTTTTCGCTGGAGCGAAAGGAGCCGCCTTTCATCTGACCTGTAGCAGGAAGCTGCGGGAGAAGCGGTTCCAGGATTGCAGTGATCCACCATCGCTTTTATGATTTGACGGGGTGGAAGGCAACCCCGATTTCGGATGCCGGCAAAAAGCAGTGCCGTAACGGAAGCACAGGCCTTAATCCTCAATGAAAAGGCTTGGTTAACCTTCTCTGGATACCAATCGTTAATCGAGTCTGCGGCCTGACCGGCATTTCGACCAACCACGCGGGCGCAAGCGCCAAATCGGGAGCGACTGCAAAGAAATGGGACTGGCGGGCATCACAGACAAGGGCCATGGCCGTGCAGGCCGTTTCCTGCGCGCTGCCGGTGTGCTGTTGCTGCTGGCGCTTTGCCTTGCTTTTGCGCCGGTTTCACGCGCCGCCGATGCGCCACTCGGCGCCACCGCCTACAAGATGGCCGGCGACGCAACCAAGATGCGCATCGTCATCGATTTCGACCGCGAGCCCGACATCAAATGGTTCCTGCTGCGCGGCCCCAACCGGCTGGTCGTGGACCTGCCGCGCACCCGATTCGCCATTGGCGCGAAGGACGCCAAGGCCCGCGGCCTGGTCAAAGCGGTGCGTTATGGCGATCAGGGCGAGGGATCGCGGCTGATCCTGACCGGCAAGGGGCCGTTCTCGGTCGACAAGCTCGAGGTGCTCAAGAACGAGGACGGCGCAGGCTATCGCATCGCCATCGACATGTCGGCAGCCTCCGACCGCGAGTTCGACGAAGCCCTTGCCAACCAGGCGCTGACCACTGGCTCGACCGTCTCCACCGACAAGGGCTCCAGGGTCGGCACAGGGCCGATCTCCAATCCCGGGCATCGCTTCACCATCGTCATCGATCCCGGCCATGGCGGCATCGACGGTGGCGCCGAAGGCCTCAACGGCACCATCGAGAAGAACGTGACGCTGGCCTTCGCCACCGAATTGCGCGACAAGCTCGCCGCCGTCGCCAACTACGACGTGTTCATGACGCGCGATACCGACGAGTTCCTGCGGCTCGATGACCGCGTGCGCATCGCCCGGCAGCACGAGGCCGACCTTTTGATCTCGATCCATGCCGACACGATCAGCGTCAAGGGTATCAGAGGCGCCACCGTCTATACCGTCTCCGACAAGGCGTCCGATCCGCAAGCGCAGGCGCTTGCCGACCGCGAAAACCTCTCCGACCAGTTCGCCGGCATGGTGATCAAGGACGACAACAAGGAAGTCACCGACATACTGATCGACCTGATCCGCCGCGAGACGCATAATTTCTCGATGAGCTTTGCCCACACTCTGGTCGGCCAGTTGTCCACCAGCGTCGGCCTGATCAATAATCCGCAGCGTTCGGCCGGCTTCAAAGTGCTGAAAGCGCCCGATGTGCCGTCGGTGCTGGTGGAACTTGGCTATCTCTCCAACGCCAAGGATGAAGCGCAACTGCTCGACGCCGACTGGCGCGGCAAGGCGGCGCAGAGCATCACCAACGCCGTCGCCCTGTTTGCCTCCGCCAAGATGGGAACGGGAACCGGAGGCTGAGATGGTCGCCGCCGCCCACGACCGGAGGCAGCGTTGCACGACGACAACACCAGGCGCTTTTATTTCAGGTGGGGGATGCCTAAACCGGGCACTGCCGTATTTTGCCCACATGGTGGCGACATGGGTTTTCCATCACGGATCGGGACAGTTGCGAAGGCTTGCGCGAAAGGCGGCTTCGTCTAGGAAATTCCCGGACCTCGGACTGGAGCGGGCATGATTCGTCTTATCGGCTATTTCTTTGGTATCGGCACGACGCTGGCGCTTATCGTCGCCGCGGGCGTGGCGATATACATCAGCCATCTGTCGAAAGACCTGCCCGACTACGAGGTGCTGGCCAAGTACGAGCCGCCGGTCACGACCCGCATCCATGCTTCCGACGGCTCGCTGATGGCCGAATATGCGCGCGAACGGCGGCTCTATCTGCCGATCCAGGCGGTTCCGGACCGGGTCAAGGCGGCGTTCCTGTCGGCCGAGGACAAGAATTTCTACAACCATCCCGGCATCGACATCACCGGGCTTGGCCGCGCCATCTACGTCAACCTGCAGAATCTTGGTTCGGGCAGGCGCCAGGTCGGCGCCTCGACCATCACCCAGCAGGTGGCGAAGAACTTCCTCTTGTCCTCGGACCAGACCTACGAGCGCAAGATCAAGGAGATGATCCTGGCCTTCCGCATCGAGCAGGCCTATTCGAAGGACCGCATCCTTGAGCTCTACCTCAACGAAATCTTCTTCGGCTTCGGCGCCTATGGCGTTGCGGGCGCGGCACTGACCTATTTCGACAAGTCGGTCAACGAACTCACGGTCGCGGAAGCCGCCTATCTGGCGTCGCTGCCGAAGGGGCCTAACAACTACCATCCCTTCAAGCATGCCGACCGCGCCATCGAGCGCCGCAACTGGGTCATCGACCAGATGGTCGAGAACGGCTACGTGACGCGCGAGGAAGGCGACAAGGCCAAGGCCGAGCCGCTTGGCGTGACGCCGCGCCGCAACGGCTCTTATTTGTTTGCGGGTGAATATTTCACCGAGGAAGTGCGCCGCCAGATCATCTCGCGCTATGGCGAGAACGCGCTCTATGAGGGCGGCCTTTCGGTGCGCACGACGCTCGATCCGAAGATCCAGCTCATCGCCCGCAAGTCGATGCAGAACGGCTTGCTCAAATACGACACGCTGCGCGGCTATCGCGGACCGGTGACGCATATCGATGCTTCCGGCGACTGGGGCGTGGCGCTGGGCAACGTCAAGGGGCTGGAAGACGTGCCGGAATGGTCGCTTGCCGTCGTGCTCGACAGCTCGGCGACCGGCCTTTCCATCGGCCTGCAGCCGACGCGGCAGATTTCGGGCGATATCGTCAAGGAACGCATCGAAGGCGCCGTCAGCAAGGAAGACATGAGCTTTGCCATGCGCCATGTGGTCGATGGCAAGACGGTCAAGGCCAAGTCTCCGGCCGATGTACTGCAGCCCGGCGACGTCATCTTCGTGCAGAAGAACGAAGGGTCGGAAGGCGCCTACACGTTGCGCCAGGTGCCGGAAGTGGAGGGCGGCCTGATCGCCATGGATCCACATACCGGCCGCGTGCTGGCCATGGTCGGCGGCTTCTCCTATGCGCAGTCGGAGTTCAACCGCGCCACGCAGGCGATGCGCCAGCCGGGATCGTCCTTCAAGCCGATCGTCTATTCGGCCGCGCTCGACAATGGCTATACGCCGGCCTCGGTGATCATGGACGGACCGATCACCATCCAGAGCGGCACCACGACCTGGACGCCGAAGAACTATGACGGCACGGTGGCCGGTCCCGCGACCTTGCGCTCCGGTATCGAAAAGTCGCGCAATTTGATGACGGTGCGGCTCGCCAACGACATGGGAATGAAGCTGGTGGTGGAATATGCCGAGCGTTTCGGCGTCTACGACCATCTGGCGCCGTATCTGCCGATGGCGCTGGGTTCCGGCGAGACGACGGTGATGCGCATGGTGTCGGCCTATTCGATCATGGCCAATGGCGGCAAGTCGATCAAACCCTCGCTCATCGACCGCATCCAGGACCGCTACGGCAAGACCGTGTTCAAGCAGGACGAGCGCGGCTGCGAAGGTTGCAATGCGCCCGAATGGAACAACCAGCCCGAACCGGAACTGGTCGACAATTCCGAGCAGGTGCTCGATCCGATGACCGCCTACCAGATCACCTCGATGATGGAAGGCGTCGTCCAGCGCGGTACCGGCGCCACCATCGCCGAGCTTGGCCGCCACATCGCCGGCAAGACCGGAACGACCAATGACGAGAAGGACGCCTGGTTCATCGGCTATACGCCGAACCTCGTCGTCGGCCTTTACATGGGTTACGACACGCCGCGCGGTCTCGGCCATGGCGCCACTGGCGGCGGTCTGGCGGCACCTATCTTCAAGGACTTCATGCGCGTTGCGCTGGACGGCACGCCGAATGTCGACTTCAAGGTGCCGGAAGGCATGAACCTGGTCGCGATCAACCGCAAGACCGGCATGCGTGCCGCGTCGGGCGATCCCGGCACCATCATCGAAGCCTTCAAGCCCGGCACCGGCCCAGCCGACAGCTATTGGGTGATCGGCATGGGCGCCGACGGGTCCAACGGCGCCGGCGGACCGCTATCGCCGCAGGCTACGGAAGCCATCCAGGCACCTGGCGGCGGACTCTACTGACGACCTGATTTTTTACGTCGAATGGGCTGGCTTGTTGAGCCGGCCCATTTCGCTTTACAGGCAGCAATGCCGTGCCTATGTATCGCGCCGACCCAAGCGCCACTTCGAAAACAGGACAGAACAACCAGCCATGCGCGCGGAAACGCAGAATATTGTCGACGAGATCAGGCAGGCGATCACCCTGCTGAGGAGGCATCTTTGACTGGGATCAGGCTATAAAGCGGCTTGAATACCTGAACGTGCGCGCCGAGGATTCCAGCCTCTGGAATGATCCGCTGGAAGCGCAAAAGCTGATGCGCGAGCGCCAGGGCCTCGAAGACGGGATCGCCGGCGTCAAAAGCCTGACTCAGGCGCTGGAAGACAATATCGGCCTGATCGAACTGGGTGAGGAAGAGGGCGACCAGAGCGTGATCGCCGAGGCGGAAGCAGCCCTCCGCTCGATGCAGGGCGAGGCCAAGGCCCGCCAGGTCGAGACGCTGCTGTCGGGCGAGGCCGACGCCAACGACACCTATCTCGAAGTCCATGCCGGCGCCGGCGGCACCGAGAGCCAGGACTGGGCCTCGATGCTTCTGCGCATGTACACGCGCTGGGCCGAGCGTCGCCGTTTCAAGGTCGAAGTGCTGGAAGTCCATGACGGCGAAGAGGCCGGCATCAAGTCCGCCACGCTCCTGATCAAGGGCCACAATGCCTATGGCTGGCTGAAGACCGAGTCGGGCGTTCATCGCCTGGTCCGCATTTCACCCTATGACAGCAATGCGCGCCGCCACACGTCCTTCTCCAGCGTCTGGGTCTACCCGGTCGTCGATGACAGGATCGAGATCGACGTCTCGGAATCCGATGTACGCATCGACACCTACCGCTCATCCGGTTCGGGCGGCCAGCACGTCAACACCACGGACTCGGCGGTTCGCATCACCCATATCGCCACCGGCATCGCGGTTGCCTGCCAAGCCGAACGCTCGCAGCACAAGAACAAGGCGAAGGCCTGGGAAATGCTGCGCTCGCGCCTTTACGAGGAAGAGCTGAAGAAGCGCGAAGCGGTGGCCAATGCCACAGAAGCGTCGAAGAGCGACATCGGCTGGGGTCACCAGATTCGTTCCTATGTGCTGCAGCCCTACCAGTTGGTGAAGGACCTGCGCACCGGCGTCGAGAGCACCAGCCCGTCGAGCGTGCTCGACGGCGACCTCGACGACTTCATGGAAGCCTCGTTGTCGCAGCGCATCGAGGGCGGTGCCGGTGAAGCCGTGGCCGACCTCGACTAGGATATGTTCATATTCAGCTGAGGCCGGCCTGCGAATGGATGATACCTGCGCTTCCGCCACTTTCGACTCGGCTGACTTGAATAAGAACATCCCTTGGCGGGGGAGCGAAGGAGGAACCATGAGTCGCAGGCTCACCGGCAAATGCTTTTGCGGCACGGTTCAGTATGAAGTGGCGGACGAGTTCGTCTATGCCGCGATCTGCCATTGTTCGAACTGCCGGCGCACCACAGGTTCCGCCTTCAAGCCCTTCGCCGGCATCGAGCGCGAGAAACTTGCCCTTGCCGAAGGGCATCACGGGCTCATCCATTTCGGCGATGACAGCGGCCACGATGCGCATTGCAGCCGCTGCGGCTCGTTGCTGTATTCGCTGGTCCGCGACGGCGCCTATGTCCATGTCGCCATGGGCACGCTGGTCGACGATCCGACGATCCGGCCGACCGCGCACATCTTCGTCGGCTCCAAAGCGCCATGGTTCACCATCGCCGACGACTTGCCGCAATATGAAGGGCATGTGATCGCCGGTCCAGGCGAAGTATAGGCTGGAACCACATTCGGCCAATCCCGTTGTTTCGATGCCCGTCTGCCGGGAGTTGAGCCTGGCCTTGGATCTCGTCAGAGGTGGCAGATAGCGGCGTAGATGTGCGGCCTCGCGCAGCAACTTCTTGCGCCAGCCTAGGAATCAGCCCAGCATCCGAGGGCTGGAAGAGAAAAAGCATTTATGGCCGGACGCGGCATATCTGCGACCTGACGATCCGGCCACTGGGAAGACACGTTCCGGGAACGGGCAAGCGAAACGCTTGATGCTCGTTTGAAAGGAACGCTTCCATGTCTGCTGCCACTCTCCGATCGGCCAGAGCCGTTCAACCGGCTGGCCGACTCCTGTTTTCCTTGTTCGTGACCCCGATCTTTGCAATCGCGATGCTTGCTGCGGTGCTGACCGCACCCGCCTTCGCCCATGACGCCAAGCCTACGGCGGCGAAGCCGCAAGGCTGGAGTTATCCCTTCGCCTGCTGCGCAAACTACGACTGCCGCACCACCCATACCGGCGAGGTGCTGGAAAAGCCGGAGGGCTATGTCATCGCCGGAACGGGGGAGGTCGTTCCGATGAGCGACAAGCGGGTCAAGGACTCACCCGACGGCGATTTCCACTGGTGCGCGCACCAGGCCGGCCTCGACGCAGGCAAGACGATCTGCCTGTTCGTGCCACCGCGTTCCTACTGAGTTCTGTTGGCAGTTCTCATCGGAAGGCCGGCCTTGGTGCTGAAGGCGCTTGCGTCAGACGGCAGCAGCGAGTGCTGAGGCGAAGTCGCGATACGGCCGCAGTGGGCGACCCAGAAGTGCCGTCAGGCGCTCGACGTCGCCGGTCTCGGGCAGCATCCCGTCGGTAAAGAAACGCTCGCCCATCAGGCGCATGTCGTAGGCCATCCAGGCGGGCAGGAACTGCTTGAGATTTTGCTCAAAACCCTCCGTATTGTCGCCGCTGTAGCTGATCGGACGGGCGAGTACGTCTGACCAGATTGCGGCAATGTCCGTCCCGGTCAGTGTCTGCGGACCGACGAGGTTGATCCTCTCGAACGCAAGCGGCTCCTTGGACTGTTCGCGACGCAGCAGCTCAAGGGCGGCGATCTCGGCGATATCGCGGGCATCGATCATGGCGAGACCCTTGGGGCCGATCGGCATTGGGTAGGTGCCGTAGCCGGTGATGACGTCTTCGACCGTCAGATCGTTCTGGATGAAGTAGGCCGGGCGCAAGATCGTAGCTTTGAAGTCCATCTGCTCGATCATTCGCTCCACGCCGAACTTGCCCGCGAAATGCGGCACGTTCACATAGACGTCAGCGTGGATCACCGAGAGATAGACGATCCGCTCGATGCCGGCCGATCGGGCGACGTTCAAGGCGATCAAAGCCTGGGTGAATTCGTCCGGCACCACGGCGTTCAAGAGAAACAGCGTGGAAACGCCAGACATGGCTTTGCGCAGCGAATCGACATCGAGAAAGTCGCCTTGCACGACGGATACGCCCGCCGGAAAACTGGCTTTCGACGGATCGCGCACGAGAGCACGCACATCGGCGCCGCGCTTGGCGAGCTGTTCGACGACTTGGCGGCCGATATTGCCGGTGGCGCCGGTAACGAGAATGGTCATGGAATTTCTCCTGTTGGGTTGCTTGACAGCCCCAATATGTGTGGCTCACAAAGAGCCCAGTAGACGGTAATTTTAGACACGTCGTCTCACTGGTGGGACAGTCATGGATCTTTTAGCCCTTGCCGATTTTAACCTCGTGGCCCGCCATGGCGGCTTCGGCAAAGCGGCAAGGTCCACCGGCCGGCCCAAGGCAACGTTGTCCCGGCGCGTTGGCGAATTGGAAAGCAGTCTCGATCTGCGTCTGTTCGAACGGGGTGCGCGTAACCTGAAGCTGACCGAAGAAGGACGGGCGCTCTTCGAGCGGACGGGGGCGTTGCTTGCCGAGCTGGACGAGACGGCATCGGCGATTGCCTCGGGCGGTCAGAGACCCAAGGGCAGATTGCGGATCAGCGCGCCTTTGCATTTTTCGCAGACTGCAATGGGGAGGATCGCTGCGGGATTTGCCCTGAGGTATCCTGAGGTGAGGCTTGAAGTGACCACCGAAGACCGGCATGTCGACATGATCGAGGAAGGCTACGATCTGGTAATCCGGGTCAATCCGGATCCCGATGAAAGCCTGGTCGGACGGGCGTTTCTCCGCGACCGCCTGGTCGTTGTCGCGAGCCCGGACCTTCCTCGCCCGGCCGATGGGCTCGCCGCTCCTGGCATTGCGCGCGGGACAGGCGAGCGGCAAACATGGCAGGTGAAGACACCAGGTGGCCGGGCAACACTTAGAATCGAGCCGGTCCTCGCCTTGTCGACGCTGATCATGGTCCGCGATGCGGTGCGAGCCGGCGTCGGCGCAGGACGGCTTCCCATTTCGTTGGTGGCCCACGACCTGGCTGACGGCACACTGGTGAATTGGGGGGATATTGACGGCCCCGAAATTTCTCTATGGACGCTCTACCCGTCGCGGCGGCTGCTCAGCGCGCGCGTGTCGGCATTCCTGGATTTTCTAAAACAGGCTTTCCCAAACGGGAGGCCGGACGAACTGGCCGCCTATATCGGCAGGTGACGACGATTGGGAGGTGACGACGGGTCCGCTTCAGCCAGAGCGCCGCTCGGCTCGATCGACCGGAGCCTGCTGACAGACAGTTGTCAGGAGCCTTCCTTTATGGTGCCTTGCCGCATGGGTGGCGGGCAACCGAGAGGAAAGCTTTTCATGACCATCAAGGCCAGCTGTCATTGCAAGGCGACGACGTTCGAGGTTTCGCAGGCGCCCGAGACGGTAACACAATGCACCTGCTCGTTCTGCTCCAAGCGCGGTTCGCTGTGGGCTTACTACGTTCCGTCGCAATTCAAGCTCACCAGCTCGCCGGAAAACGTTTCCTTCTATCAATGGGGATCGAAGACCGTCAAACACGGGTTTTGCGCCATTTGCGGCTGCGGCACCTTCACCGAAACGCCGGACTGGTCAACCGGCAAACCGGACTTCGACAATCCCAAGATATCAGTCAATTCGCGGCTGTTCGACGATTTCGACCTCGATAAGGTCGAGGTGGTCGTCATTGACGGCAAGAACCTCTGGTAGGCCAGCACCAGCCACCGAAGCGGAAGAGTGGCGCGAGCGGGGAAAAGCCGCTTTCGCCGCTCGGTTTTTCGCCGCATTTCATGTTACAAGACCGGAGAAGGGCTTATGTGCGCGAGCCGCAAAGGCCGCGCTTTGGAGAGGGACGATTCTATGAAAAAGACTGTGCTCGTCGCCGTTGCGACGGCTGTGCTGGTGAGTGCCTGCACCACGACCGATCCGTACACCGGCGAGCAGAAGGTTTCGAACACCGCAGCCGGCGCCGGCCTTGGCGCCCTGGCGGGTGCGGGCCTCGGCCTGCTTGCCGGCGGCAATGACCGCCGCAACGCGCTGATCGGCGCCGGTATCGGCGCGCTGGCCGGCGGCGCCATCGGCGCGACCATGGACCAGAACGAGGCTGAACTGCGCCGCCAGCTCGAAGGCACCGGCGTCAGCGTCACCCGCACCGGCGACCAGATCATCCTCAACATGCCGTCCGACATTACTTTCAACGTCGACCAGGATGCGGTGAAGCCCGGCTTCTACCAGGTGCTGAACTCGGTTGCGCTGGTGCTGAAGAAGTTCAAGCAGACCACGGTCGACGTGTTCGGCCATACCGATTCGACCGGTGGCGACGAACACAATTTCGATCTGTCGCAGCGCCGCGCATTGGCGGTCGCCAACTATCTCTCAGGCCAAGGTGTCGATTCGCGCCGCTTCGCCGTCACCGGATTCGGCAAGACCCGTCCGATCGCGTCCAATGGAACGGCGGCCGGCCGTGCGCAGAACCGGCGCGTCGAGATCCAGCTTTCGCCGCTGACCTGAATTGTTCGGCATCGAAATGCGAAGGCGGCCCCCGCAAGGGGCCGCTTTCTTTTTGGGCTCCTGTGGTCCGCCAAAAGGTCTAACGCATTAGAGATTTCTAATAATTCCTTTCCGGAGGCCTTGGAAGGGATTAGCATTGGTGCGGTTCCAGAGGGGATGGGGCGATACAAACGGCCGCGCAGTCACTTAGTCGGCCCCGGTCCTGCACGGCCTGATAAGGAAATCTGGGAGGAATGCATGACAAGAACAGCTCGTCTTGGGCGTTGCGGCGTCCTCATTTTGACAGGTCTGGCCTCAGCTTGGTGCGCTGCGGCCACGGCTCGAGCCGAGGACGCCAACAAAGCCGACATCGAAGCTTTGAAGAAATCGCTCGCCAAATATGAGGACTACACGGTCGCCGTCCGCGACCTTTATCTGTCGACTGTCGGGTGTGTCTATTACAGCGGGGACAGGATCGAGGGCGCAATGGACTATCCGAAGGGCGCTATGGGCATCCATTTCGTCAACGTCCCGAGTGTCGGTCAGAAACTCGATCCGATGCGCCCCAATGTGCTGATCTACGAGCCGACCAAGAAAGGCTTGAGATTGGTTGGCGTGGAATGGCTGGTGCCCCTGACGCCAGACACCAAGGAACCTCCAAAACTATTTGGCCAGACCTTCATGGGACCGATGGAAGGGCACTATCCGCTCATTCCGAGGGAGTTCGTCCACTACGACCTTCATGCCTGGCTGTTCAGAGACAATCCGAACGGCATGTTCAGTCCGACCAACCCGAACGTGAAATGCAGCAAGGCAGAGTTTCCGATGCTGGAAAAACCGACCAAGATGATGCCCGGCCCGATGTGACGGACGGGCCAGGATAGGAGGGTGCCAAGAGTGCAAGCTGGCCGGCTGCATTTGAGAGCGCTCGGGATCAGGCTCGGACGACGATCGGCATGAGGGCCGGCGCGCATGAAGGCTGCCCGCATGATGTCGTCGCGGAAGCCGACAATGGCGGCAAAATTGCGCACGCGCCAGCATCGCGCTGGGCGCTAAGGGGCCGTTTTGCCTTAAGAGTCGACCAGACATTCGGCTCAGCCCGCAGCAGCCACTTCGCTGAGGATCGAGCAGATGCGGGAGATTGTTTCATCCGCAAGATCGGTCCAACAGGGTAGCCCCAGTTGAGTCGCTACCAGTATGTCAGTGGTCTGTAGCGGCAGCCTGGGAAAATGTTCGAAGGCTGCGTGCCGATGCAGACCGCCACCCCACCACCGGCGCACACCAACCCCTCCTTTCGCCAGCGCCGTGAGCGCCCGGTCCATCGAACCAGGCCGCAGGCCAATGGTGACGGTGGACGATATCCATTTTTCACCGAACCCCTCCGGCAAGCTCAGCCCGGAAATCGACCCCAGCGAGCGGCTATAGCTTGTGGCAACGCGCTTGTAGGCGGCACGCGTATGTGGCCACAGCTCAAGTGCGGCCAGGCCGACGGCCGCACCATACTCGCTGAGCTTGCCGTTCAGGGCCGGTCTGACCGCCTCGCGCGAATTTGAAAAACCAAAGTTGGCACCCTCCGCGATTTCCTCGATCAGAGAGCCGTCGTCTGACGCGATAAAACAACCTTCGCCGATGCCGAGTGCCTTGGTGGCATGCAGGCTGACGACTGCCGGAACCCGCGATGGCGTCAAGGTGTCGAAGGCTGCGGCTGCGTCAATTACCACGGCAAGACCGGTATCGCTCTTAAACCGATCCCAGTTCGCGACACCAATCGGGCGGCCGAACGGCATGACCGGCATGACCGCTCCGACGCCGCCGGGAGCCTGGCGGAGGAGTTCTGCCGCGCTCTCGGGCAACAGTTGCTGGCTGTCCAGGTCTACGTCGACCAGCCATGGAACGAGCCCTGCGAGGACCGCCGCGTGCGCGCTGGCCGCGAAGGTCCAGGACGGCATCATGCAGAGACTTCCCTTCGCCGGTTTCTGGGCCATCAATGCGAGCGCCAACCCCAGCGTTGCGTTTGCGCCACATACGACATGGCCTGCAGCGGTCCGAGTCTTGAGAGCTTCCTGGAAACGCCGGTTCAACGGACCGTTGTTGCTGTACCAGCGAGTTGCATCGATCTCGTGCAGATAGGGAAGGATGCTGTCGCCTGTCGGCAGTCGCGGGCGCGACACGGGAACATCGGGCGCTGGGCCGGGATCGGCATCCCACAATCCGTCGGCGTTCAAGCTCTACCGCCTGCGGTCTTGTCCAGATAGAGGCCTTCATTTGCGGGTATGGGCCGCAAGGTTTCGGGCCGGCTGGTCCCGATCTCGATCTTACTGCTGGTCCGCGAGATGGTGTAAAAATGCCAGTGATCGGCGCAAAGCAGCACGAAACTGGCGAATGGTATCGCCTCGCGGCCGCAGAGACGCCGGTTGCGGCGCCAATGCCTGACATAGGCGCCGCCCAGCGACATCGCGCTGCGCTTGGCAAGCAAAGCTCTGAAGAGTCGGGCAGCCATCAGGATGGCACCGGCCAATTCCGCAATCCGGGTCACGCCGGAACGCTTCCGGCCGATCAGGGTTGCAAGCGTCGCCCGGCTCTTGCGAAAGCCTGGCGATCCGAAATAGCCATCCACAAGGCGGCTGAAGTAGGCGTCCGGCTCGTAAAGGCGCTGCACCAACCTGTCATAGCCGGCCCTCAGCGCTTCGCGCGTCATCTTCTTCGGGCGGAAGCTGACATAGGGGTCGCTGAGTTCCAGCCGACCCTCCATCTTCAGCCGCCCATAGAGCGGCGTCGTGGGGATCGGGCACAAGATTGCCACAGATGCTTGCGCGATACCGATTTGCTGAATGAACTCGAACTGCTCATCGAAGATCGCCTCATCGTCGCTATCGAAACCGACGATGAAACCCGCCTGAATCACCAGCCCGCTGTCGCGGATGCGCTGCAATTTGTCGATCATGCTGTCGCCACGAACGTTCTGGATCTTCCTCGTTTCCATCAGCGACTTGGCGCGGGGCGACTCGATGCCGACAAAGACTTGGCGGAAATTGGCCAGACGCATCAGATCGAGCATTTCCGCGTCGTCACCCAGATTGATGCTGGCTTCTGTCGAAAAGGCCAATGGATAGCCGTTTACCTGTTGCCAATCGATCAGGCCTCTCAGGAGTTCCTTGGCCTTGACCTTGTTACCGATGAAATTGTCGTCGACCAGAAAACAGGTACGGAAGCCCGCCTTCACGATCGCATCGAACTCGCGAATCATTTGCGCCGGCGACTTCAGGCGTGGCCGGCGACCGAAGATGGTAATGATGTCGCAGAATTCACAAAGGAACGGGCATCCTCGCGAGAACTGTAGAGACGCTACCACGTAGCTTCCAGATTTCAGCAGGTCATATCGAGGCGTGGGGACGGTCTCCATATCGGTTTTCGCGTCCTGCTCGTAGCGCTTCTGGACAGGCTCTCCGCGAGCGAAAGCCGTCAGGAAGCGAGGCCACGTTTCCTCGGCTTCGCCGATGAAGCGCACGTCGCAGCGGTCGACAAACTCCGCCTCCGACACCGAGACATAGGGACCGCCCGCGGCGACGGTAATCGGTAGATCGCGCAGTCTCTCGAGGATTTCAAACATGCGGTCGCGCTGCACGATCATGCCGGTCACGCCGACGATGTCGAAGGCCCCGAGCCGCTCGAAATCCAGGTCCTCGACATTCTCATCGAGCAGGACGACATCACAATGATCCGGAGCAAGCGCCGCAAGGGCGGGCAGGGAACCTGTCACTATCCAGCTGCCTTTTTTGCCAGGCAGAACGGGAAGCACCTCGTCCCGGCTCCAGACGGAAGGGCGGAACCGCGGATTGATGAGGCAAACCCGAAGCTTGCGCGGCAAAGGCATATTCGAAGTGTGCATCGAGTATAAGCCTGTGAGTGAGCGATTCAGTGACATGATGTTTCGCGCAGATTATAGAGTGATATACAAGCCAGCCGACGCCTTCTATTGCCAATTAGACGAGGTATTCCAATTGCCCGACAGTGGTCCATACGACGCGCTGGTCGCCCACTACGAGGCGTGTCTTGCACGTCATGGCGATACGCCCCAGGGAGTCGACTGGCCGGATGCCGGGGGGGCAGCGACACGTTACCGCATAATGGCCGAGGCGATGCGTGAGCGCGACCGGGTCGATGTGCTGGACTTCGGCTGCGGCGCCGGCCATTTCCTCGACTATTTGCGCCAATCCGACGATCGCAAACTGCGATATCGGGGGCTCGATCTGTCCGCACGGTTCATTGACCTGTGCCGGCGCAAATATCCCGGCGTGACCTTTGACTGTATGGACGTGATGCAGAATGAGGTGGTTGTGCCCGAGGCCGACTACATCATCATGAACGGGGTCTTCACGGAGCGTTGTGGCGTCCCCTACGAGACGATGTTCGACACCATGACCCGGTTGATCGCAAGGGTGTTCCCGCATGCCCGCAAGGGAATGGCCTTCAACCTGATGTCGAAGCACGTCGACTGGGAACGCGAGGACCTTTTTCACGTGCCTTATGATCGGATAAGCCACTTCGTCGTCGGTCAATTGTCGCGTCATCACCTCATTCGCGCCGACTACGGGCTCTACGAGTACACGGTTTACGTCTACAAGGCTGCCGCGTAGCCGACGATCCGCGGATTTCCGGCTTGCGGGTCAAGAATATATGGGCATAGGCGCGGGGGCGGCATGGCGGACGTGGTTATTTTTGGGATGGGCCAGATCGCCGAGGTCGCGTGGGCCTACCTCGACAGGTTCGGAGAGGATCGCGTCGTCGGTTTTACTGTCGACGAAGACTTCCTCACACAAACCGAGTTCAAAGGTCTTCCCGTGGTCGCCTGGGAAAAGCTTGAGGACCGATTCCCGCCTGAAACCGTCAAGCTGCTTGGTCCGCTCAGCTACCAGAACCTCAACGAGTTCCGCCGTGATCGGCATAAGCAGGGCCGGGCGCGCGGGTACAGCTTCACGCGCTTCATCCACCCCTCTACGCACAATATGGCGGACACGGTTGGTGAAAACTGCTTCATTCTCGAGAATTGCACGCTGCAGCCGTTTGTCCGCCTCGGCGAAGGCATCATGATGTGGAGCGGTAGCCATGTCGGTCATCACTCCATCGTCGAGGATTTCTGCTTCGTCTCGTCGCAGGTGGGGCTGGCGAGCGGTGTCCATATCGGCACGTGCAGCCTGATCGGCGGCCAGGTCGGCATCGACAACGGCATCACCATCGGTGCCGGAAGCTATATCGAGTCCCGTTGCATGATCCGGCGCGATGTGCCCGCCAACAGTGTAGTGCGTCATCCCTCGGACTTTCCGAAGCCCTATTCCAGCGCCCGTATCAAGTCGATGAAGTTCCGCTGATGCCTGGCCGTCAGAGGAAATGGACCCGGCAGGGGTTGCTGGTGCCCATAAAGGCCGGGCACGGGTGGTGGGGCAGCTACGCGCAGGTTCCGACGGTCCTCGCCCTTTCGCCTCGGCTTTGGCGCATCTATTTCGCCGGGCGCAATAGCGCCAACCGGTCATCTATCCTGGCCGTTGATGTCGACCCGCAAGACGGCATGCGTGTGTTGGGTGAGTATTTCGACCCGATCATGGAGCCGGGCCTGCCAGGCACTTTCGATTGCTCGGGGCTGGGGCCCTCCTGCGCGGTGATGATCGGTGGGCGCGTGCATCTGTATTATTCGGGCATCTACCCACGTAGCGATGTCAGCTTTCAGATCGCCATCGGGCTCGCCACCAGCGATGATGGGCTGAATTTCGAGAGAGCATTTGCGGGGCCGGTCCGCAGTATCGGTCCGGCAGATCCCTATTTCGTGTCAACGCCCTTCGTTGGTGCGATCAAGGGCGGCTATCGCATGTGGTATGCGAGCGGCACCGGTTGGGTGGAGACCAGAGGTGTCCGGGAGCCTGACTATGTGCTCCGCAGCTGTGTTTCGCCAGACGGAATTCTGTGGGAAACAGGCTCGGTCCCGGTCCTAGGTGACGACCTCGGGGACGGGAACAGCCAGACGCGTCCCTGGGTCACGCATGAGGCTGGCGGTATACGGCTGTGGTACAGCCGCCGCGGGCGGGACTTTCGCGATGGTGGCAATGAAGCCTACCGCCTTTTTTCCCGCCTGATAGATGTCCGGGATGGCATGGCTGGCGAGGCGGAACCTGTGATCTTCAGCAATCCGCCGGCGGCCGGCGACTTCGACAGTTGGATGCAGGCCTATTGTTGCGTCATGCGACGCGCTTCCGGTGAAGTGATGTTCTACAACGGCAACGGGTTCGGCGAGGCCGGCATCGGCTGGGCGACTCGCGATTTGACATGACGGGGACCGGCATGACTTTCGAATTTCGCATCCCGATCCTGCCGGAGCCGGAATTTTTCTCAAACGTCAAGCTGGCAGCTTTGTCGTTGGCCAAGCTCGGCGGCGTCTATGCGGCCGCCCCCATTGTGGTCTCTGTTGGCGGGCATGCCGACATCGACGAACTCCATGCCGCCAACACCTGGTCCTCGGCCTTACCGGTAACGTGGCGCCCCGTGCCGCGTGCTATCAGCGACCGGGGTTTCTCCTCGGGCTTTGACCGCTATGCCGAGGCGCCGCGCGGCGATGTCATCATCCTCGCCGATGCCGACGCCTGCCTGATGCGGCCGATCGACGAGCTTTTGCAACGCATGCGCGACGCTGATCGGCCGAGTGTTGCCGGCCTACCGGCGCATTTCTCGCCATTTTCGAGAGATGGCTCGGAAAACAACGCTGCATGGCGTCGGCTTCTTGAGACGCTCGGCTTTGCAGATACGCCTCTCAACTGGCGATATTCCGAGTCGTCGGATGGCGCCTTCGGCGGGTGCCCCGCCTACATCAACTATGGCTTCGTCGTCTTCAACAAAAGCGCTTTCAGCGCCATTCAGCCACTGATCCGCCCGCTTACCGCGCGCGTACTGGATTATTTGAAGGATCAGCCCTCGATCTTCTTTTCCGGCCAGATCGCGCTGTCGCTGGCCATCCTGACGGTCGGGGCCGATGCGTTGCCTCTCGGGCCGGAATACAATTGTCCAAACTCCGACGAGATGCTGGCGCACGGGCTGCGCGACCCGGCGGATATCCGGGTGCTGCATTATCTTCGCCGCGAGCAGTTCGATCGCCACAGCTTCCTGTGCAACCGCGACGAATTCGACGCCTTCTGTGGCAAGTCGTTCGCATCGCCGGTCCTTCAAGCGTTCCAGCAGCACGTTCGAAGCTTGCCTCATTGCTTCTATGGCGAAGGCAAGACGCAGTGACGGGCAAGCTCACCATTGCTGTCATGCAGCCATATTTCTTCCCGCATGCGGGCTATTTTCGCCTGATGGCTGCGAGCGACGTCTTCGTTGTTTTCGACGATGTCCAGTTCCCGCGCCGGGGACGGGTGCATCGTTGCGAAATGACACCGGGCCGCTGGCTGACATTGCCGCTCGCGCCTATGCCGTTCAATACACAGATAAAGCATCTGCGCTGGGCGGACGGCGCCCGAACCGCTCTGGACAAGCGCCTGGCCGCTTTCGGCCTGCCGGGCCAGGCGACAACGCCGGCCGCGGAGCGGATCAGCCGCCATCTGACCGGGTCGCTTGGCGACGTGACAAGCTTTCTCGAGAACGGTCTTCGGCTCGTCGCCGACGCGCTCGAACTCAAAGCAAACATCTTGCGCAGTTCCAGCCTCGGCGTTGATCCCGCCTTGCGAGGGCAAGCGCGCATTATCGGCATCGTTCGAGCGCTCGGCGGACAGCGCTACATCAACGCTGCCGGTGGGCGCCACCTTTATGCCACCGAGAACTTCCAGCAGGCGGGCATCGATCTGCAGTTTCTCGTGCCCTACGCAGGGAGGTTCCCCCACATCCTGCCTGCCTTTTTTGGCAATAACCTCGCCGACCTTCGCGACGATGTTCGAAACACGTGCCAATGGGGGCCGTGAGCAATTGCCGATCACTTGGCAGCTATTTTAGGACTGCGACGATCAGACCTTGGCGACGATCTTCATGAAGGCCGGCATGTCGTCGCCGAAGCCGACGGTGCCGTCATTGTCTTCACCGCGGTTGTTGCCGCGGGCAGGGCGGCTGTTGCTGGCGCGCTGCGGCCTTGTGTCGCCGCGTTCCGGGGCGCGGTTCTCGTTGTTGCGATCGGAGACCTTGCGGTCGCTGTTTTCGGAGCGGATCGCTTCCTTGCGCTGATGCCGTTCGCCGATGTCGGCGACCGCGGCCTCGGCTACCACCGGCTGTTCCTCGCGCGCGGCATCTGCCGCCGGCGCGTCGTCACTGCGCTTGGCATGGCGTTCGCGCGGCTTGCGCTCGCCACCGTCCTTGCGATCATGGGGCTTGCGGTCCTCGTCCTTGCGGCCGGCGCGGCGCGGAGCGCCACGGCCACGGCGGGGCGCTTCGTCCTCGCCGCCTTCGCTGGCGACCACGGTCGACAGGTCGCCGTCATGCCACTCGATCTTGTTGCCGATCAGCCGCTCGATGGCGTCGATGTATTTGGTGTCGGACTTGGTGGCGATGGTGAAGGATTTGCCCGAGCGTCCGGCGCGGCCGGTGCGGCCGATGCGGTGGACATAGTCTTCGGCGTGGATCGGCACGTCGTAGTTGAAGACGTGGCTGACGTCGGGAATGTCGAGGCCGCGCGCGGCGACGTCGGACGCCACGAGATAGCGCAATTTGCCATCGCGGAAATTGGCCAGCATCTGCATGCGGGCGCGCTGGTCCATGTCGCCATGCAGGGCGCCGGCGTCGAAGTCATACTTCAACAGCGAGCGGAACAGCTCCGCGACCTCGACCTTGCGGTTGCAGAAA
The DNA here is from genome assembly GCF_040323635.1 of Mesorhizobium sp. M0037. Lineage (NCBI taxonomy): Bacteria > Pseudomonadati > Pseudomonadota > Alphaproteobacteria > Hyphomicrobiales > Phyllobacteriaceae > Mesorhizobium > Mesorhizobium sp. M0037. The sequence goes on along the minus strand of NZ_JAMYVB010000012.1, from coordinate 25,952 downwards.
ATGATAGCGTTCTTCAGCTCGGCGTCTTCGGCCTTTATCAGATTGCGTAGCGTCTCGCGCTTGTCCCACGGCTTGGAGCCGGACTTGACCAGGCGCTGGATGATGTTGGTGGCAGCGGATGCCGCCTTGGACACCTCGACGCGCACCGGCGCATGCAGGAATTTCTCGGTGAGCTTGGTGATCTCCGGCGGCATGGTCGCTGAGAAGAACAGCGTCTGCCTGGTGAACGGGATCATCTCGCAGATGCGCTCGATGTCGGGGATGAAGCCCATGTCCAGCATGCGGTCGGCCTCGTCGATGACGAGGATCTCGACGCCGTTGAGCAACAGCTTGCCGCGCTCGCGGTGATCGAGCAGACGGCCGGGCGTGGCGATCAGCACGTCGGCGCCGCGCTCCAGCTTCTTGTCCTGCTCGTCGAAGGAGACGCCGCCGATCAGCAGCGCGATGTTGAGCTTGTGGTTCTTGCCGTATCTGATGAAATTCTCTTCGACCTGCGCGGCGAGCTCGCGCGTCGGCTCGAGGATCAGCGTGCGCGGCATGCGGGCACGGGCCCTGCCTTTTTCGAGGCGGGTCAGCATCGGCAGCACGAAGGAAGCCGTCTTGCCGGTGCCGGTCTGTGCTATGCCCAGAATATCCTTGCCGAGCAAGGCATGCGGGATGGCGCCAGCCTGGATCGGCGTCGGCACGGTGTAGCCCGCATCGGTGACTGCGGAAAGGACCTTGGGCGACAGGCCGAGGTCTGAAAAGGTCAACGCTTCTGGAGCGGTCGTGGTGTCTGAGGACAAGAGTTGCTGTCTTTGGCTGGTTCGGGGAAGCGCAACGGCATCCGTCGCGGCAAGCACAGCGTGCCTGCAAGATTGGTATTGCGATTAGGCGCAAGCCCGCGATTTGTCAACAGAAACGGGCGGGATTGGCACGATTGTGAAAACGTAAGCTTAATCGCGATGCTTAATTAGGTAGTCACTCTTTGCGCCGGCTCAATAGCGAAATTGCTCGGCGAGAATGCGTTCGTTCCACGAATGGTTGGGATCAAACAGCAGCGTCGCCGTCGCAGTCGGCGATTCCCGGACCGTCACGGAAGCCACCGCCTTGACCTCGGTGTGGTCGGCGGCGGTGTTCACCGGGCGCTTTTCCGACTCCAGAATATCGAAGCGTACGGTCGCCTTGTTTGACAACAGGGCACCCCGCCAACGGCGCGGCCGGAACGGGCTTACCGGGGTCAGCGCGAGCAGCGGCGCATCCAGCGGCAGGATCGGACCGTGCGCCGACAGATTGTAGGCGGTCGAGCCGGCCGGCGTCGCGATCATCACGCCGTCGCAGTTCAGTTCCTCGATGCGGACCTGCTCATCGACGGTGATGCGGATCTTTGCCGTCTGGTAGGACTGACGCCACAGCGCCACCTCGTTGATGGCGAGTGCCGAAACCGTCTCACCCTCATGCGTCACCGCCAGCATTTCCAGCGGGCGGATCGTTTCGGCGACCGCGGCAGCAATGCGCTCGGTGAGGCCGCCGACGCGGTACTCGTTCATCAGGAAGCCGATGGTGCCACGGTTCATGCCGTAGACCTTCTTTCCCGTGCTCATCGTGTCGCGCAAGGTCTGCAGCAGGAAGCCGTCGCCACCCAGCGCCACCACCACCTGGGCGTCGTCGAAGGATGCCTGGCCATAGCGGGCCGACAGGCTCTCCATCGCCGCCTTGGCATCGGCAGTGTCGGAGGAGACGAAGGCGAAATTGGCTTTGCTCATGACATTCCGATGGCGGTCGGCCGATGGCGGTCGGCGGCGGTTGCGTGGGGTAGCATGGGCAAGCGCATCTGCAAAGGGAGGCATCGTCGGCGCAGTTGCGGCCGCGGCGAAACGAAATCGGCGGCTCGCGCTTCATGTCGCCGGAACGGCGAATGTGATGGTTAAGAGCGAGCTTAAACACTCGTAAAGCCTGATCGATCATGTTAGCCGACAGAGGATGGGTGGCTGGGGGGCTAGCCAGTCGAGACCTGTCTATTGCCGGTGACACGCCTGATTATCGTCTTCCTTGTGATGGGAAGTTTCGCCCTTCTCTTTGCGGAGCTTGTGCGGCAGTCCGAAGACATGAGCTCCAGGCCGATGGCCTCACGCTGCGGCGGCGCCGGCGTGCCATGCCCCCAAAACGCGTTGTAGGCTGAAGCCAATCTGCCAACGACGATCCGTCGCCTACTGCGCGACAATCCTCAGGTTGGCGTTGCCGTAGAATGTGTAGGCGAGATAGGTCGGATCGCCGGTCTGGTAGAATTCTCTGCGGACATCCTGCAGGATCTCGGCCAGATAGACCGGCCTGTCCTTGATCCGCGTGCTGATGCCACCATAGAAATCGGTCGAGAAGGCCGCTGCCGCGCGGTCGGTCAGTGGCCACATGCCGCCGATGAAGCCGGAAGCGCCGCCCGCCAGAACCGCCGGACCCCAGCCCTGCACGAAGCCGCGAGCATCTGGGAACGGCCTGTGTCGCAGGCGTTGAAGAAGTAGAACGGATTGCCCTTGCCATGCGCGGTGGCGACCAACGCAGCCCATGTATCCGGGTCGAGCGACTGATCGACGAGATCGATGGCAAAGACCGGCCGGCCGCTGCCCGGTTGGTTGACCGCGCCATGACCGGAGAAATGAATGAAACCGGTCGAGACTTCGCCGACCAGTTTCTCGAAAGAGATGAAATCGCCATCGAAGCGGCGGTAGCCGGCAAGCTTGCTCAGTGCCGCGATCTCGTCCTGCTGAAAGCGCAGCGACTGCTTGTCGACATAGGAGGGCGCGACGGCCGCGACGCCGGTGAAGGTCATGCGGTCGAGCGGGTTGTCGACCTGTGAGGCACTGCTGCGCGGAGCCCAGCGGGCCAGCCGGTAGCCCATGCCGAGAAAACCGTCGGCGGTTGCGCCGTCGGCGCTGCGCGGGCGGATCAATTCCCAGGGCAGCGTCGGGCTGTTCGAGGTGATCTGGATCGAATGCAGTTCGCCTTTGCCGCGCAGCGACCAGAACACGTCCTTGAACGCTTTCGGCACATAGTCGCGGTAGAGCGCATCGCCAAAACCTTCGGCGGCGAGCGTGACAAAGCGCTTTTGCGTCCCCGGATCGCTGCTTGCGGCAGGCTGCTGCAGCGAAACGGCGCCGCGCAAGCTCAGGCCGAGCTGCAGCAGGCGGCGGTATTCGGAGTCCAGCCACGCCGCCATCTCAGGTGGCGTCGAGATCGTATCGGTCACCGGACCGGCCAGATGCGGCGAATGGATGATGATCTGCCCCGAACCCAGCCCGCTCGGATCGTCATAGAGGATGGTCACGTCGAGATAGGGAACGTCATCGCCGGCTGCGCCGCCGAGCGTCACATTGCCAGTTACCGCCGGCTGCGGCGGCGCTGCGGCCAGCATCAGCATGGCAGGTGCTGCGGAGCGTTCGGCTGCGGCGCTCCGAGCGGCTGCCTCGACAGGCGGCGTGCGACGGATGACAACGGACCGCGACGCCGATCCGAGGAACCTCCCGGCGCTGTAGATGCGTGCGATGAACTGGGACGGCTTGCTGTCGTTGGCGGTCGGCCGCGCCTTGACGTCGAAGCGGACGAAGTCGCTGTCGCCCTGGCGGTAGAGCGTCGTCCGTCGGCTCCATTTGCCGCCTTCAGCGAGATCGAAGCCGGAGGCGAACAGATCGATATCGATCGGCCATTGCTCGGTTCCCGCCGGCATCGCCATGGCCAGGGCGCCATCTTCCGTCACCGACGAGCCCGGCGCTGCCTTCACCTTCACTTCGGGCGTGAATTGCTCTTCGGTAAGGGCGATCGAAACGGTCACCGTCTCGCCGCCGACAATCTCATCCGGCGCATCGATGGTTGGATGGCGCACCACCTCGACAGCGCCCGTCTCGGGTTGTGGAAGGGCGCCGCCGGAAGGACGGCTTTGCGCCTGGTCGATGGGCGGCGGCGCTGGTTTCGGTGGCGCCTGCGCCTCCGGCGGACTTTCGGCGCCGGTCGCGGGTGGCGGGGCGATGTCATGCCGTCCTCAGGGGGGATCCCTGCCTTATCGGGGGGCGGTTCGGCGCCGGTGGCTCCGCCATCCTGCGGATAGGTCCCGCCGAGATTGTTCTGGGCAGCGGCCGCAGCTGCGTCTTCAAGACGTTGCTTTTCCTCTTCGTATCGTTGCCGAGCCTGCTCTTCCTGCAATTGGCGCTGCTGTTCCTGGCGTTTGTATTCCTCGTAGAGCGCCGCCTCCTTGGCGCTGTCGCCCATCGCGGCATCGGGGCTGCCGGAGCCCGGTGCAACGTCCATGGGGTAGGGCTCCTGACCGCTGCCATCGGCGTAGTCGCTGCCATCAGGCTCCCAACCGCCACTCCCGGAGATGTAGCCGCCGCTCGCCATCGCCGGCGGTGCCGGTTCCGACACAAGCGGCAGCGCCGGTGCCGCGCCGGCCACCTGGTCCGGCGTCAGCACAAAGGCAGCGTCTGCCGAGCGGCCATATGCCATCCATGGCCACTGGGCGCCTGACGTTTTGTCGATAGTGGTTTGCCTGACCGAGGCGAGGATGATGGCTATGTCCGCGCCGCGCTTGAGCAGCGCAGCGGTGAGCGCATCGGCAAATACGGTGACGGGGCGGGCTTCGTCCAGTGCAACGGTTCCGGGTTTGGCCGACAGAGCGACGATGGCGTGGGTGAGGGGATCGACCGCCGCCAGACCCTGCATCACGCCGGAAGTAGGGTTGTGGCCCTCGCCGGGATTGTCGAGCAGAACCACCTTCAATGTCGGGGTTGCCTCGAGCGCCTGCATGAACAGATCGAGGGGCAATGCCGTCTGGTCGACCGTTTCCTTTGAATCGATCCGGGTGCCGCGCGTCAGTAAATAGTTCCTGCCGTTGGCCTGCGCGGTGTGGCCGACATAGTAGAAGATGCCGACGGAGTCCGGATTGGCCAGGGATTGGGCGAAATCATGCATGGCGCGCGCGACATCGGCGCGGTCGCCATCCGACACCTGCCGGACGGTGAAGCCAAGCGATCGTAGTGTCGCTGCAACGAGTTCGGCACTGAGGTCGGCGTTGGCGATTGCGGTGAGCCCTCAGAGGCCGGATTGGCGACAACCAGCGCTATCCGCTCTTCGCCGCGCGCAGCGGAGAAGAGCGCCATGGTCATCAGCAGCACGACCGCCAGAAAAAGGCGCATGACCGTGATCCAAGCCCTGCAGGCTGCGGCGCTCACGCCACGGCTTGCCCCAATTCATCAATGGCCCAACCTTGACCATATCATGTCGGCTTCGCCGGCGCACTGCCGGTGCCGATGATGCAGTTGTGTCGCTGAAAGATATTGACTGTATGTTTAGTAATTAATACCGTTGCCCGAGATACCGAGTTGGTCAGCCGGCATTCGCCGGTGAATGATCACCAGGACGAAGGGAACTTAGGGACTCGAGTCGCAATCCCGCCGGTCCCAACAATGGGAGACACAAGCATGCAGTTGAAATCGACCGCCACGGCGCTCGGCCTGTCGCTGCTGGCGATGACCGGCATTGCCCACGCCGAAGGCGAACTCCAGATCTACAATTGGGGCAACTACACCAGCCCGGACCTGATCAAGAAGTTCGAGGACACCTACAAGGTCAAGGTTACCGTCACCGACTACGACTCCAACGATACGGCTCTGGCCAAGGTCCGCCAGGGCGCTTCCGGCTATGACATCGTCGTTCCATCGGCCAGCGTGATGCCGATCTGGATCAGCGAAGGCCTGCTCTTGGAAACCGATCCCAACACGATGGAGAACTTTAGAAACGTCGATCCGAGATGGGTCGACGTGCCGTTCGACCCCGGCCGCAAATATTCGGTGCCGTGGCAATGGGGCACGACCGGCATCTCGGTCAACAAATCGGTCTATGCGGGCGACCCGAACACCTCGGCGATTTTCCTCGATCCGCCGCCGGAACTAGTCGGCAAGATCAATGTCGTGCCCGAAATGGGGGACATCATGTTCCTCGCCATTGCCTATGAGGGCGGTAAGTACTGCACCGACGACAAGGTGCTTTTGAAGAAGGTGCATGACAAGCTCATCGAGGCGAAAGCGAAATGGCTGTCGCTCGACTATGCGGCCGTCGACGGTCTCGGCAGGGGCGACATTGCCGCCGGCGTCAATTGGAACGGCATATCGCTGCGCGAGCGGCTGGAGAACGACAAGATCGTCTACGGCTATCCCAAGGAGGGCTTTCCAATCTGGATGGACAATGTCGCGGTGCTCAAGGATGCCAAGAACGTCGAGAACGCCAAGCTCTTCCAGAATTTCATCATGGACCCCAGGAATGCGGCGATGATCTCGGCCTTCGCGCACTACGCCAACGGCATCAAGGGCTCCGAGCCCTTCCTGCCGGCCGATATGAAGGGCGCGCCCGAAGTGGATGTTCCGGCCGAATTTGCCGACAAGGGCCAATTCATGCCGGCCTGTCCCGCCGACGTCCAGGCGCTCTACACCAGGATCTGGACCGATCTGCAGAAATAGCGGCCCCGCCAGCCGAAGCTGACCACCAAACATCGGGCCGCGGATCGCGGCCCTGCCATCGCCAATGCCAGATGCCGTAAAGCCGCCGCGGGAGATTTTCGATGTCCGATCTCAACCTTTGCTACATGCCGGCCAGCGAGGCGTTGCGGCTGTTCAAGGCGAAGAAACTATCGCCTGTGGAACTGATGCAGGCCACCATCCGCCGCGCCGAGGCGACGAAAGAAACGATCAATTGCCTCACCTTCACGCATTTCGACGAGGCGATGGATCTCGCCAGAAAAGCCGAGGCGAAATACGCCAGAGGCGCCAGGACCGGCGCGCTCGAGGGCCTGCCGATCGGCATCAAGGATGAGAGCTACATCAAGGGCAAGCCGACCTCGCATGGCTCGCTGCTGTCCGGGGACGCGCTTGGCGGCCATACCTCGACGATGAACGAGCGTGTCATGAAGGCCGGCGGCATCGTCCACGCCCGCACGGCGACGCCCGAATTCAGCTGCGCCGGTTATACTTGGTCGAAGCGCTGGGGCGTCACGCGCAACCCCTGGAACCCGGATTTCACGCCGGGCGGTTCGTCGGGAGGTTCGGCGGCAACGCTGGCCTCTGGCACGTCGTCGATCGCAACCGGCTCGGACATAGCGGGCTCAATCCGCATCCCTGCCTCGGCCTGCGGCCTGGTCGGCTTCAAGCCGCCTTACGGCCGCAATCCCGATGAGCCGCCGTTCAATCTCGATTTCTACTGCCACACCGGGCCCTTGGCCCGAAACGTCGGGGATGCGATCCTGCTGCAGAACGTCATGGCCGGGCCGAGCCCGCTCGACATCGCCACGCTGCGCCCGAAACTGCGCCTGCCGCTCGACTACAAGCCGATCAAGGGTTGGAAGCTCGCATTCTCCATGGATCTCGGGTCCTTCGAGGTGGATGCGGACGTGCGCAAGAACACGCTCGCTGCCTGCGATGTGTTCCGCTCGCTCGGCGCCACTGTCGAGGAAGTCGATCTCGGTTGGGGCGACGAGGTGCTCAGGGCCGGCATGGCCTATCTCGAACATCTCTTCGGCGCCTCGCTGTCGCCGCTGCTCGCCAAGCACGGCAAGGACATGACCAGCTATGCCAGGCAGTTTGCGCAGGACGGCCAGAAGTCGAAGGCCACGGACTTTGTCGCAACTTTGGACGTGGCGGCCAGGATGTACCAGACGCTGGGGCCGTTGCTGGAAAAATACGATGTGTTGATCTGCCCGACCAATGCGCTTCCCGCGGTGCCGGCGGAATTCGATCAGACCAAAGGCAAGGTCGAGATCAATGGACGAGAGGTGAACCCGTCGCTGGGCTGGGTGATGACGACGCCGTTCAACATGCTGAGCCGCTGCCCGGTTCTGTCGATGCCGTCGGGCCGCGCCGCCAATGGCGTGCCGACAGGCATCCAGATTGTCGGCCGCACCTATAGCGACGCTGACGTGTTCCGGGCGGGTATGGCCTATGAGACGGCTCGTGGTCAGTGGTACACGAATGCCGGGACACGCCCGGCGCTGTGAGTCCGCAGGGCGCCGGCATGCCAAGGCAGCGGCGGGATGTTTCGGCCGCCGGGGAAAGGCCTGACGACAATGGCGCAACGCATAGCCACTCCGGATGCGGGAAAAAGCAAGGCGGCCAAGGGTGCGGCGAACGACGCCGCGCCCAAGGACCGCCGGCGCGAGCGCGGCGAAGCGAGCGTCCAGCGCATCATCGACGCCACCATCGAGCTCATCGCGGAGGAGGGGCTGGCCAGCGTCACCATGCAGCGCATCGCCGAGCATGTCGGCTCGTCCAACGCACTGGTGGTCTTTCATTTTCGCAGCAAAGAGAACCTGTTCCGGGCCGTGCTGCAATATCTCAGCGACCAATATGACGCGCTGTGGCTGACGCTGGTGCGGGCGCCCGGCCTGTCGCCGGTCGAGCGGGTCTTGGGCGCGGTCGATTGCGCGCAACGCTTTGCCCGGCAGCATCCGAAATGGGTCTCGGTCTTCGTCGTGTTTTCCAGCGACCGCAAGAGCATGCAGATCTACAATGAAATCGGCCTGCCGAGCGATCTCGCCTACACGGCCGAAGCGCGCGAGCTGCTGATCGAGATTTCACGCAGCGGCGGTTACACCGGCGTCGACATAGACACGCTGTCGGAGAGCCTGAACTATCTGGTGCATGGCGCCTGGTATTGGGACCATCTCAACCCGTCCAGCCGCGACACCGACGTGCTGCGCAAGACCATGCTGCTCCTGCTGCACCAGGCTTTTCCGCGGCATTTTGACTTGGGGTGAGATGCGGCCATTGCGAGCGACGAAAGCGTCCTCTGCAAACCTAAACCCGAAAATCTCTACGATGCGTTGATCTCTGTAAAAACGCTTGCACAATCCAGAGGTGCGAGCTAAACAACCCAGGGATGCATTCGAGGGTGGGTAAATGTGGCATTGGGCGATACTTCTGTTGCTGATTGGCGTGCCGGTTTTCTTCGCCGTCCGGTCGTCGCGCAAATCCTCACAGAGCCCAGATGACCTCGTGGGGTTCGGCGGCTGGCTGATCCTGCTGGCGATCAGCCTGTCCCTTTCGCCGTTGCGCACACTTGTCGATATGGCCAGTCTGGTCAAAACCTACCAACAGCTTGTTACAGTGCCCAACGGGGCCTTGGCCATCTATGGCGAGGCAGCCCTCAATCTGGCATTTCTGATGCTTCAGCTGGTCGTGCTTGTTTCGATGCTGCGGCGAAGCCACCGCTTTCCGCAGCTGTTCATATGTCTGTGGTTCGCGATCCCTCTCTTGTTCGTACTGGACACAGTTTGGATATCGACTGTGCTTGGTGTCCCGGTAAACCGTTTGCTTGCCGGAGGAGCTCTGGTTACACCTTTGGCATCCTTCATAGTCACAGGGATCTGGGCCGCCTACGTCTACAGGTCGGTCAGGGTGAGGAACACGTTCGGCGATACGGCAGCCATACAGGCTGCCACATTTTCCTAGAAGGTCCGACGGCTGCGAGTTGGCCTGATGTCGTGCTGCCAGCTCCGCCGAATAGAACCGTCGGCAGTCCTCCTTCGTCTAACGAGCTTTGGGTGGCCTGCCACCCGAAGCTCGAAGAGCGAAGGGGTGGTGCCCCCGGACGGAATCGAACCGCCGACCTTCGGTTTACAAAACCGCTGCTCTACCAGCTGAGCTACAAGGGCACGGCGCTCCGGTTAGCATATTTCGTGCGCCAGTAAAGACAAAACTCCGTTTTCGATCGCTAATGGACCCGCCGGCCCGGCGGGTGCTGCCATGCTGAAAACCGCCAAAGCGCTCCCTACATATCTCTCAGGTGCAACCGCATGGAACGGGGTGTCGCATGATCAGATTTGTCATCATCCTGCCACTTGTCGCCATTGCCTGGCTGCTTGCGGTAAAGCTCATCAGGGACGTGAAGAGCGCCAATGTCGACTGGACCGGCATCGCCGCCATCGTCGGTTTTATCGCGATGGCGTTTTGGCTGCGGCATGTGACTGGGATGGGATGAATGGTGAATGTGAATGGGCAAACGCCTTTCGGACCATTGATTACTCGGTACTCGCTTAAAACCTCGAACCTTTCACCACGTCACCGCGACTGATCTCCAGAGGCGAATGGTCGCCTCGATCAAGGAGATCATCATGTTGAAGCGCAGTCTTACTTCGGGCCTGGTCGCCATCTTCCTCGCCACCGGCGCGCTCGCCGGTACCGTCCAGTCGTCCTCCGCTCACGGCCATCATCACCACCATCACCATAAGCATCACGACAAGCCCTGGTTGTGGTGGAACCATCACCACAAGCACCATCACCACAAGCATCATCATCACCACGGGAAGGTGATCATCTTCCTTTGAGCGAGACGACCTGCCTCGCGGAAGGGCGGCTTCGGCCGCCCTTTTTTGCGTTGAGCGCTCGATCGATCAGATCTTGGTTTCCGTCGGCTGATTTCCGGCCTTCAAGAAAATCCCAAATTCTTTCGAACCTTTTTCCGCGCCGAAACGACAGATGATCAAGAGGCGGATGGATCGCCTCTCGCAACGAAACAAGGAGATCGTCATGTTCACGCGCAAAATCGCTTCTGCCCTCATCGCCAGCACCGTCGCCGCCACCTCGCTGGTCGGCACCGTCCAGCCGTCGGCCGCCCACAGCCATCACCACAACCGCGAAATCGGCATCGGCATCGCCGCCGGCGTCGGCGGGTTCGTGCTCGGCAGCCTGCTCAACCAGCAGCCCCGCACCGTCTATGTCGACGACGAGGGTGGCTCCTGGCACGTCCGCCGCTGCGCCAACCGCTACGCCAGTTACGATCCGTACTCCGACACCTATGTCGGCTATGACGGCTACCGCCACTATTGCCGCCTTTAGGAGGAGGCACCCCCACACGGAAAGGAGGGGCTGTACGCAGCCCCTCCTTCCTGATTTGAGCGCGCCGCGGTGCGGGCTACGGTTCGGAGATCGGCAATCCCGCTGCACGGCAGATGCGGGCAACACTCGCATTCTGCGATTGATCGCCCATGGCGATGAGTTCGAAGCTGCTTCCTTCATCCGGATAGATCTTGGCGGCGAACGGTTGGTCTGTTGTATGACCACCGGACGACGTCTTTGCAGCGACATGGCCGCAGACCACGATTTCCCGGCGGCCGTTGAGCGTCCGCTCTCCGGCGCGCATCGTCCCGAATTTGGCGGACGCAGGATCCTGCAAATGCTGGCGAATGCCGATCGTGATTGTCTCCTCCAAAGCGAGCGAGATCGGAATCTCGTTGACTTGCTGGGAGACAGGGGCGGGCGCCGTCGCCACGCAACCGCACAGTGAAACGGCGAGCAAAAGCTGAAGCGTTTTCCTCATTATGATCGGAACCCGCCGATCATCCTCGTCACCTCAGCAGCGGCGTCGCGCACCAGCGGCCCAATCTCATCCAGCCGCTCCATCGTTACCCGCACCGTCGGTCCGGAGACCGAGACGCCGCCAATCGGCTCGCCGAACTCGTTGAAAATGGCGGCGGCTACGCAGCGCATGCCGGGATGCCGCTCCTCGTCGTCGAGCGACCAGCCGCGGTGCTTGATGACAGCCAGGTCATGCGCGAGGGCTGAAATGTCGGATAGCGTCTTGTCGGTGAAGCGCTGCAGGCCCGACTTGCGCAGGATGGCGGCAACGCGTTCCGGCTCGAGCTGCGCCAGCACCGCCTTGCCGATGCCGGAGGCATGGAACGAGCTGCGCGTGCCCGGGCGGAAGAAGGCGCGGATTGCCTGATGCGTCTCGACCTGGCTGACGAAAACGACGCAATCGTCCTCGGCGACGCCGAGATTGGCTGTCTCGCCGGTCTTCTCCATCAATTCCTGCATGACCACGCGGGCGCGATCGACCAACTTGCGGCGGCGTAGGAAGGCGGCACCCATGCGGTAGGTCTCGACGCCGATCGACCACAGCTGGTCCGATGTATCGAATTCGACCATGCCGTGGTTCTGCAGCGTCGTCAGCATGCGATAGGCGGTGGACGCCGCAAGCTCGCTACGCGCCGAAATCTCGCTCAGCGACAGGCCGCTGCCTTCGGCGACGATGGCCAGGATGCGCAAGGCCCGGTCGAGCGACTGTACAGAACCGGCCTCGGACGGACCGTTGAAAGCGCGCGGCCGGCCGCGCTGGCGTTTTTCGCTGGTTTCCATGGCGGCATTGTCGCCGGTTTCGCCGAAATCGCAATGAAAAACTTTTTCATTGATTTTGATGGCCGGATTCATGGAAAACGAAAAAGCCAGTGGAATCAGTGTATAGAAGGGGTTTTCTCGAAATGAAAAATTATTCTGAAAAAATTGAAAAATGAAAACGACACTGGCATTGTCAACCAACCAACAATCTTGAGGAGGCTGGACATGGCCAGGATGCGCGCTGTCGATGCAGCGGTTCTCGTTCTCGAAAAGGAAGGCATTTCCTGCGGCTTCGGCGTGCCGGGCGCGGCGATCAATCCGTTCTATTCGGCGCTGAAGGCGAGGGGCTCGATCCGCCACATCCTGGCGCGGCATGTCGAGGCGGCCTCGCACATGGCCGAAGGTTATACGAGGGCCAAGGCGGGCAATATCGGGCTTTGCATCGGCACATCCGGCCCCGCCGGTACCGACATGATCACCGGGCTTTATTCGGCGGCGGCGGACTCCATCCCGATCCTGTGCATCACCGGTCAGGCGCCGCGGGCACGGCTCAACAAGGAGGATTTCCAGGCGGTCGATATCGCCGCCATAGCCGTACCCGTCGCCAAATGGGCGGTCACGGTCATGGAGCCCTATCTCGTGCCGATGGCGCTGCAGAAGGCGTTTCACCTGATGCGCTCGTCGCGGCCTGGTCCGGTGCTGATCGACCTGCCGGTCGATGTGCAACTGGCCGAGATCGAATTCGATATCGATGCCTACGAGCCGCTTGTCCCGTTCAAGCCGGCAATGTCGCGCGCCCAAGCCGAAAAGGCCTTGGCGATGCTCAATGCCGCGGAAAAGCCGCTGATCGTCGCCGGCGGCGGCATCATCAACGCCGATGCGTCGGATCTGTTGATCGAATTCGCCGAGATAACGGGCGTGCCGGTCATACCGACATTGATGGGCTGGGGCACGATCCCCGACGATCACCGGCTGATGGCCGGCATGTGCGGGCTGCAGACCTCGCACCGATACGGCAATGCGACCATGCTGGAAGCCGACTTCGTCTTCGGCATCGGCAACCGCTGGGCCAACCGCCACACCGGTTCGGTCGATGTCTACACCAAGGGCAAGAAATTCATCCATGTCGACATCGAACCGACCCAGATCGGCCGGGTGTTCGCGCCGGATCTCGGCGTCGTCTCGGACGCCGGTGCGGCACTGAAGATGCTGCTTGACGTCGCCACCGAATGGAAGACGGCAGGAAAGCTGCGCGACTGGTCGGGCTGGGCGAAGGAATGCCAGACCCGCAAGAAGACGATGAAGCGCAAGACGCATTTCGAGCAGGTGCCGCTGAAGCCGCAGCGCGTCTATGAGGAGATGAACAAGGCGTTCGGCCGTGACACCACCTACGTCACCACGATCGGCCTCTCGCAGATCGCCGGGGCGCAGTTCCTGCATGTCTACAAGCCGCGCAACTGGATCAATTGCGGCCAGGCCGGCCCGCTCGGCTGGACGCTGCCGGCAGCGCTCGGCGTGCGCGCCGCCGATCCGGATCGCACCATCGTGGCGCTGTCGGGCGACTACGACTTCCAGTTCATGATCGAGGAACTGGCGGCCGGCGCACAGCACAAACTGCCGTATATCCATGTCGTCGTGAACAATGCCTATCTCGGCCTCATCCGCCAGGCGCAGCGCGGTTTTGCGATGGATTTCGAGGTGAGCCTGGCCTTCGAGAACGTCAACCGCGCCAACGATCCGGAGGCCGGCTACGGCGTCGACCATGTCGCGGTCGCCGAAGCGATGGGCTGCAAGGCGGTTAGGGTGCGCAAACCGGAAGAGTTCGCCGGCGCCTTCAAGGAATCGCAGCGGCTGATGAAGGAATACCAGGTGCCGGTGGTGCTCGAATTCATCCTCGAGCGCGTCACCAACATTTCCATGGGCACGGAAATCGACAAGATCACCGAATTCGAGGACCTTGCCGAAAGCCATGAGGATGCGCCGACGGCTATCGTGTTGCTCGATTAAGCTAGGCGGGAAGAGGGAGAAAAAGAATGCCGCGTTTTTCAGCCAATCTGTCGATGCTCTTTGGCGAGCACGATTTCCTCGACCGTTTCGATGCCGCCGCCCGCGCCGGCTTCAAGGGCGTCGAATATATCGGCCCCTATGATCATGCGCCCGAGATCGTTGCGGCGCGGCTGAAGAAGAACGGCCTGAGCCAGGTGCTGTTCAACCTGCCGGCCGGCGACTGGGGCAAGGGCGAGCGCGGCATCGCGGTGCTACCCGACCGCGTGCCGGAATTCCGGCAAGGCATCGCCAAGGCGATCAGCTATGCCCACGCGCTCGGCTGCGAGCAGGTCAATTGCCTCGCCGGCATCGCGCCGCAGGGTGTCGATCGTTCGGTGCTGGAAAATACCTTTGCCGAAAACCTGGCGTTTGCAGCCGAGAAACTGGAGCAGGCCGGCATCCGGCTTTTGATCGAGCCGATCAACACGCGTGACATCCCGGGCTTCTTCCTGAACTATTCGAACCAGGCGCTGGCGCTGATCGACCGCGTCGGCTCGAAGAACCTGTTCCTGCAATACGACATCTATCACATGCAGATCATGGAGGGGGATCTCGCCCGTACCATCGAGGCCAACCTCGGCCGCATCGCGCATATCCAGCTTGCGGACAATCCCGGCCGTCACGAGCCGGGGACGGGCGAGATCAATTATCCCTTCCTCTACGAGCATATCGACAGGATCGGTTATTCCGGCTGGGTCGGAGCGGAATACAAACCGAAGGCGGGGACGGAGGCTGGGCTGAGGTGGTTTCGGGAGCTTAACGGGCAGGGGAGTGCTGCGGCTTAGCTGTTACCATTGAAGTCGCGTTCCTTCGCGCCCCCCTCTGGCCTGCCGGCCATCTCCCCCACAGGTGGGGAGATCGGACGTCATCCCGGCTTTCGCTCCCCAACATTGCAGGGTGAGCGAGGCGCCGAAACTGCCAATCTCCCCACAAGTGGGGGAGATTGGCCGGCAGGCCAGAGGGGGGCGCGAAGGAACTCAGCCTCAACAAAGGAGACAACAATGGAAACCATCGGCTTCATCGGCCTCGGCATCATGGGCGCGCCGATGGCGGGGCATCTGCTCGATGCCGGCTACACCGTCGTCGCCAGCGACCACCGCTCGAAGCCGCCGGCCGATCTCGTCGCCAAGGGCTTGAGAGGCATCACCGGCCACGCGGCAGTGGCGAAGGCCGCGGATATCATCATCACCATGGTTCCCGACACCCCGCAGGTAGCCGAGGTGCTGTTCGGCGAGAACGGTGTCGCTTCCGGCCTGAGCAAGGGCAAGCTGGTCATCGACATGAGCTCGATCTCGCCGATCGAGACCAAGACCTTTGCCAAAAAGATCAACGATCTCGGCTGCGACTATCTCGACGCGCCGGTGTCGGGCGGCGAGGTCGGCGCAAAGGCGGCGTCGCTGACCATAATGGTTGGCGGCGAGGACAAGGCGTTCGAGCGAGCCAAGCCCGTGTTCGAAAAGATGGGCAAGAACATCACGCTTGTCGGCCCGAACGGCGTCGGCCAGACCACCAAGGTTGCCAACCAGATCGTCGTGGCCCTGACCATCGAGGCGGTCGCCGAGGCGCTGGTCTTTGCCTCAAAAGCCGGCGCCGACCCCGCCAAGGTCCGGCAGGCGCTGATGGGCGGGCTGGCGGCATCGCGCATCCTCGAAGTGCATGGCGAGCGCATGATAAAGCGCGCCTTCGCGCCGGGCTTCCGCATCGAACTGCACCAGAAGGATCTCAATCTGGCGCTGGAAGGCGCCAAGGCACTCGGTGTCTCGCTGCCCAATACGTCGACGACGCAGCAGCTGTTCAACTCATGCTCGGCGAATGGCGGGGCAAAAGAGGATCACTCAGCGCTGGTTCGTGCGCTGGAGCGGATGGCGGGGCATGAAGTGGGTGAATAGCGAATGGTGAATAGTGAATAGTGAATGGTGACGGTAAGAACGCTTTTCCATTCACTATTTCACCATTCACCCTCCAAGGAATTTCCGTGCCGCATAAAGGCTCACCGCCGCCGCATTCGACACGTTGAGCGAGCGGATGGCGCCGGGCATGTCAAGGCGGGCGAGTGTCGTCACCGTCTCGCGCGTCTTCTGGCGCAGGCCCTTGCCCTCGGCGCCGAGCACCAGCGCAATCTTTTCGCCTGAAAAACTCGTTTCGAGCTCCGCTGGCCCATCGGAATCGAGGCCAATGGTCTGGAAGCCGGCTTCGTGCAGCTGTTCCAGCGCATCTGCCAGGTTCTTCACCTCAATCTGATCGATGTGTTCCAGCGCGCCGGAGGCGGATTTGGCCAGCACGCCGGATTCCTGCGGGCTGTGGCGCGCGGTGGTGATCAGCGCGCCGGCGCCGAAGGCGACCGATGAGCGCAGGATGGCGCCCACATTGTGCGGGTCGGTCACCTGGTCGAGCACCAGCACCAGTTTGGTATCGCCGAGCGCGTCGAGGCGTTTTGGCTTCAACGGCTCTGCCTCGATCAGCACGCCCTGGTGGACGGCATCCGAGCCGGTGATCTTGTCGATCTCCTTGGGCTCGACGAGTTCGGCCTTGAACGGCAGAGCGGCGAGATCGGCGATCGCCAGCCGCTCGGCGGCGTTGCGCGTCACCAGCATCTTTTTGATCCGCCGGCGCGGATTGTCGAGCGCCGCTCGCACCGTGTGCAGGCCATAGAGCCTGACAAGCCCGTCGGCGGCGTTTTCGCCCGGCGGCACCGGCTGGCGCGGCCGGAAGGCGGGCGCGCCGCCGGCCTTCTCGTCGCGGTGGGCGCGGCGCAGCTTGGCGTAATGGGTGTCTTTGGCGGTCTTGGGCGTGTTGTCATTGCTCATGGCCGGCTTCTATAGCCGCGTCGTCGGGCTGTGGATACGGGCAGAAAGCCGGCTTGCCGGGCAGGCTGTCAAATTCAGCGCATTTTGCCTTGGGGTGCGGTTGACACCCACTGGCCTTGCCGCCATAAGGCGCTTCGCTGATTTCGGACAAAACCCTGGTTTCGACCTGATCGGCGAGAATGCCTCGTTGCAAGGCTTCGACGGCAGGCTGGAGAGGTGCCCGAGTGGTTAAAGGGGACGGACTGTAAATCCGTTAGCTTAGCTTACGTTGGTTCGAATCCAACCCTCTCCACCACTGCCAGCCCGCGAACCTTGAGGACGATGCGGGTATAGCTCAGTGGTAGAGCAGCAGCCTTCCAAGCTGAATATGCGGGTTCGATTCCCGCTACCCGCTCCAACTTCCCCCATCAAATCTGAGCGAATACGTCCAAGACGTTGCCGTGGGTGATTTTCCGGTTTCCGTCTACACGCCGGTCGATGCAGCGACCGCCGACCGGTTCATGGCTGTGGTGAAGGCGACGCCCGACAACCGCAGAGCGGCGTCGGGCGCGTTTCGGTCCGATGCAGAAGCAGGCGGTGTACCCTAGTTGTTAAACGCCGAAGCAACCTGGTGTTGCTGCGGCACCTGTCCGTTCGGCGTCAGTCTGTCGACAATGCCGGGCAGGGCTGTGGACAATTGCTTGAGCAACTCCTGCTCGTCCAGTCCGGTCCTTTGCGCGATCTCTCGAATGACCTGCGGGCCGATCGCCTTGCCCAGATCATTGGCGTTGATCGGCTGGTTCTGCCCGGTGCCGACCCATGAGTCAGCAACATTGCCTTGGCCGGCATTCTTGAGCTTGTCGAGCAGTCCGCCCAGTCCGCCAAGCAGGCCGCCGTCGCCTGAGGCCGTGGTTCCGGTGGGGGCTGGCGTTTGAGGCTGGGCGGGCTCGCCCGTCTCTTCGGCACTCGTCTGTTCGGCGCTTCTGCCGCTCAGCATCTTTCCCACCAGCAGCGCGCCGAGCGCGATCATCAGCGGTTTGGTGATGTTGCCGCCGGGCACGGCGTTGTCAAAAAGTCCCATAGGTCAATCCTCCATAACGACCAAGCCCGTCCCGCCGGCTACAATGGACCATGCGGGCGGAATTTCAAGTTGGCTTGAGCTTTTGACAATCATGTGACCATGATCGGCGGGCGGGGAATGGAGAGGAAAAATGGGCATTATCAGCTGGATCATCCTCGGCGTCATCGCCGGCTTTATCGGCAGCAAGATCGTCAACAAGACCGGCCAGGGCCTGATCATGGATATCGTGCTCGGCATTGTCGGCGCCATCGTCGGAGGGCTGATCTTCAGCGCCTTTGGCGCCACGGGTGTGACCGGCCTCAACATCTGGAGCCTGATCGTCGCCATCATCGGCGCGGTGGTCGTGCTGTGGGCCTATCACCAGTTCTCCGGCAAGCGAACGCTTTAGGCGCCAGTCTGCCGACTGGCCGACCGCAGGTCGGCCAAACCTGCTTCGATGCGTTGACTTGAAGGTCAGGCGACGACGGTCAGCCTGCGCTTGCGTTCATCAAGCGAGACGATGGTCAGCCCGCTCGCGACCACCAGCAGGATGCCGCAGACCGCCAGGGCATTCGGGAACTGGCCGAACACCAGAACGCCTGAGATGACCGCCCAGACGGTGAAGCAGTAGTAGAACGGCGCCACCACGCCGGTCGGACCGACGCGATAGGCCATGAAGATGAAGAAATGGCCGAAGATCAGGAAGAATCCGGCGCCGGCCATGAGCAGCAGGTGCCGGGCTTCCGGCATGACCCAGCGCTCGGAAACGAGATGCGCGGCGCCCGCGCCGATCAGCACCACCACAACGGCGGAAATGGCGACGATCATGCCCGGCACCTCGGCCGCGACCCGCCTGCCGGCAAGATCGCGCGCCGCCGCCAATGCCGCGTTGCCGAGCGCCAGCAACGCATAGACCGAGATGCCCTGCATGGTCGGCTGGGCCACCATAAGCGCACCGATGAAGCCGAGCCCGATCAGCGCCATGCGCACGCCGCCGATCCGTTCGCCGAACAGGATGGAGGAGCCGACCAGCATCAAAAGCGGGGTGATCTGCCCGAGCGCGGTCGAATCGGCGATCTGCATGTTGGCCAGCGCCACGACGTAGCAAAGGATGGCCGCCAGCTCGAGCAGGTTGCGGCGCAGCACGCGTTTGTCGAAGATCAATGGAATCTGCCTGCCATAGCCCAGCAGGAACAGCAGCGGCATGCCCCATAGCGTGGCCGCGACCCCGCGCAGGAACAGCACTTCATAGGACGGCAAGCCCGCGGTCGCGAGTTTCATCATCGTGTCGTTGACGAGGTACGACCCCGTCGAAACGATCATGAACAGCGGGCCGCGTATGGAGGTCGGTATGAATTGCATGGGGCAACCAAATCAGACCGCCGCCGTAGCGGCAATGGGCCAGGCGCCGGCTGCACATCCGGCAGGCAAAGGCCAGGACATGGGCGGGACAGGACATGGGCGGGAATAGCAAACAGGTGCTGGAGCCCGCAGCCCCCATTTCATTTCCGCTCGCGCGTTCCTATATCAGCGCCACATCCCGCAATCGGATCATCGGTTGAGACCGAGTGGACAGCGCACCCGGCCACAAGGCACTTGTGTTTTTCGGCCGTAGTCGCTAATCGCCCCGCATTCGACTGAACTGAAGGTCAAGGCCGTCCAAGGAAAGAGACTATGGCAAAAGGTAAATTCGAGCGTAACAAGCCTCATGTGAACATTGGCACGATTGGCCATGTCGATCATGGCAAGACGTCGCTGACGGCGGCGATCACGAAGTATTTTGGCGAGTACAAGCGCTACGACCAGATCGATGCGGCGCCCGAAGAGAAGGCCCGCGGCATCACGATTTCGACGGCGCACGTCGAATACGAGACGGCAGCGCGCCACTACGCCCATGTCGACTGCCCCGGCCACGCCGACTATGTGAAGAACATGATCACGGGCGCTGCGCAGATGGACGGCGCGATCCTGGTCGTGTCGGCCGCCGACGGCCCGATGCCGCAGACCCGCGAGCACATCCTGCTTGCCCGTCAGGTCGGCGTGCCGTCGATCGTGGTGTTCCTGAACAAGGTCGACCAGGTCGACGATGCCGAGCTGCTCGAACTGGTCGAGCTCGAGGTTCGCGAGCTTCTGTCGAAGAACGAGTTCCCCGGCGACGATATTCCGATCGTCAAGGGTTCGGCGCTGGCTGCTCTGGAAGATTCCAACAAGACCATCGGCGAAGATGCGATCCGCGAGTTGATGGCTGCGGTCGATGCTTACATCCCGACGCCGGTTCGTCCGCTGGACAAGCCGTTCCTGATGCCGATCGAAGACGTGTTCTCGATCTCGGGCCGTGGCACGGTCGTGACCGGCCGCGTCGAGCGCGGCATCGTCAAGGTCGGCGAGGAACTGGAAATCATCGGCATCCGTCCGACGACCAAGACGACCTGCACGGGCGTCGAGATGTTCCGCAAGCTGCTCGATCAGGGCCAGGCCGGCGACAACATCGGCGCGCTGCTGCGCGGCGTTGATCGTGAAGGTGTCGAGCGCGGCCAGGTTCTGGCCAAGCCCGGTACGGTGAAGCCGCACAAGAAGTTCGTGGCCGAAGCCTACATCCTGACCAAGGACGAAGGTGGCCGTCACACGCCGTTCTTCACCAACTACCGTCCGCAGTTCTACTTCCGCACGACCGACGTGACCGGCATCGTGTCGCTGCCGGAAGGCACGGAAATGGTTATGCCCGGCGACAACATCACCGTCGATGTCGAGCTGATCGTGCCGATCGCCATGGAAGAGAAGCTGCGCTTCGCCATCCGTGAAGGCGGCCGCACCGTCGGTGCCGGCATCGTCGTCACCATCAAAGAGTAATCGAGCCCGGCATCGCCGGATCGAAACGGATAGGGGCGGCCCTCGGGCCGCCCTTTTTCGTTGGCCAGATGTGCCTGTTTTGGGGTCCCAATCTCTGTTGCAAGTCTGTGAGCCTCTACAGTATAGATTGATTGAGGGCTTGGTCGGATGGTTCCACAGCACCGTTTGCATAGTCGGTCATGGTGGGCACTGGGGCTGATCTGCCTGGTGTCGATGTTTGCCATGGGCACTGCCGCCTTGGCGGCCGAGACAAAAAATTCAGAGCCGGATCCGGATCCGCCGATGCGGTTCGTCGTCGTGCGCAGCGACGCGGCGGGCTGTGAGCCGAGCTGTCCGGAATGGATATCGGCCGAGGGTGCGATATCGGCCAAGTCGCCGGCGCTGCTCAAGGCTGCCCTGAAAACGCTCGGCGGCCGCAAATTGCCGATCGTCATCAACTCTCCCGGCGGCGATGTCGATGCAGCCATCGCCATGGGCCGGATGATACGCAAGAACAAGCTCGACATCGCGGTCGGCAGGACCTGGTTCGTCGGCTGCGAGCCAGGGGTGAAAAACTGCAAGGAGAACGACGCCAGAGGCGCGCACTATATCGGCAGCCCCTATGTGCTCGGCAGCTATTGCGCATCCGCTTGTCCAATGATGCTGGCCGGCGGCACCAGGCGCCTGGTCGGGCCGCTGGCCTATCTCGGCGTCCACCAGATCACCACCACGATCGTGCAGATGAACGTGCAATATCAGGTCCGCTACCGGATCGTGAAAGGCAAGAAGCGGGTCATCAGCAAGAAGGTCGTCAGCCGCAAGAACACCGGCAGCTACAAGACCTACGAGATGAGCAAGGGGGTGGAGCGCAAGCTGTCCGCCTATTTCAAGGAGATGGGTGTCGACCTCAGCATCATCGAGACGATGAAGAGCACGCCGGCCAGCGACATCCAGCAGATCGACCTCAGCGACATGCTGACAATGAAGCTGGTCACCAGCGACGACGCTGCAGATTTGCTGACCAGCGCAAGCCTGTGCAGGCTGAACCTTCCGGCTCCGAATTGCCGGGAAATACCGGCGAACAAGCCAGCCGGCGGCCTGCCGGACGTGGCAAAGGCTGCGCCGCTGCCGCTGAAGCCGGAGAGCGCGCCGCACGATGACGGCATGCGCTTTGTCGTGGTTCGTGGCAGCAACCCGCTCTGCAATCCCGACTGCCCGGAATGGATTGCAGCGCAAGGCGCGATTACGCCCCAGACGCCGCAGAAACTCAGCCAATTGCTCGCCACGCTTGGCAACCGGCGGCTGCCGGTGGTGATCAGCTCGCGAGGCGGCGACCTCTCCGGCGCCCTGGCGGCGGGCCGGATCATCCATGAAAAGAAGCTCGACGTTGCCGTTGCCCGCACCGATTTCGTCGGCTGCGACCCGGCAGAGTGGAATTGCCTGGCCAGGGAAGGCGCCTATGCCGGGCTGAGCGTCGATGGCGACGGCGACTGCGATTCGGCCTGCGCGCTCATGATGGCCGGTGGCGCCAGGCGGCTTGTCGGTTCCCAGGCGCGGCTCAGCCTCTATCTGATGGGGCAGAAGCAGGCGGTCAAATCCTACCTCGACGAGATGGCGATCAGCCCCGCTTTGTTCCGGGCGCTCCAGGGCAGTTCGGTCGAGCGTCAGCTCGAACCCGACATGATGCTGGAGGTCGGCCTGACGACCGGGCGCCAGTCGGTGGATGCGCTGACGGGGTCCAGCATCTGCAGATCGGCGCCGAAACCTGAGAATTGCCGCGTGGTGCCGTCGTCCAATGGCTGATCGTGCCTATCGCATGAAAGAGACGCCTTGCTTCGCGTTCCGTGAAGGGCCCCGCACCGTCGCTGCCGGCATCGTCGTCACCATCGAGAAATAGTCGAACTGATATCAGCCGGATCGACCAGGAGAGGGCGGTCTTTGGGGCTGCCTTTTTGTTTCCGGCGTTGCGCGGCACAAGTATTGCACGGTTGGTCAAAGCTATTGCAAGCACCGTCGCCGCAACTATTATGGATTGCATTGAGGGGTTTGCCGGGCGTGGTTTGGGGACACCGTTCAGACAATGCTGCAAGGTGGCGGCGCGGGCTGGTTCGGCTGGCGACGGTGGCCGCGATGGCGATGGCTGCCTTCGCCGCGAAGGCCGAGGATGCCGCCCCCCGGACATGGCAGACATTGCTCCCTCTGCAGGGAGTGCCCTATCCGACGAATGATCCGACGATATGGTCCGAGGATCGCTCGGAGATGAAGTTTGTCGTCGCGCGCAGCAACGCACCGGGCTGCGAGCCCAATTGTCCGGAGTGGATCTCCGCCGAAGGCGACATCGCAGCCGGCACGCCAGCCCTGCTCAAGCGCACCTTGAAGAAGCTAGGCGGTCGCAAACTGCCGATTATCGTCAATTCCTTTGGCGGCAACGTCAATGCAGCGCTCGAACTTGGCCGGATAATCCGCAAGAACAAGCTCGATATCGCCGTAGGCAAGACCGAGTTTTCCGACTGTTGGCCCGGGACGGATGGTTGTGGTTTTAGTTACGGCAAAGGTTCCGCCTATCTCGGCCGGGCGTCTGATGGCGCCAGCTGCAACTCCGCCTGTCCGCTGATGTTTGCCGGTGGCGTCCGCCGCGTGGCCGGCGGCTGGAACTATCTGGGTGTTCACCAGATCACGACCACCTGGTTCCCCTCCACCACGCACTACCGGACCACATATCGCGTCAAACGGGGCAAAAAATATCGGGTCACCACGCAAACGGTCACTCAAGGTGAAAGCTACAAGACCTATGAGATGAGCAAGGGGTACGCGAGAAAGATCTCGGCCTATCTCCGAGAGATGGGTATCGGGCAGGGCGTGCTGGACTTGATGAAGGCGACGCCGGCGAGCGACATCAGGCAGATCGGCCTCCACGATATGCTGACGATGAAACTGGCGACCAGCACGGACACTCTGGACCTGTTTACCAGAGCAAGTCTGTGCATGTTCGACCCGCCGGCTCCGAACTGCCGGGAAATACCGGGAAACAAGCCAGCCGGCGGACAAACGCCCGTGGCCAAGCCGGCCGTGGTGGCTGCGATCAAGGCAAAGACCGGCCCCCCACTTTCTCAGGCGGCCAAGGCTCCAGCTCCCAAGCCGTTGCAGGCAGCGCCAGGGAATTCGACGCCAGATATGCGCTTCGTTGTCGTTCGCGGCAGAGACTCGCTCTGCAATCCCGATAGCCCGGAATGGATCTCGGCGGAAGGCGCGATGACGCCTCAGACCCCGCAAAAGTTGCGCCAGTTGCTCGACACCCTTGGCAACCGGCGGCTGCCGGTGGTGATCAGCTCACAGGGGGGCAGCCTGTTCAGCGCTCTGGCCGCGGGAAGGCTTATCCATGAACGGAAGCTCGACGTCGCCGTCGCTCGCACCACTATCGTCGGCTGCGACCCGCCCGAGGCAGGCTGCTTGGCCGATAACGGTGCCTATGTCGGGCTGATTAGCGATTTTGGAGTGGAGTGCGATTCGGCCTGCGCGCTCATGCTTGCCGCCGGCGCCAAAAGGCTGGTCGATCCCAAGGCGAGGCTCAGCATGTCCTCGAGGGGACAGACGCAGTTGGTTAAAGCCTACCTGGAGGAGATGGAGATGGACCCAGCTCTGTTCGCCGCGATAGGCTCGGTCGAGCGTCAGCTCGAGCCCGACATGATGCTCAAAGTCGGGCTGACAACCGGGCCGGAGTCGGTGGAGGCGCTAACTGGCCCCGCTATTTGCAAAACCTCACCCAAGCCCGACAACTGTTTGCTTCCGCCGACAGCCAAGGCCGAGTCGCCCGCCAAACTGTAGGCATCGCAGAAACTGGCCATCGAGGCAGGTTGAGCCATGCCCGATTTCTCCGCTATCGTCGTGGCAGGCGTCGCCCGGGGGAGGATCGAGAATGAGCCAGGATATCCCGACACTCTACGAATGGGCCGGCGGCATCGAAGCCCTCAATCGGCTGACGGAAACCTTTTACGACATGGTGTCCCGCGACCCGGTGGTCGGCCCAATGTTCAAACACATGTCGCCGGATCATCCCGCGCATGTCGCGGCCTTTATCGGCGAGGTTTTTGGCGGGCCGAAGACCTACAGCGAGAAATTTGGCGGTCACCGCGAGATGGTCATGCATCATCTCGGCAAGCATTTGACGGAGGAACAGCGCCGCCGCTGGATCAGCCTGCTTGCCGATGCCGCCGATGCGGTCGGGTTGCCGGACGATCCCGAATTCCGCTCCGCCTTCATCGGCTATGTCGAATGGGGATCGCGGCTGGCCAAGATGAACTCTGCCCTCGGCGAGACCTGCGACCCGCAGACCGAACCGATGCCGGCCTGGGGCTGGGGCGTGCCGGGCGGGCCGTACAAGCCGCCGGCCGGGGGCTGAGCGCCGGCATGCGGCTTCAGGCAGGCGAAAATCGAGATAGGCAGGGACGGGCTGGTCATCACCTATCCGGATTTCCGGCAAAGGATCTGAAAGCGCGTCAGACAACTCTTTACAGCGCGCCCGGAAGCTTTTAGGAAGCGCCTGCGCTGAAACGCGCGTACGGGCATAGCTCAGTTGGTAGAGCGGCGGTCTCCAAAACCGCAGGTCGTAGGTTCGAGCCCTGCTGCCCGTGCCATTTTCCTCGTTGGAATCCGGCATTTTAGAAACGCCTTGTTTTGGCTCCTCGTTTGGTTGGGCTGAAGCGGCGTACTCGACGAGCGACGTTCCGAAGGCATGCGCAGAGCGAGAGCGCTGATGCGCGATGCCGAAGTCGGCGTATTTCCACGAACCGATTTCCTTGATTCAACTGCCATTGGCGAGCCAATTGCCATTTGCGTTCACAATTCAGAATAGGCCTATTTTGCTGCCGCCAGCTGCTTTTCAGCGGCTGCGAATTATTGGAAGCGGGATGCTGGCCTGGCTTCTGGAATTTTCTGAACAGGGCTCTTGAACCGGTTTTCAGCCCTTCCTAATTCGTTTCCCGCCGAGGCCGATTGGCTTGACAAAAGGCGGCGCTGCTGGGCGGCGCCCTTGTACCCATGTTGCTTCAAGGAGGATGTGGCTATGAGAACCTTTGATACTCTCTATCGCAGCACCGTCGGTTT
>NZ_JAMYVB010000011.1:0-225318 GCF_040323635.1 Mesorhizobium sp. M0037 | reverse complement strand
AGCCGTGGCGCGCTGATCAGCCCGGCCCATGCCGGAGAGCACGGCGACTAATGCCGCCAGCTACACCACGCCGCGGGACACGATCCAGGCGCATAGCTCAAACATTTCGTCCGGGAGAATAATGCCGGAGGCCCTAACCTTGGCATTCCATCAACAATACCCAATAGCCCTCCTGATCGAAGCGCATCTAAACACCTCCATTTCAGGCGTTAGTCGAGCCCGCATTGATCAGGGTCACCCTTCTTGGTTCGCAGGAGGAGGCGGTCGCCCCTCTACAATGGCTTCTTCAAGTGTCGCCCGTTCAGGGCCGACGGAAAAAGGGCGCACAAGGCGCGCCCTTCATTTCGATCGGCTATCAGCAGCGCCTTCACCTTTCGTTGTTAGAAGCGGTAGGTGACACCTGCGCCTATCAACCAGGGATCGAGCTCCGCCTTTCCCGTCTGCTTCGCGCCGTCCACTGTGACGTCGAAGTCTGGCTTGAGGAAAAGCTTCTTCACATCGAAATTGACGCCCCAATGCTGATCCACCATGTAGTCGAACCCGACCTGCAGCGCGGTGCCGAACGTGTTATTAACCTTGAGAGCATCGGCACTGCCGGCATGCTGGTTATAGAATATCGTGTAGTTCACGCCGGCGCCGACATAGGGCTTGAAAGCGCCGAAATTGGCAAGATGATACTGCAATGTGAGCGTGGGCGGCAGAAGCCAAACCTTGCCGACATTGCCCAGCGCGCCGATCGCTCCTTGGCCCTCAATGTTGGCATAGGTGGTGCCGAGGATAAGCTCCGTGGCGATGTTGTCCGTGAAGTAATAGGAGATATCGAGTTCGGGCGTCACAGTGTTCGAATATGAAAGGCCGGAGCCGGGCACTGCATTGACGTAGCCCGAATCCTCAGTAATGACCCCCAACGCGCGCAGGCGGACCTGCCAAGGATTTGGCCATTCCGTGACCGCGGCTCCAGCCTGCTGGACGCTCGCGGCTTGCGCAAGCTCGGCCGCCACGGCCTGCTGTCCCATCAGAATCAGGACGATCGCCGCTGTTACGCCCCGCGCCACGCCCATTCGCTTTCTCGCCATGATATTCTCTCCTTGCTCTTCAGAAATGATGCACTGAACTACGAAACTCTTGCAAAGTGCGTGAGATTGGCGGAGCGCTCTCAGTCCTTGCCGCAGCGCGTTTGCGGATAGTCTTGCACGTGTCGTGCCAAACGAGAAAATCATTTCACAACAATGACATGGCTCTGACTGCCGTGTGCCTCATGTCGACTTTGTCGCAGACCCGACAACGAGTGCAGCCGTGACCGCCCTGATAGAACCTCCTGTGCGAGCTCGGTGGGCACTGCGGAATAACAGTGAAGCTCACCGCCAACTGGCCGAGCTTCATCTACGTCGGCGACGGGGCGATTGACACCACGACGTCGCCGGTGTCGAGCACGGCACGGCCTGAGGAGCTCCGCGGCGGCGATCATCGAATGACTGCGTTTACGAGGGCTCCCATTCCTGGCCGACCGGTAGGCGCGCGAAAGACTGCTGCCTCATCCCTCCGCCTGGATTGAGCCGCAGGGATGGAATGGCGTCGTGCTTTGGACCGGCAGAATGGTCCTAACCAATTCTGTTCCGGCTATCTGTACAGAGATTCATCGATGCGCTTAGGCCGGGCATCCGCCCATCCGCGACCATCTGAGCATGAGCATCGATCCTTCACCACCATAGAGAATTGCTTCCCCATGAGAGAGGCCTCGCGGCGGACATGAGTTTGCGTCACTCTTCATGTCGAGGCCTCCGAGGATATAGGGATCGAGCCAGTGCAACAGCACGATAGGGCAGGAGCTGGGAGCTCTTGCAACTGCTGAGCTCGATGGACACGGCACATCGTGATCTGTCCGGCAGAGACGCAGGGTTCTGCACTGTCCGTTCATGAAGACTGTGCTGGTCTCCATAAGAGAAGTATTCTGATGCAGAGGGTGCCCGATTAGCTATTCGGAAAAAGGCGACATCCGAAGTGCAAATCGGGCGCCCCCCCTGAAGCGTCCCCCTCAATGTCGGATTTCGGACAGGATCGTAAATCCGCCAACCCTTTGTTTAATAAAGTTTCCTTCTCTGGCACGGCCTATGCATGGGACTCTGCGAACGCATCAGCGAGACGCCGTCCATGATCATGCGCACCGAAAATGCCGTCGCCGTAGTGAACACCGCGCTCTCGCCTGCCATCAAGCCGCCGAAAGGCCGGCGCGTCACGGTCGGGCCGGCGATTGGGCCGGCTTCAAACACCTTAATGGGCCTGCAAAGCGTCTCGCGTGACGGCGACGCCATCCAGACCAACGGAAAGACATACGTCGTTGCCCCACGTCGCCGGCATGACCCCTCGATTTCACCGCGCTGGAATGCTCCGGTCTACATTCGACGACCGAACGCGCTGGACAAATTCTCGCAAACCCGGTCGGGACCGGTGCTCCGAACGTCCGCGAGGGGGGGGCAGCGGCTGCGGCCGATATTCGCCGCGAACAAGCCGCCTAGTGGGAAAACTCTATAGGAGGAAGCAGTGGAGTTATCTTGCGTTGGGGTCGGTGCTGGCCCGTCCAATTTGAGCCTTGCGTGTCAGCTACACGAACAAGTTGGGAAAGGTGCGGTGTTCCTGGATCGGCAGGTCGACTTCCGCTGGCATCCAGGCAGTGCATTCGATTCCTCGGAGCTCCAGGTCAGCCACTTCAAGGACTTGGTCACTCTAGTGAATCCGCGATCAGCCTACACTTTCGTCAACTTCCTGCACGAGAACGGGCGTCTGTATCACTTCCTGAACGCACAGTTCGAAGCCGTGCTTAGAGTGGAGTTCGAACAATACCTGAACTGGGTCTTCCACAGGAACCCACTTGTGCGTGGCGGCGAGACAGTGCGCGAAATCCGCTTTGACGGCGAGTTTCGGGTGCGGACGGATAAGGCGGTTCTCGGCGCCAGAGACGTCGTGGTCGGCATTGGCAAGCAGGCGCAAATTCCGCCTCAGTTCCAGGGCTGGACTGGACGCAACCTGTTCCACTCATCTGTTTTACTGCACATCCACCCTGAGGTGCGGAGAAAGCATGTCTGCGTGGTCGGCGGAGGACAGTCGGGAGCCGAGGTGATGTTGCATCTTATCAGCCTGCCGAAAGAACGGCGGCCTGCCTCGATCAATTGGGTCTCGCAGCGCGAAAATTATCTGCCTCTGGACAACAGCCCGTTTACAAACGAGTTGTTCATGCCCTGCTTTTCGGATCGTTTCGCGGCCATGAGCGAGTCGCAGCGTAAGCTGCTCCTGCGGCGTTTCGTGCTTGCCTCGGACGGCATTTCAGAAAGCACGTTGCGGGCGATCTATCAGGCGCTCTACCGCCACGCATTTTTCGAGCCAAACCGATCCGACATCACACTGCGGCCGGGCTGCACCGTCTCGCACTGCATCAACGCCGGCGCGGGTCACAGGCTAACCCTGCAGCACGGCATGGTCGAGGTCGAAGAAGTCAGGGCTGATATCGTCGTGCTGGCCACCGGTTACGAGAACGCGATCCCAGACTTCTTGGAACCTATCGCGCACCGGCTGGAGCATATCGACAATGAATTAGCTATTCGCGAGGATTTTTCGGTGAGCTGGGACGGACCGCGTGACAGACGCATCTTCGTACAAAACGCGAGCCTCGGGCAGCGCGGCCTGGCCGATCCGAACCTAAGCCTGCTGGCCTGGCGCGCGCGCCGCATCCTCGATAGCCTTCTTGGGCGCGCGCCATGCGCGAACCCCGAGCATCCTGGCTTCATCAGCCATACGTCGATCGAGAGCTGGCCCACCCCCGTAGCCGAAGAAATGGGCAGCGGGATATGACTCGTAAACTTCTGATCATCGGCGGTGGCATCCTGGGAATGATGTCCGCCTCCGCTGCGAAGGCCGGAGGCTTCTCCGAAATCATCGTGACCGAACAAGTTCTTGGACCAAGCGGCGCATCGCATTATTCTGGGGGCGTGCATTTCCCCTACCATTGTCAAGGCCGTACCAGGTCGCGCACTCGAAAGAGCGCCGTGGTCTTGGGGGCCATGGCTGGGTCGGCGGTCAGCGGATGGTGCCGGCCTTTAACGATGCGTGTCGTGGCTGGACCGGGTGAGGCGGTTGATCCGGCCCAGTTTACCGAAGCCCTGGACCCGGCTGAGCATGACATAGGCAGTCACGCGCCGAGCTTCTGCGGACAAAATCCGTCGGAGCGGTACGCACTTAGCATCGCCGTCCCACATGCGTGGGCGTCTCCGTGGACCGCAACTAGCCAGCGCCCGACTGCCCTAATTGGGTCCGACCAACCAGTCTTTCCAACAGGAGGCTTTTCGCATGTTGACTGATACACAAAGAGACAAGTGGCAGAAAGACGGATACGTCAGGCTCGAAAGCTTCTTTGCGCCAGCGGCTCAGGAAGATATCTCTAATTTTGTCGAAGATGTGTCACGCTGGGATGTCAGCGATGATAAATGGCTCATGTGGTTCGAGAAGACGACGGACAATCGAAAGATCATATCCAAGATCGAGAATTTTCTCGACTTACATGATCCATTGCTTCTTTTGCTCTTAGAAGATCAGCGCATAAAGTCAGCAGTCGATGATTTGCTTGGAGAAGATTCGCGCAGGCTCAAGGAGTTGCTTATTTTCCACTACCCCGACAGCGGCGGCTATCTCCCGCATCAGGACATTTATCACATTCCACACAAACTCCCCGACCGGATGGTCCATGCGGTGGTTGCCATAGGCATCGACGATTCCGACCCGGAAAACGGCGGGCTTTTCTTCAGCCCCGGCAACCACAAAAAGGGGGTCTTTCCCATGGATGCCGGTGGGGTGATCTATCCTCAAGTCGCCGAAACGTTCTCCTGGGAACCCGTGGTATGGAAGGCTGGCGACATCTTCATCTTCGACAATTACGCACCGCACTACTCACGACCCAACAAAAGCAATCCTTCTCGGCGGACACTCTACTTGGTGTTCCAGCGTGCCTCAACCAGTGGGCCGACCCGCGCTGAATATAACGTGCTTAAGCGCGCCCTTAACCCGCCCGAGGGCAAAGTGGCCGATCTCGAGAATCTCAAGCCCCCAAATGGCATCTTCTATCGCGATTGAGCTCACGCAGCCAGGCGGAGGCATGCACACGAACTGATCGACCGCGCTCAAAAATGCGCGGACGGTATGGCGGTCTGATTTGCGGGCTCGCGGAGCATCGGACGCTTTGGAAAGTGGATTGTGGAGGTGGTCGCAGGCGGTCTTCTGTGTGCCTACAGCCCGACTAGCGCCCCCTTGGTCGCCCGCCTGCCGGCCCAGAGCTGCACTATCCTGGCCGGGCCGCCAACGGGTCGGGCTGCCGTTTCTCTCCATGAAGTGCACTTGAGGCTGTTCGTTGGCAGCCGAAGGTCCGTCCCACTCTTCAACAGCTTAGGTTCGTTGTCATGCGCAAATACACGTTTTCTCGAACGGAGCTGTCGCGGGCGTTCGGCATCGACACGGCCACGCTTGGAACGGGCAGCGCTCGCACCGGGTTTTCGTTTGGAAAGGTTGGACCGGGGGTCACATCCGAGCCCCATCGGCACGACGAAGTCGAGGCCTTCGTGGTCCTGTCTGGTGCGGGCAAGGTCACCACCGACCTTGGGGAAATCTCGGTCGAGGCCGGCGACGTCGTCCTGTTCCATCCTTTTGAAGCGCATGTGCTGCGCAATGACGGGAACAAAGACCTGGATTTCGTCGATGTCTACTGGCGAGACGGCGAGGCCGCCCTTGATGCCGCTGCAAAGACCACGGCTCCACGCGGGCCGACCTTCGTCTTCTCCGCGCCGCCAACGCCAAATGGCGATCTGCATCTGGGGCATCTTTCTGGCCCCTATTTCGGCGCCGACGTCTATACCCGTTTCCTGCGCATGAAAGGAGTCGAGGCGTATCACCTGACCGGAAGCGACGATTACCAGAGCTACGTCGCGACACGCGCCGCTAACGATCAATACACGCCTGCAAACGTGGCGCGCTACTACTCCGACGAGATTCGCGCCACGCTTGCACTTCTCGATTGTGACGTCCACAGCTTCCAAGCCACAATGGGCGATGACGGTTACCGCGAATTTCAAGCCGCGTGTTTCCGAACTCTTCTGAGCAGCACGGCGGTAGATCTGCGCCAGAGCCCTGCGCTTTTCGATGCTGTGACAGGCCACTATCTTTATGAGCCGGATGTTAGAGGCCTCTGCCCCGATTGCGGCGGCTCCGCCGCCGGCAACATCTGCGAGGAATGCGGCGCCCCAAACCTTTGCCATGACCTGGGTGCAGCGCGGTCACGGCAGTCTGCCGAAGCGCCGCTGGTCGGCTCCCTCCGCCGTCCGGAACTTGTCCTGGACCGCTGCTACGACAATATCGACCGGCATCTAAGGGCATCAGGCGTCCCGCTACGCATCTTGGATCTCTTCGCGCGCCTACGCCAACGCGGCGAATTTTCAGTGCCCATTACCCACCCCTCGGACTGGGGCCTGCCGGCCGAAGGGTTCCCGGGGCAAGTGATCTGGGTCTGGCCGGAGATGGCCTTCGGTTTTCTTTACGCAATCCAGGCGCTCGGCCGCTCGCTGGGTCGCGACTGGAAGGCGGAGGTGCCCGGCAGCGATTGGCAGATTGTCCATTTCTTCGGCTTCGACAATTCCTTCTACCACGCGCTACTCTACCCTGCTCTTTACGCCGAGGTCTTCCCCCACTGGACGCCGCGCATCCACTATCACGTCAACGAGTTCTACCTGCTCGACGGCAAGAAGTTCTCAACCAGCTGCCGCCATGCGGTCTGGGGCAAGGAGGTTCTGAGCCCAAAGACAGTCGACGTCGTGCGCCTCCATTTGGGCCTGACACGCCCGGAAGGGGAGCGGACGGATTTCACGCTGGACGGGCTGCGCCGCACCGAGAAGGAGGTCTTCCAAGGCATTTGGCTGAACTGGCTTGATGCGTTGGACCAGGAAATCAAGCAGGATTTTGCCGGCCGTATACCCGATGCAGGCGACTGGAGCCCAGTCGACCGCGCCTTCTTTGCTCGGATAGAGATCTATCGCGCGGCGATGGAACGGGCATATTCGGACGAAGGCTTCTCGGTCCGGCACGCGGCCGCTCAGGCCTGCGATTTCGTGCGCGATTGCGTGATCTACCGTCGGGCGCGAGACTATGCGGCTGCGCGATGTTTCTATCCAGCCCGTAATCGAACTTCGCTAGCCCTTCAGACGACGGCCGCTGCGATCATGGCACCGACAGTCGCTCCGTTAATGCCCCGATTCGCCAGAACGCTGGCGCGAGGCATCGATGGCGTCTCAACCGAAACATGGCCCCGGTCCGTCCAGCGCCTCGCACCCGGGACGCGCTTTGATCTCAGACCCGTGTTGGTGTTCTACGCCAAGTCCGGCAATCCTCACCTCGATGAGGAGGAAGCACTATGAGCCCAAAGCAGCACCAGTGAGCTGTCCCAATCTCGACCAGATCTGCGCGGCAACCAAATCCGACCATGCCAAATATGCTGTCACTGGGGCGACCAAGCCGCCATCAAACGGTAGATACTAGATTAGCTGACCTGAACCAGCGCGTCGTCGACAACCCTGGCCCGCGGCTTCGAGGACCGCTCGGCCGATCGCTCCCCAGCCCTTGCTGTTCGTGCCGCAATGCCGTGTGGGCTCGACTGCGCTGAACCAACCTCTGCGGCATCGGAATTCCGTCCTCCAGCGGGTCAAGGCTGTCATGCGATTCGACCCGCTTGGTCAACCTGGCGCCTGGAACGTGCGCCGATCACCAATGTGAATGCGAATGCCTGCGTGATGCTATCTTCTATTCTGTCCGGGACTGTACCAGCGCGGCATTCAGCCGAAGAACAACTGAAACTGACAATCGGAATGTAGCAGCTTCAAATTGGGGTTCGAAAGCGGGATTGCTCACAACCAGCGTTCACGATCCAGCATGGTGCACAAGCTTCCAATCAGACCCGCGCAACGCACAGCCCTTCGCCTGAAGTATTCGGCGAGGGCCGCCAAATCGCAAGCGTATCCTCCTTAACATTCACGAGGTCTTCGCCGTCGCGGGAGAGATAGATCCCTAAATTATTTGGGTGCTCCTCAGGATTGCGTGTTTGCTCGGGTATGACCGCCCTAATCGAGGAGCGATTCTACAATTCACATGTTTGGAGATCGCTCGCTAGGTACTCCGCCTGTGACCCTGCAAGCCGATGCTTCAGATGCCGCCCATGCAGAGATATTTCATTTCGAGGTAATCCTCGAGCCCATGGCGGGATCCCTCCCGCCCGATGCCGGACTGTTTTATCCCACCGAACGGCGCCGCTTCCGAAGACATCCGGCCGGTATTTACCCCGACCATTCCATATTCCAAGGCCTCGGCGACACGCCAGACACGCTTCAGGTTGGAGGCATAAAAATAGGCCGCGAGGCCGTAGATCGTTTCATTGGCGTCACGCACGACCTGATCCGCATCGTTGAAGCGAATAATCGGTGCGAGCGGCCCGAATGTCTCTTCTTGCGCCACGGTCATCTCGCTGGTGACACCGGTCAGGACCGTTGGTTGGAAAAACGTGCCATTCGTGCCGACGCGTTTGCCCCCGCATCGAATTGCGCCGCCTTTAGCTACGGCATCGGCAATATGGGATTCAATCTTGGCCAAAGCCTGCTTGTCGATGAGAGGCCCGATGTCCACTCCGGGAGCGAAACCGTCACCAACTTGAAGTTGGCGAGCCCGTTCCACGAATTTCTCGACGAACTCGTCGTGAACGCCCGACTGGAGGTAAAGGCGGTTCGCTGAAACGCAGGTCTGGCCGGCATTGCGGTACTTCGCTTGGATCGCACCGTCAACCGCGGCATCGATATCGGCATCATCGAAGACGATGAAAGGTGCATTGCCGCCGAGCTCTAGGCTGACTTTTTTGATCTGGGCCGAGCACTGGCGCATCAGTAAGCGCCCTATCTTAGTAGACCCGGTGAAGCTGATCTTGCGGACCTTGGGATTTGTGCAAAGTTCGCGGCCGACCGCGTCACCTTCGGATGCGTAGATCAGGTTGACGACGCCTTCGGGAAAGCCTGCCTGATGGGCGAGGGCGAACATTGCTCCAGCCACGAGCGGCGTCTGTTCAGCGGGCTTGAGGACGATCGTGCAGCCCGCCGCCAAGGCTGGCGAGATTTTGCGCGCCACCATAGAGGCCGGGAAATTCCATGGCGTTATCGTGCCAACGACCCCGATGGGCTGCTTGATCACCAGCATTCGGCGGTCCGTCGATGGTGCGGAGATCGTCTCGCCATAGACGCGATTTGCCTCCTCGGCGTACCATTGCAGATACGCCGCAGCATGCGATATCTCCGACTTGGCCTCGGCAAGCGGCTTGCCCATCTCCGCAGTGAGAATTGCAGCGAGATCGTCGGCGTGGTCGATGATCAACTGATGCCATCGCCATAGAACGTCGCTGCGCTCACGTGCCGTAAACCCTGCCCATCCAGGCTGCGCGACATAAGCCTTGTCGATCGCAACGCATGTCTCCTCGACATCCATGTCGGGTAGTTCTGCCAGCAGTTCGCCGGTCGACGGGTTGAGGACCTCGAAAGTCCGCTCGCTCATCCGCGTGCCAAGTGCCGGCAGGCGATCAATGGGGCCAAACAGGTCAGGGGATCTCAGGTGACGGATCATCGGCAGGCACAGGGGCAATATCCGATTCCTCCTCAACGCAGCAGGTGTATATAGCAGGTGCGGTGTGTATTCCGGACGTAAAGGTTCCTTATAGGGCCTCGGCCATACAGTTAGCAGACCACGGTACCCAAGTGGGAGGGAGAATACGCTACAGGACGCCTAGCGGTTCTACCAGTCGGGCTCGACCGGTCGGTTGTGCGGTGGCAGGTCCGGCCCGCGCGCAACCCTGCCATAGGTCTTCGCGGCCAGCGCCTTCACCGTCTCAGGCTCTGCGTCGGCCGGCCACCACCAGCACGGCGTTGTTCGGTCGGCGGTATTCGTTGCAGATCGTGAACCCCTCGGTGCCATCTCCTGCGTCCAGCCGTTCACCGGAATGCGGTAGGGCTGATTCGGCCGCAACTTCGCGTTGACCTTCCCGTCCAGCAGTTCGTCACTGTGCGCCAACGGCGCTCCTCCAGGATCGCGTTTCGCTCGCTCTCGATATCATGGTCGTTTAGCGGCCTCGAAGCCCATCATCTCGCCCAAAGCGAGTTGGCGGTGAGGGCGTGATTGTAGCCGCTGACTGAGACGGCTCCGTCGAACTCGCTGTCGGCGCGGTTGGGCGTCGCCCTGAAGATCAGACGCTCGAGGGAAGGGGCAAGTTCGGGTTTGCCCGGTGGCTCGTCGGCGCTGCGGACCTTGTGCCAGATCAGCATATGAGTGAAGATTTGCGCGGGTCATGTCGACCGCTCCATGA
This sequence comes from Mesorhizobium sp. M0037, assembly GCF_040323635.1. NCBI lineage: Bacteria > Pseudomonadati > Pseudomonadota > Alphaproteobacteria > Hyphomicrobiales > Phyllobacteriaceae > Mesorhizobium > Mesorhizobium sp. M0037. Next base: position 214,895 of record NZ_JAMYVB010000011.1, on the reverse strand, counting down.
CATCATCGAGCAGGAAATCCGTAATCTTGCCGCCTTCGGTGGCGGCCAGAGCCGGAGCGGTCGTCGCCAGGGCCAGGGCGGTGGCAGTGAACGCACCGGGGGCAGCGCCGAGCCAAATGAATCATGGGCCAGGGCTCACTCGAGCCTCATCTTGGGATGGGCCCAGGAGACCGGCGGCGGTGTTCTTGGGGAGGTGGTCAGCCAGAAGATCAACTATGAGATCGAGCAGGATCGCCGCACTGGCAAGTCCTCCGCTGGCAGCCTCAGCAAAGCTGGTTGAAATTTTCTCCTGCGAAGTCGCAAGAGTGGGCGTGTAGGCCCGGAAGTGCTCACTGCCGCTCGAAAGGGACGAGCAAAAGTGAGGGCAGCAGATTGCTGCATGGGTCGCGAATTCCTCATGAAACAAGTTGTTGGAAAGGAAGGCGGGGTTGGCCCCGCCTTTTTTATGCGACGCCCAAGCCGACGGCTGCAACGCTGCAGAAGGAATTTCAATTGCCGCAATCAAGCCGCGACCCTCTTGCGAGTTCGCTTCGTCGGCACCGGCGCTTCCGGCTCTTTCGGCGCTTTCGGTTTGCGGCCGAGCCCCATCGTTTTCGCCAGTGACGAACGCTTCGCGGCGTAGTTCGGCGCCACCATGGGATAATCCACCGGCAGGCCCCATTTGGCCCGATATTCACCCGGCGTCAGCCCATAGTGGGTCGACAGATGGCGCTTTAAAGATTTAAATTTCTTCCCGTCTTCAAGGGAGATGATGTAGTCCGGTGTCACCGACTTCCTGATCGGGACTGCAGGCGTAAGGGCAACCGGCTCTTGTGCAGAGATACCTCCGGCCGTCGCTCTCAGAGCCGCATGCACTTGGCCGATGAGGGCAGGGAGATCCCCCACCGGGATCGGATTGTTGGACACGTAGGCCGACACGACGTCGGCGGCAAGCTCAATGAGGGTGTCGACGTTTTTTCCGGCTTCTTCTGTCATGAAACTCTCCAGGCGGTGAAACATAGTCAGCGAAGCGTCGCTTCATAGGGCCGGTTGCCGCTGAAAGCAACAATGTCTCTGACTGCGTTATTGCCAATGCTCGTCCAGAAGCGACATCGATGCGCCATATTTCGCGGCGTGACCGCTGAGCCACTCGTTGTTGGCGACCCTGCCGAGGTGCGTGGCGCGTGCCGCTCTAACTTAGCGCCGAAGTTGCTAGTAGCCTCGAGGCTAAGCGCGCTGTTTTTGTCTCGCTTTGCTTCTTTGGACTGTGAAATCGAGCGATAGTGGTCGCTTGATGGTGGGCGTCAGGGACGATCGAACAAACGTTCATTGGCAATGGCCAAAGTGATGTAAGTTCATCGCCGGTGAGCCGCTCTTGCAAAGGGGCTGGGAACCGCCGCTGATAAACCTAGGACATCAATGTATTTCGAGGCGTTTCTTAGCCGGTCCTGGAGAGGCGGCAATGGCTGCGGATGACACCTGTTCCACGATATCAAACAGGGCGGCGACCGGCAGCTTCTCGCATCTGGAGCGGCTTCTCGCAAGTTGGCGCCGCGCCGAGAGGCCGGGCAAGGACAGCGAGCCGCCTGCATCAATCATACGCATCAACCAGCCAGCGACGCGTCCTCATACAGAATGCCGCGACCGGCCGTGTGATCTCGCGGATATCGCCGCGGCCCTCTGGATCAAGCCTCGGGATGTGCTTACGATCAACCAGGCCAGAAAGGTCGACGTCCTAAAGCAGGGAGTTTGCCACTATGCGCAGGCTTGCCATGCCCTTACGCGGCATTTTGCGGGGCCTGTGAGTTGGGCAAGCTCGGCACTTCGATCGGCGTGGCGTCACCCGGCTCATCGCCATCACGCGTTTCGGTCTGGTCCTACGCCGTGACGTTGACTCCGTTCGCGATGCCATTGAACTGCCGTGGAGAACGGCCGAGGCGGAAGGGCTGATCAACCGCCTGAAGACGATCAAACGTACCATTAGGCAGCTCCGGCTGCGAACTCCTTAGGCACGCATGCTGCCACTCAGCCGGCCTGATCACCACACGAAGCGAGGAAGAACCTGGTCAAGTTAAAAGCGACAATTGCCTCGACAGCAGGTCCCGGAAGGTTTATGCTGCCCGATGTTACCGCAATCCTGAATGGCGATTGAGTACCTTCACGCGTGAAGGGAGTGGAACTGCTTTGTCGGCCAAATTGTTGACGGAACGCCCGGCGCCCATTGTTGCTACATGTCTAGATTCTTGGGGCGTTTTGGATGATGCAATCCACCACCTCACTCCAAAGGGCAGTGGAATCTGGAACAATGTCGCTTTTGTACGCACGACATCCTTCGTGCCCGATTGGCATATTGTCTTTAACTCTGCTTCTCTTTTTGGGCTCCCTGTTGATATCGAGGCGAGCCCCAACAGGACAATTTTTGCAATCGGCGAACCGCCGACGAAAGCTCATCGTGCATTTCATGAAGGGCAGGGGAAAAATACTATCGTCCTGACGTCTGACGCAGAGCTGGTTGCTCGGCAGAATGCAGCGCGCCGATTCGTTTTGTCTCCACCGATCACTCGGTCTTGGTCTGTAAACAAGACATATGACCAACTTCTGGTCAGCGAAGTCGTGGATAAGCCACTTCGGCTCTCATGGATTACCAGTAACATCGCCCTGCTTAAAGGACATCGGTATCGGCTGGCGTTTCTGGAACGGCTAAGAAAGGAGCTCGATTTTGACCTGTTCGGCCGAGGTTTTCGGCTGATTGGAGATAAATGGAACGCACTCGCACCTTATCGTTACAGTATAGCGTTCGAGAATACTCGTGCTGATTACTATTTTACAGAGAAGCTTATGGACTGCTTCGTCGCTGAAACAATGCCGATCTATTACGGCAGCCCGGCAATCACGAGGTTCTTCCCTTCGGACTCTATGGTTCTGATTGACCCAGAGGACAAGAACGTAATCCAAAAAATTCAAGAAATCATCAACTCAGACCTCTGGAAGGAACGTCGCGGCGCAATAAGAGAGGCGAAGCGGCTAGTCCTCGAGAAATACAATACGTTTGCTTATCTCGCGGGCTTCATCGAAAGCGTTCAGGATAAACCCTTACCGCCAGAAATTATACACATCGAATCGCCTGAAGTTGATTTTGCAACAGACGAATGAATTAATCCAACGCTCGCTTCGCGTGCCCGGCGGTTGGTGGTCTGGCGAGATCGGTGCGGAGCGCTCGGCGGAGAATGCCTGCTGCGCAGACGGGCCGGCACGGGCGCACAAGGTCATGCGCCCCCGGCTGCCGCTGATCAGACGAACTGGGGAAGGCCAGGAACGGAATTGAGGACCTCGTCCACGAGTTCGTCGCCGGCATGTTCCTTGGCGCAGGCGATCGTCTCGTTGGCGAGGGCGGCGATCTTTGCCATGCTGAGACCCTCACCCATCAATTGCTGCCCGAGCCCCATAAGGCCGCCACCCTCTGGGTCGTCGCCATGATACTTCGCTACTAATTCCGAAGCTCCCGGAATGGCCTCGATCATGCGCGCGCCGGGACCGTCGGCCGCGTGGCTCCGCAGGAAACCCAGCATTAACCCAACGGCCTTCTCTGCGAGAGCCGGGCCGATGCCGGCACCAGTGGCGATGCGCGGTAAGATTTCTTCCATGCAGGGTCTCTCTCTCTTTGATTAGGTTTACAAGTGGCCGGTCCGGCGCCCCGCGCCCTTGGCCGAACCACAATGGAACTCCACTAAATAGGCCAGCGGAAGTGCTATTGCGCCTAAAACCGCCTCTGTCAACGCAAGCTGCGTCGGAAGTGCGTGTTTCGCAAACCGAAGATCATTGCAATTCACTTCAGTACGCATTGGCAACCGCACAGTTTGCGTTGGCTCGCTTATGGGCCAATGCCCCCCGCCCGTCAAATGATGACGACAACGTGGTCGGCGCCTAGGATCTGTGGATCAAGGTGAGGCAGTTACAGCGGGTGGACCTGCTCAAGCGCGGCGCCGTCGACACAAAGGGCTAGATTGGCGATACTGCGCGTGTTGGCCATGTCTTTCCTGGCGTGATGGGATGTTCGTAGAAGCGGAGCTATATGCCGGTGTGACGGTCCACCAAGGCGGAACGCCTATTCCGATACGAGATCCATACTGTCGTATAGACCGTCGCTGCTTAGGTGTTGAAACCGCCATCGCTGGTGACATCACAATGTGCAGTCGGCGGGTGTCGACAAGGCCGATTGCGTAATCAGCAGGTCAGGAGGAACGAATGAACCCTGACGTTTCAGAAGCTCACTTTTCGCAAGGCGTGCAGCGCACATCGTGCAAGAGATTGCCAGTCTTGCGGATGCTGTCGACTTTCTCAACCTTGGCTGGAAGATCGCAGTGACCGAATCTACGAAGCCGCCCTCAGGGCGTGCTTTGATGCATACAACCGGTTGCCGACCAGGGATACCCCTCCTCCCTGAAGTCCAATCGAGAAGAGCGATCCTTCCAAGAGGGTCCAGCTCAGCTGCGAAAACAGGTGTGAGACCCCTCAAGCTGATCTAGCTCAGGGCGTTCATGAGCCGCAGATCGCATAATGGCTGCGTGGACGACGCAGGAAGACCAATTATGAAAATCCTATTCAGTACGATGGCTGTCACCTTGCTGGCACCCACCGCCTTTGCTGCGGATTCGATCCCCACCGACCTCAGAGATACGGCATTGGCCACCTTCACGGCTTTGCCATCCACCACGCCGACAGTCGCCAACAACCCGATCACCCCGGAAAAGATCGCTCTCGGCAAGGCACTGTTCTTCGATCCACGCGTCTCGGCGTCAGGCGTCTTGTCGTGCAATTCATGCCACAACCTGGCCACCGGCGGCGACGACAATCACGAAACCTCGATTGGCCATGGTTGGCAGAAGGGACAGCGCAACGCGCCGACTGTACTGAACGCTGTCTTCAACATCGCCCAGTTCTGGGATGGTCGTGCCGAAGACCTGAAGGCTCAGGCGAAGGGACCGGTCCAAGCCGGGATCGAAATGGCCAATACACCGAGCCAACTCATCGCCACTCTCAAGTCCATGCCGCAATATGTCGAGTGGTTCGATGCAGCTTTTCCGGCTGAAGCCGATCGGGTCACCTTCGACAACTTCGCCAAGGCGATCGAAGCCTTCGAGGCGACACTGGTCACACCTGCCCCGTTCGACAGCTTCCTGAATGGTGATGAGGTTGCCATGACTTCCGAACAGAAACAGGGCCTGGTGCTTTTCATGGACAAAGGCTGCTCGTCCTGCCATGCCGGCATCAACGTTGGTGGGCAAGCCTATTACCCATTCGGCCTCGTGGAACGGCCCAGCGCCGAAGTCCTGCCGGACAAAGACAAGGGCCGATTTGAGGTCACCAATGCAGCCGACGATTCCTATGTCTTCCGCGTGGCGCCGCTGCGCAACGTTGCACTCACCGCGCCATACTTTCATACGGGCAAGGTTTGGGATCTGAAACAGGCCGTCGCCATTATGGGGACCACCCAGCTCGGCGTAGTACTGGCGGACGAAGAAGTTGACCTGCTTGTTGCCTTCCTCAACTCGCTGACCGGAGAGGCACCTGACGTCGCCTATCCCATCTTACCCTCAGAAACGGCGACAACGCCCCGGCCTGTAACGCAGATCTCAGGAAAATAAGGGCCAACTGGCTGCGGACTCGCAATCGAAAATGATTGGCGATTTTTACTTGGCGACACGAATTGCGACGTCCATCTCCGCGGGACGCTAGCGATACCCGGACCCTGCCACCTCGCCCGTAGTCTGCGCGATCAACTGGGGGCGGACAGACGCAGCACCATATATTGTCGCTGCCTGAGCGAACGCGCCAAGCAGTCTACTTTGAGAAACGACGCGTGTCCGATTTGTTCGAGGCGCGGGGCCTGTATGTCCCCAAGGAACGATATTATAGCGTAGTGCCACATTTATATTTCTGCGGGATTAAGACACGTGCCGTAGGGAAATTGCACATTTGCGCCGAGTGGCTCATTTCCAAGAGTGTGATCGGTTTGGCATATTCCCGGCCGACATCCGCCAGCCGGCAACTCCCCACACGGTGAGGAAGAGAAGCCTCACGCCTGCACTTTCTGCCGGAGCGCGCGTGCTGCAGCGACCATGTTAATGAGGGCAGGGCGGACCTCCTCCCATTTGCGTGTTTTGAGGCCACAGTCCGGGTTTATCCACAGTTGGCCGTCGGACAGTCGCTCGCGGGCAAGCATGACTAAGTCCGAAATCTCGCCGACTTCCGGGACGCGTGGTGAGTGAATATCATAGACGCCAGGACCGATTTCGTTCGGATATTTGGAGCTCGTGAAGGCGTCCAACAGTTCCATCTTCGAGCGCGACGTCTCAATCGAAATGACATCCGCATCCATTCCAGCGATCGCGTGAATGATCTCGTTGAACTCCGAATAGCACATGTGGGTATGAATTTGAGTCGCGTCCTTTACACCCGTTGAAGCGATCCGGAAACATTCGACAGCCCAGTCGAGATAGACTTTCCAGTCAGATTGGCGCAGTGGCAATCCTTCGCGAAACGCGGCCTCATCGATCTGGACCATCCTTGCGCCGGATCTTTCGAGATCCGTCACTTCGTCGCGGATGGCGAGCGCGATCTGGCGGCAGGCTTCGGAGCGGGGTACGTCGTCGCGAACAAAAGACCAGTTGAGAATGGTGACTGGGCCTGTGAGCATTCCCTTCACGGGCTTTTCCGTAAGCGACTGGGCGAATTGCCACCAGCGCACTGTCATCGGATTGCGCCTCGATACGTCGCCGAAAATGATGGGGGGACGCACGTAGCGCGACCCATAGCTTTGTACCCAGGCATGTTGGGTGAGCGCGAAGCCGGACAACTGCTCGCCGAAATGCTGTACCATGTCGTTTCGCTCGAACTCACCATGCACCAGCACGTCCAGCCCGATCTCTTCCTGCCAGCGAATTGCAGCCTCGATCTCCTTCTTCAGGAACGTCTCATAGTCGACATAGCTCAGCTGGCCCTTCGCATGAGCGGCCCGCGCCTTGCGTACCTGCGGCGTCTGCGGGAAGGACCCGATGGTCGTCGTCGGGAACGGCGGCAGCCCGAGTGAGCCGGCCTGGACTCTGGAGCGCTCGCCAAAAGCGCTCTCTCGTCGCTTCGCGCTGTCCTCAATGCTAGCGATCCGCCCCTGAACAAGCGGGTCATGGATCCTCGTGGATGTCACGCGCGTGGCGGCAGCCTCGGCAGACGCTTTCAACGCGCCTGCCACCGCATCCCTGCCTTGGGACAGGGCCCGGGCCAGCAAGACCAGCTCGTCGGTCTTCTGGGCCGCGAAGGCGAGCCACGACCTGATGTCCGCGTCGAGTTCCGTCTCCATGCGCAGATCAATCGGCACATGCAGCATCGAGCAAGAAGGCGCGATCTCGACGCGGTCCAAGGGCCAGCCGGCGACGATCGGTTTGATGCGGTCGAGAATGGCGGGCAGGTTCGCACGCCAGACGTTGCGGCCATCGATCAAGCCAAGCGAGAGCACCAGATCCTTCGGAGCGAGCCGAGCCACCGTTTCCAGCTGCTCGGGAGCGCGCACGAGATCAATATGCAGGCCGGCCAGGGGCAGAGAAATCGCGGTTTCGAGATTGTCTCCCAGCGACCCGAAATACGTAGCCAGCATGATCTTCAGCTCGGGCGCGGCTTTCGACAGCTGGCCATAGGCGAATTCGAACGCAGCTCGTTCGTTCGGGTTCAGATCGAGGACAAGCGCTGGCTCATCGATCTGCACCCAGTCGGCTCCCGACAGCTTCAGCCTCTCCAGAAGCTGCTCGTAAACCGGCAGCAGCCGCGGTAGGAGCGCGATGGGACCGAACCCCTCGGCAGGCGATTTCGCCAGCTTGAGGAAGGTGATGGGTCCAAGGATGACTGGGCGTGTGTGAATGCCGAGAGCTTTAGCCTCGAGGAAGTAATCGACCGGCTTCGATGACGAGAGGGCGAACGTCTGATCATCATCGAGTTCCGGCACAATGTAGTGGTAGTTGGTGTCAAACCACTTGGTCATTTCCATCGCGGTTACACCAGGTCCATGAGCCTCCTCCTGGTAACCAGCGTGTCCACAATCCTCCGTCTGACCCTGGTTGCCGCGCGCCATTGCGAAGTAGATGTCAAGTGGGACCTCGCCGCTATTCCAGCCGTAACGGGATGGAACGGCCCCGACCATGGCTGCGGTGTCGAGCACATGGTCGTAAAGCGAGAAGTCGTTCGACGGGATTTTCGACACGCCGCGATCGCGCTGCTCTTCCCAGCTAGCGGCACGGAGCGCCTTCGACGTCGTGAGAAGGTCGCCAGCGGACGATGTTCCGGACCAGTAGCTTTCAAGCGCGAATTTCAGTTCTCGCCGACGACCGAAGCGCGGCACGCCGAGCGTTGCTACAGGAATTTGCTGAGAGACAGTCATGTCATACCCCGATGATTGGGGCGTCGGTGACAAGGAAGGCGCTAGCAGGCCGGCATCAACGCCGGGTTGCAGCGGCCACCGAGACACCCCGCCCGTGGACGTAATTCGCGTGGCAGGTCTCCTGGCTCGCGGGGTCATAGCCTCTACCCGTCTTCCTGAGGGTATTCGCCTCAGTGACGTGTGTTGGCTCGCCGCTAACAGTTGCGGGGGCAGCGCCGGCATCGCACCGGCTTCCCTCTTAGCTCCGCTGCGGCAGCGCCGCACGCGAGAACCACGACACGCAGACAATCACAGCAGTTCGCTCTTTTGTCAATGACGCATAACGAAATGTTTATGTCGTTATGTGATCGCGCTTTTACGCCTTTGTCTAGCATTGTGAAATATTCAGTCTGCTGCCCGCATTCGGCATCGTGGGACGTGATCGCAAGTCAGGTCCGACGGACGCCGCGAGTTCTCCGTTACCTCAGGAACCTTACTGGCCTTCCCCAAGCTGAGCTTCTGGAAAATGCTGGTGACGATCTGGATGACGGTGAATGCCGTCATGGCAAGCACGCTTTGCACCGCTCCTCCAGCGAGCTTCACGGCAGCAGCATGGGTCAGTTCTCCGAAGCGAATGGCTGTCGCTATCAGCGAGCTTTGACAAAGTTCCGCCACTGCGGTCATCGCGTCAGTAGGGCGGCTGGTTAGTTGCCCGCGCATCTACAGCAACCCAGCCCCTTCCGCCTCGCGGCGCAAATTCTGCCTTGGCCTTGGGCCGATCTGCTGGATCACCAGGCCGGCCGCCAGCGAGCCAAGGTCGCCGCAGGTCTTGAGGTTGCGGCCCTGCGTGTAGCCATGCAGGAAACCGGCGGCGTAGAGGTCGCCGGCGCCGGTGGTGTCGACCAACTCCTTGATGGCGGTCGCCTCGATGACCACGGTCTCGTCGCCGCGCACGATCACCGAGCCTTTTTCGGAACGGGTGACGGCGGCAATCTTGCAGTCCTTGCGGATCTGAGCCAGCGCCTCGTCGAAGGATTTTGTCTGGTAGAGCGACTTGATCTCGTGGCTGTTGGCAAAGACGATGTCGACAGTGCCCGAGCGCATCAGCTCGAGGAACTCGTCCCGGTAGCGGTCGACGCAGAACGAATCCGACAACGTCATCGACACTTCGCGTCCGGCCTCGTGTGCGAGCTTCGCCGTCTGCCGGATCGCCTCCTTGGCGCGCGGCGGATCCCACAGATAGCCCTCGAAATAGGTAACCTTGGCGCCGGATGCCTTGTCGGCCTCGACATCCTCAGGGCCAAGCTCGACGCAGGCGCCGAGATAGGTGTTCATCGAGCGCTCGCCGTCGGGCGTGACGAAGATCATAGAGCGCGCCGTCGGCGGCTCGCCCTTGAGCGGCCTGGTGTCGAAGGCGACACCCTGTGCATGGATATCGTGCGCATAGATTTCGCCCAGCGCATCGTTGGAGACCTTGCCGAAGAAGGCGGCGCGTCCGCCGAAGCTGGCTACGCCGGCCGCCGTGTTGCCGGCACTGCCGCCGGAGGCCTCGATCGCCGGGCCCATGCGGCTGTAGAGCAGTTCGGCGCGGCGCGTGTCGATCAGGTTCATCGCGCCCTTGATGATGCCGTTGATCTCGAGGAATGCCTCGTCGCACTGGGCGATGATGTCGACAATGGCATTGCCGATGCAAAGCACGTCATAATCCGGCATCAATGTCTCCGCCAAAAAACCCGAGCCGGCTTCTCGCCACGCCTGCCAGGCGCGGGTCTGCCCGGTGGAAATGGGCTTTCCGCTTGCCGATCCGTTCGCCGGCGGCTCTCACGGGGCGGCGAGTCCTGCCTCGCGACGCAATTCGTCCGCCCTGTCTGTCTTCTCCCAGGTGAAATCAGGCTCTTCACGGCCGAAATGGCCATAGGTCGCTGTATTGAGATATATAGGGCGTAAGAGATCAAGCATCTTGATAATGCCTTTCGGTCTGAGATCGAACAACTCAAGAATGAGGCGCTCGATCCTGCTTTCCTCAACCCTGGCTGTCCCGAACGTGTTGACCATGACGGAAACCGGACTGGCCACGCCGATTGCGTAAGCAAGCTGCACCTCGCACACGTCCGCAAGTCCGCTAGCGACGATGTTCTTTGCGACATAGCGGGCTGCATAGGCAGCCGAGCGGTCAACCTTGGACGGGTCCTTGCCCGAGAAGGCGCCGCCGCCATGACGACCCATCCCGCCATAGGAATCGACGATGATCTTGCGTCCAGTGAGACCGCAGTCGCCGCGCGGCCCGCCGACTACGAACCGCCCCGTCGGGTTGACCAGAATTCTGATGCCTTCCGTCTCCAGGTGGGTCGGCAGGACAGGCTTTATGATTTCCTCAATGACGCCCTCGCGGACAGTCTCTTGCGAGACCTGCTCGTCATGTTGCGTCGACACGACGATGGTATCCAGGGCGACCGGGCGCAACCCCTCATAGCGCACTGAGACTTGGGATTTCATGTCAGGACGCAACCAGCCAAGCTGTTGTGCCTTCCGGACATACGCCTGCCGTTTCGTCAAGCGATGAGCGAGTTGGATCGGCAAAGGCATCAGGGTATCGGTTTCGCGGCATGCGTAGCCGAACATGAGGCCCTGATCTCCCGCTCCCTGCTGGAGGTCTTGCCCTCTTCCCTCGTCAACGCCTTGGCTGATGTCGGGCGACTGCTCGGTGAGGGCATGAACGACGGAGCAACGCCGGCCGTCAAAGCCGACGGCTTCGTCGTCGTACCCAATGTCGAGAATCGTATCGCGCGCAACTTGGCTGTAATCCACCTGGGCATCGCTGGTGATCTCGCCAGCCAGAACGACTATCCCTGATTTTACCAACGCTTCACAGGCGACGCGCGCCTTGGGATCTGTGCGGAGGATGGCATCGAGGATGGCATCCGAGATGTTGTCGGCCAACTTATCCGGGTGCCCCGCGCCAACCGATTCGGAAGAGAACACGAACTGCCTAGCCATGAATACCTCGCTTCGGATGTTGGATGTGGTATGGGCATTTTGCTTGGCCCACCTTACTTGTCGGAGATGCCCGGGACCTCGAACGCAGCGCACAAGTCGGCAACGTCTCTTCGCACGCAGGCATGGAGATCTTCGTCGTCTGGCCGCTGGAGGACGGAGTCAATGAAGCCAGCAATTTGCACCATTTCCACATCGCGCATGCCCATTGACGTCACTGCTGGCGCCCCCAGGCGAATTCCGCTTGTGACCGCCGGATGCCGCGGGTCGCCAGGCACCATATTAAAGTTTGTGATGATTCCTGCCTTTGCTAGTCGCTCGGCATAGGCCTTGCCCGATAGTGGCCGATCGCGAAGATCAAGGATCAGCATGTGATTGTCCGTCCCCCCGGTAACCAGGTCATAACCTCGCTCAAGCAGTGCATGTGCCAGAGCCTTGGCATTCTTGACCGTCTGTTGGCCGTAGCTTCGGAAGGACGGGTTCCCGGCTTCGTGCAAGGCAACCGCTAGCGCAGCGATGGCATTCATGTGAGGTCCGCCTTGCAGGTGAGGGAAGACCGCCCGGTCTATTCGTCTGGCGAGATTGTATTTGCTCTTTGTATGATACAGGGCCTGATAGCGATCTTCGTTCCTTGACAAAATGAAGCCACCGCGGGGACCGCGGATCGACTTGTGGGACGTGCTGCTGACCACGTCGCAATGGCCCACGGGATTCGGGTGCGCTCCCGCGGCAATCAGGCCGCTGATGTGCGCAATGTCGGCTACGAGATAGGAGTTCGCTTCCAGGGCAATTTCTGCCATTGCCGCGTAGTCAAAGACACGCGGGTAAGCGGTTCCGCCGACCCAAATGAGCCGCGGCCGTTCCCGCTTGGCTGTCTCACGCAAGCGGTCATAGTCAATCTGCTGTGTCTTTTCATCTAGTCCATAGGGCACGCGTTGATAGTCAGTTCCGGAAAAGTTGATGGCCCAACCATGAGTCAGATGGCCCCCTTCCGGAAGGGGCAAGCCCATGACTTTGTCACCGGGACTCAAAAGCGCACGATAGACAGCCTGGTTGGCCGGCGAGCCGGAATAAGGCTGGACGTTGGCATGCTCGCTGCCAAATAGCGTTTTCAGGCGCTCAATGGCCAGATCCTCAAGCTCATCAACGATCTCGTTTCCAGCGTAGTAGCGCGCGCCGGGGTACCCCTCGGCGTACTTGTTCGTGAAAATCGAGCCGTTCGCTTCCAGCACGGCCGAGGACGCAAAGTTCTCTGAGGCGATGAGCTTGAGGGTCGTCCGCTCCTGCCGCTCCTGTCTCAGAAGCAGCTCGTGGACGCGGCAATCAACCGCGGCTAAGGAAGACCGCCCGTGGGTATCCGGCTGTGCGATCGCGCCGTCTGCGGAGTTGTCCATGGTAGCTTCGCGCTCCAATCGGATTGACCTATTTCACGATCAAGCACGCGGTCCCTTTCGGCCGCGTGTCTCGTACCGCTTCGAGCCGCTGCAGGTCCTGTTTATGATAGCCGTCGCGATGGGGCAGGAGATCGACCAATAATTGAACCAGCCCGCCGTCGTTGGATCCTGCGTTGAGATGGTACGAGCGCCACGGAGGCTGTTCGTTGCAGCAAAGAAAGTCGGCTCTGGCGAGCAGCCGGACGTGTCGCGCAACCCGCTCTCGACACACGCTCAGAATCTCCGCTAGCTCGCAGACAGTTAGGTCCGCATGCGCACAAAGGCCCAGGATTCGAAGGCGGTCAGGATGCGCTGCCATGCGTAGGCGACTAACCAGTGTCATCATGGCTCAGGACCAAGTCCTACCGAATTTCTCATTCGCGTCCTCCACAGAAGTCGCAGCTTTTGAAGGTTGTCCAACGACCGGACAAATCTCGGTGGCTGTGGCGACTGCCGATATCGCCCTGTCGAACAACAAAGGGCGTCCTTTTGCCTTTAGCCGAAATTGCAAGCAGTTCGGCCAGTCGAAGACAAGCGGGGCCACGGTTTGGAACCACTGACCTCAGACGTTGCAATAAGCCTACCATTCACAGCGAGCCGGAGTTGCTAAGAGTCTATGAATTTCCTTGAAGGATCTGTTGCAACGTTTGCCCAGCCTGGCCTGCTCCCGGTTTGCAGCGGTCATGGTCAGGCGGTCCATCGCCTCTGCGAGCACGATCAGGAATTTGCCCTGCATCGCATCGCTGATCAGCTCCTGAAGGTCGGGACGCAACAGCGACCCGCCGCAGATCGCGCGGTGGGTATTGCTGTCGACGACTGTCCAGCCTTGCTTTTCAGCACGCAAGCAGCAGAGCCGCAACTGATCCTCGATCGAGGCGTCTCGGTGATTGTCAGTTGAGTAGCGAGCGCCAAGCGCGACCTTCATGAGGCGGCCCCTTACTCCGGGACGCGGTCTCGCGTCTGGCTATCCGTTTCGGCTTGAACGAAATCCCGTGCGGCCTGTCGTGCCAGCAGCCGGACCAGATTGACGAAGCGTCGATCGGGCTTCGGCGACGCAGACACAGCCGATTCGCGGGCCGCGCCGGCGACCACACGAAGCTTTTCGGCTGTTGCCGTTTCGGCGCGCTATGATCGCGTTCCTGTCCTGACGCGAAATACTCCGTTTCGCGACAATGATGCCAAGTCAGTGCTTCGACAAGCTGGAATTCTATCAATAGCGCGCGTCGCGCAGGAGCCAGTGCTGGCCGATGACGGGGCACCTTGTGCTCCGAAGAAGCCATGGCTATATATCCGGATAGAGAACGGAGGCACGCGATGGGCAACACTGCACAGAAGAGAGCCATCGAGAATTATCGCTCTCGCCTGGCTGAGCGCGGCATCGCGCGGTTCGAGATCCAGGCGTTCGACGCAGACCGCGATCTGCTGCGAACTCTTGCCCGAAAATTAACGGAGAGCGGGCCGGATGCCCGACAGCTTCGTCGGACCATACAGCAAGCCGTGGCGGGTGAGCCACCGAAAGCGGGCAGCATTCTCGCCGCCTTGCGTCGCTCGCCTCTGGTTGGCTCCAATCTCGACCTCAGCCGGCCGCGCGAAGAGGGGCGCAAGATCGACCTGTGACGCGCTACCTTCTTCATACCAATATCATCAGCAACGTCATAAAGCCGGAGCCTTCGGCCTCGTTGCTGGCCTGGATGGGCGCGCAGAAGGACGAAGACCTCTTCATTGCTTCGCTTACTGTCGCCGAAATTCGCCGAGGGATCCTAGAGAAGCCGAAGGGGAAAAAGCGCAGCAGCCTTGAAACTTGGTTCGAGGGCTCCGAAGGCCCGCAAGCGCTGTTCGCTGGCCGCGTGCTATCGTTCGACGAGAAAGCTGGCCTCCTGTGGGCGCGGCTGATGGCCAACGGCAAAGCCAGAGGCCGTTCGCGGAGCGCCCTAGACACAATCATTGCCGCTGTAGCCGAAGCCAACGAGTGTGTCGTAGTGACCGACAATGAAAAGGACTTCGAGGACGTTCAGATAATCAACCCGCTCCGTAGCTCTGGAAGCCAAGCGGGTGATGATAGCTCCAACGGTCCGGCCGATTCAATTTGAGGATTTCAGCGGCACGGAGTCCGAACGTCTCGTGTTCGCCTACCTTTAGCGATGGCTGGATTGATCTTGCTTAGTTCGGCCAGGGCGTCTCTTCCAGTTCCGCTTTAATGCCATCCCGGTTCATCTAGTCAGCTCGATCTACCAACAGTTCGCTCGCACGAGCGCCGCGGACAAGGCGCGATCGCAGGGACTGCGCGATACGCGTGTCGAGCTCGTCCATCTTACACTCGATCTCGTCTTCGAAGGCCCTCTCGCCAAACGCCACTGTAGTCCATCCCGCGTGCGCCTCGGGGGCCTTCTCATCGAGGGTTTCTCGCCACTGGTCTGGCGCGCTACCAATGGCAAGTTCGCCCGCTGGGAACTCGTCGGTGCACTCCCAGCTCTGGGCATCCACATCAACTGCGGAGCTCTTCATAGCCGTGTTCTGCCTTTAGCTGGCAGCTCTCGAGCTCGACGAGCAGCCGATCAGCGACACCCGCGACCTCAAGTTCGACCCGGTTGACTCGATAACACCCTATTGGCAGATTCAGTCGGGGAGGATCTGCCCACTCCGATCACAAGCCGATCTTTCGACCCCGTAGTCGGGAATTCTCCATGGACCTTCGTGAAGAAGGAATGCAGCGCCGAAAGCCGAAGCGCTTCCGATACATCGAAGCCCCTTCCGAGTCGGAGCCCCGATTAGGCATTCCTGCCACTCTATCTAGCCGACCCCGTTGCCGATCGGTGCGCACTGGTCGCCTACATCGCCCCGGCACGTGAAGATCGTCTCTGCTGACGCTCGTTGACAATTCAGGCCGCCTCCGGCTGGCGTTTGATCAGCGTCAGCGTCAACCAGCGCGCGGTCAGCGCCGGCTTTTTCGAGCCCTCGATCTCAATCGTCACGCCCAGCGCCGTCTGCACCCAGCCCGACGGCCTGACCTTGACGTCGGCCAGTACGAAACGGGTGCGGATGCGAGATCCGGTTTTCACCGGCGCCAGGAAGCGCAGCGATTCGAAGCCATAGTTGACACCCATCTTGCAGTTTTCGAGCGGCCGCATGGTCTCGAAAGTCATCGCCGACAAAAGCGAAAGCGACAGGAAGCCATGTGCGATGGTGCCGCCGAACGGCGTCTCGCGCTTGGCGCGCTCCGGATCGCAGTGGATGAACTGGTGGTCATCGGTGGCCTCGGCGAACTGGTCGATCATCCGCTGCGAGACCACCCGCCACGGCGACACGCCGACTTCCTTGCCGACGCTGGCCAGAAGCTCGTCGAGACTGATCGGTTCCAAGCTAATGTCCTCCATTTCAACCGTCCGAAGCGCGAGCGGCTTCATTCCGAACAGTGTCAGCCCATGCTGCACCGACTGCCGGCCATCCATCGGCAGGATGGCGCCGGTGAGATGACTGCCGTCACGGCTGCACAAATAGAACGTTCCGCCGGCAATCTCATTCGGCGCACGATGCAGCCGATCCGAACATGGCCGCAGACGGGCTGGCTTGTACCTCGGTCGCGGTGCGCGTCCTACAGGCCACCGAAAGCAGCTCGTCTTGCTACCGGTGAACATTCCGCCGGCGCCGCTATGCGGTATTGTCGCAGATTGATAAAATCAATTGTCTGGATAGGAACCATCCGTGTTTCGAATTTGGAGGAGTCCAGCAGACGGGATGGCTTGTGGTCCTTGTTGAACCGCGCCGGCCTCATTCACCAGTAGCACTGAGCCGGCAAGAAGCCCAGGTCAATGACATTGGGTGTCGACTCGGCAAAGCGGCATCAGATGCTACTTCATGATGCGGGATGGCGCTTGCTTCAAGAACCGCTCGGCCTGACGTGGAAGCCAGCACCGGATCTGGATTGTCGGTATGCGCGGATATCGCGCAGCACAGCGGCAACCGCAGCGACGATCGGATCTCAGCCGTTGCGAGCATGCCGATCTTGGTGGCGGCCACTCTGTTAGGCTGAAGCGTAGCGCGCATCTGATCCGCCACCGGACGGGGTTGCGTAACTTGGATTTCCAGGCGTGTTCATGGGTTTGCACCGTCAGCGCGCTGACAGCAAGGCAGGTGCGCACGCCACTGGAAGCGATCGTCTCGATCTCGCGGGCAATTCCAGCCCCACCGCTGGAGTCTGACCCGACAGCAACGAGCACATGCGGTTCTCGCATCAGCGCCACTGCTCTGTCTTTCGATCCATTCTCGCGTGCGCGCTTCTGGGGCGTCGTTCAGCGCAAAGTCGGTGACCACGGCTGCGCTTTCCGCGCCAGCCTCGAAAACGCCTTCGAGACGGTCAGGTTGATGCCGCCGATGGAGACCAATGGGATCGGCGCGACCTGGTGCTTCCACTCGCTGATGCGCTCGAGTCCTTGCGACGCCCATTCATCTTCTTGAGGCTAGTTGGATAGCCTGGGCCGAGCGCCACTTACTCCGGCTCGGCCACTGGCGCCGTTTCCAGTTCGGTGCGATCGTGGATCGACAGGCCGAGCTTCAATCCGACGTATTTCATCGTCAGCATCGGCGGCAGCCAAATCCCTTTGACCAAGATGGACGAAGTCGCAGCCTTCCTCGATTGCCGTGCGCCAATGTCGTTGACGCTCACTTGGCAACCATGGACCGCGCAGGCGTCGTTCGCGCGGCGGATTTCCGTCTGCAGTCCTTTCTCGTCCATATCCTTTATCCGGAGCTGCACCAGACTGACGCCGAGCGGCACCAGCCGGTCAATCCAGCCCGCACGTCCACGACTTCATGAGAAGACGGCCCTGCCGATCGTCGGTGGGTAGCGCGGTTCGAGCATTCCCGAGCTGAAAGCCTCACGGCCGGCATCGACCGCTTTGCCGAACGCACGCGCCACGCCGACCGGATCGGCCGCCCTCGGGACCGCCGTGTTCAGGAGCACGGCGTCAAACCCGAGCTCCATGACGGTCGCCGCGTACGACGGCCGTCCGAGCCGTGCATCCACAATCAACGGAATGTATGGGGAATGTCCGTGCATCAACTGGACCTCGGAGCTCAACGCTTCATCGCATTAGAATGAGCGTTCGAAACGCAGGATACCGCCGACACTGCTCTTCTTGTTGGCATTGGGCCAGTTCACTTCGGAAGCTTTCACCTTTCCGACGGCGGAGCCTCCGTAGCGGTCATAGTCGAGTTCAGCCGTAACTGTGAAATCTGGAAGGAACGCATAGGCGACGTTCGCAGCGACACCATAGTTCTTGAGCTGATCACCCGAGAGCTGAAGGTTGAACGAAGCTGACTCGGTGAGCTCGTAAGCGGCGCCAGCCCAGAAAGCCCAGTTCCCGCCCCAAGGTTTATAGAAACCGCGACCATGAGCGTCTACCGAATTCGTCGAGCCGTAGTTGAGCTGGCCATGGGAACCGTAGCCGAACATTCCGGATAGCAACAGTTCGTTGGTGACATTGATGTCGACACGGACCTTGGCGGCCACCGATTCGTAGTTGCTATCATAAGCTGCAACGCCGGTGATCGCTCCCCAGCCATGTGCGTATTTCAAGCCGCCTACCATGTGGGGAGCGTAGCTGTCGATTGTGCCGACCAGGTCCGAGCCTTGTTCCAGCGAAACCACGGCCGAAAAGCCGTTCCCTGCGTCCAAGTAGTACTGAACCACATTGGCATCGAAAGCGCCGTACGGAGCCGGCGTCTGGTTCAGTACATCACCCGCGCAGCCAATAAACATGTCGAAAGCCGACCGGTCCTTACCAACTCGCAGGCCACCAAGCTGAATCCAGGCGACAGTCAGGCTGCTGCCTCCGTTCAAGGCATAGGATCGAGAACTGTCCGAAACCGATGTCTGGTGGCTGCCGAAGTTCACGCGGGTTTCGGTGTAGGTCTTCAACGTCCCGCGTTCGGTCTCCTGGCCGGTCCAGGTTTTCAATGTGAAGCGTGTGTTGTTTTGCCACGCGCTCAGATGCTCACCAGTCCTCACATCCGAGGTTCTTGAATGGTCAAACAATCCGACGTTGTAACGGACAGAGCCGCCGATTCGCAGGCAGGTCTCGGTGCCTGAAATGTAGACGTAGCCCGAGCCGTAGACGTTGCAGATCTTGACGTACTCAGTCGGGTCAGGCTCGGCGGCGGTGGTGACGGCGCGAGCGTTGGAAACGGCAATCAGTGCCGCAGTTGAGCCGAGGAGGAGGCTCCTAATGGTCATTGTCGATCTCCGCTTTATAATAAAGTGATGGACGAGAGTGGTTCTGTGAACAACTTTGAAACGCGCGCAGTTTTGCTGCGCCGTCAGCTAAGCCCTGAAGGAAGGCCAACAATGTAATCTGGTCATTGTTGTCGAATATTTGTTTTAGCTGCCGATAACATAATTGCGGCCGAAATGGAGGTATGCCAAATTTTGTACAATCATCACAGTCAACTCAGCTGGTAGAGGTAGGCGTCACAAAGGGTCCTGCATCCGACCGCAAATGACGTGCCAGCCTGACGACCAGCTGCGGCTTGAAGCTCAATTGTGCGGGCGGACCTTGGTTCGCACTTCCTTGTTTTTGCCTTGCGGATCCACCCAAGCGCGAACGGCAAACGTTTCGGCTACAGTTCGACTGTTCGCTTCGCGACAGTTTCGTTCATGGGACAGCATTGTTTGTGGTGAGCCCGACGATGAGGCATCATGCGGCGGCACCGCTCGGCACCACGCCCTCATTTTGGCGAGCTGATGGTCAACAACTACGCGCTGCAGCCTTGCACCAAAGCCAGTAGGGCGCTGCCTTGCCATTGCGGCGGACAGGACTGTCGCGCCGAGCAGGTTCTCGTCCTGAAAGCGGCGCGCCACAGCTAATGCATCTTGCCAGCAATTCAAACGACGAGCTCATCGACATGGCAGAGTTCACTAAGGGGGCCGGCACTATCTGGCGAGCAAAATCTGGTCCCAAGCCCGTATGTCTCGCCCATTGCGGCAGCTGCGCTCAGCAGAATCTCCGAGGCGCAGGTGAAGGGAAGGGATGGGATAGTCGAACAAAAGGGGCGTGTGAGGGTCTGACGGATCACCATCATCAGTTGGTGACCAGGTGCTCAGACCATCGCTGTCCAGCCTAAGACTGAACGGCGCCCATTGCTAAAAAGATCTAGATTCGAGCCCAAACGGAACGGACTGACATAGCGCAAGGACCCAGGCGGGCGCGGTGGGTAGGGTTGGTTGTTATCAGTATGGGATTGTGCCTTTGCAGACCACGAAATATCGAGAGGCCCGGCTGCCTTGGTACACTATCTATCCCACTGTGTCGGAGTTCTCTGCGGCGGTCGGGGCCGAGGCTTATCAGGAATGGCTCGGGAACTTGCCGGCTGATGATCCGGTGTCACTCTATCTGCACGTTCCGTTCTGCCGATCAGCGTGCTGGTATTGCGGCTTCCCCACAACCATCACCCGCCATGATGCGCCCATCCTCAACTATCTGGCGGCGCTGCGTGACGAGATCCGTCTGGTTTCGGAGCGAGTGCCGCAGAGGCTGCCCGTGAGCGACATACATTTCGGCGGCGGAACGCCGTCTCTCATCGGACCCGCCGAGTTCCTCGCTTTGATGGAGTTCCTGCGACGCCGCTTCGCCATCTCGAAAACAGCTACGGTCGCCATCGAGATCGATCCACGCACGCTCACGCCCGAGATGGCGGAAGCCTTGGGAGCGGCCGGCGTGAACCGCGCGAGCCTGGGCGTACAGAGCTTCGATCCCATTGTTCAAAAAGCGGTCAACCGAATCCAGAGCGAGGCCCAGACATCGGCTGCCGTGGAAATGCTGCGCCGGCATGGAGTAAACCGGATCAACTTTGACCTCATCTACGGCCTGCCGCGTCAAACGGTGGAGTCGTGCGTCGAGACGGCGAGAGCGGCGGTCGCCATGCGCCCCGACCGGCTTGCCTTGTTCGGCTACTCGCACATCCCATCACAAATAAAGAATCAGCGCCTCATCGATGCGGAATTTCTTCCCGACAGCGCTGCCCGCGCTGAACAGTATGCGGCTGTCGCCGTGACGCTGATTGCCGCCGGCTACCGAGAGATTGGGCTCGACCATTTCGCCTTGCCGCAGGACGAGCTCGCGCTGGCACAGGAAACAGGTCGCCTGCGACGTAACTCGTTGGGCTACTCGGCCGACACCTGCAGAACTCTGATGGGGTTCGGCGCGTCCGCGATCGGCCGCATGGGCGAAGGGTACGTCCAAAACGAAGTTACACGGGATTTCTACATCCAGCACATCGCAGCTGGCCGACTGGCGACATCGAAGGGCCATCGCCTCACAGACGACGACCGCGTGCGAGCCGCAATCATCGAGCGATTAATGTGCCATTTCGAGGCTGACGTGCCGGCAATCTGTGCCGCCCACGGATCTGATCCGATCCGTCTTCTCGATTCAGCTGAGCGCTTGGCGATGCTGGCCGAGGACGGAATTGTGGACTGCGAAAACGGTTCTGTCCGCGTACGGCGGGAGCATCGCTTTGGGATTCGCGCTGTCGCTGCCGCATTCGATGCTTTCTCGATAAACAGGGCCTGATGTATACCCCCCCAAGTGAGGGCAAGCACACAACGCGGGAGCTAACACAGGGAGTATCTTTTGCCCGAGAGAACGAGCCGCCCATCCTGTGGTGCTGGGTTGCGTCACAATCGGCACTCGGCCGCAGGATTTGCGGCGGCGTGGGCGCCAAAATCTTGACTCGACTATCGCGAGGGCAAGATCGGAGACTGGCCTGGCGCTGCTATGGCTGACGCTGCATGACCGCTATTGGCCTGAAAGGGCCGCGTGGTCGAGCATGGTGTCGGCAGGGATCGCCTCGTTTCTCGTCCTCCTCAGATGACGCCTCAGAGACATCCATACCGCTGAAGGCCAGCAAATTTGTAGGTCGAGGCCACCTCTTGTCCTGGTTCCTACCCAACTGTTCCGCTGCTGAGCGAAATCCTTCAACTCCAAATCGGCCGAGCGTTTTTCCTCCTATTGCGTTGGTGCGTAAGGTTCGAACGAGATCCTCTGGGACTGCACCTCCCAGGTGTCGATCATGTTCGGCACACAAGGACAGGGCGGCATTGCTGCCGCCCTGTCCGCTGTAAGTGATAGGGCCTGGATTAAAAATCCATACCGCCCATCCCGCCCATGCCGCCCATGCCACCGCCGGGCATACCACCAGGCATGCCGCCGCCAGCCGACTCCTTCTTGGGAGCCTCCGCGATCATGGCTTCGGTGGTGACGAGCAGGCCGGCGACCGAAGCCGCGTCCTGGAGAGCGGTGCGAACGACCTTGACCGGGTCGACGATGCCCATGGCGATCATGTCGCCATACTCGCCGGTCTGGGCGTTGTAGCCGTAGGTCGCGCCCTTGTTGTCGAGGATCTTGCCGGCGACGATCGAAGCTTCAGCACCTGCGTTCGAAGCGATCTGACGGGCCGGAGCCTGCAGTGCACGACGAACGATGTTGATGCCGGCAGCCTGGTCGGCATTGACGCCGGTGACCTTGATGTTGGCCGAAGCGCGCAGCAGTGCGACGCCGCCGCCTGCAACGATGCCTTCTTCCACGGCCGCGCGGGTCGCGTTGAGGGCGTCATCGACGCGGTCCTTCTTTTCCTTGACTTCGACTTCCGTCGCGCCGCCGACACGGATCACCGCAACGCCGCCGGCGAGCTTCGCCAGACGTTCCTGCAGCTTCTCCTTGTCGTAGTCCGACGTGGTCTCTTCGATCTGCTGCTTGATCTGGGCAACGCGGCCCTGGATCTCGTCCTTCTTGCCGGCGCCGTCGACAATGGTGGTGTTCTCCTTGGAGATCGACACCTTCTTGGCGCGGCCGAGCATGTTGAGGCCGACGTTCTCGAGCTTGATGCCGAGGTCTTCCGAGATGACCTGGCCACCGGTGAGGATGGCGATGTCTTCCAGCATGGCCTTGCGGCGATCACCGAAGCCGGGCGCCTTGACGGCGGCGATCTTCAGGCCGCCACGCAGCTTGTTGACGACCAGCGTGGCCAGAGCCTCGCCTTCGACGTCTTCCGAGATGATGAGCAGCGGCTTGGAGGTCTGCACGACGGCTTCGAGAACCGGCAGCATGGCCTGGAGGTTGGACAGCTTCTTCTCATGCAGGAGGATGTAGACGTCCTCGAGCTCGGCAACCATCTTGTCGGCGTTGGTGACGAAGTAGGGCGAGAGATAGCCGCGGTCGAACTGCATGCCTTCGACGACTTCCAGCTCGGTCTCGGCGGTCTTGGCTTCTTCAACCGTGATGACACCTTCATTGCCGACCTTCTGCATCGCTTCGGCGATCATCTTGCCGACCGACTCGTCGCCATTGCCGGCGATCGTGCCGACCTGGGCAACTTCCTCGGAGGTCTTGATCTTCTTGGCAGCGTTGCCGAGAGCCGCGACGACTTCGGTCACGGCCAGGTCGATGCCGCGCTTCAGGTCCATCGGGTTCATGCCGGCGGCAACGGCCTTGTTACCTTCCTGGACGATCGACTGCGCCAGAACGGTCGCGGTCGTGGTGCCATCACCGGCGATGTCGTTGGTCTTCGAAGCAACTTCGCGGATCATCTGCGCGCCCATGTTTTCGAACTTGTCGGAAAGTTCGATTTCCTTGGCGACGGTGACGCCGTCCTTGGTGATGCGCGGTGCGCCGAACGACTTGTCGATGACGACGTTGCGGCCCTTGGGACCGAGCGTGACCTTCACCGCGTCGGCGAGGATGTTGATGCCGTGAAGCATGCGCTCGCGGGCATCGCGGGAGAATTTTACGTCTTTAGCAGCCATTTTTTAGCTCCTGGCAGGGGCTTGCGATCAAGCCCGAAATTCAGTTGACGGTGAGGCCGATAATCAGCCGATGATGCCCATAATGTCGGATTCCTTCATGATCAGAAGGTCTTCGCCATTGAGCTTGACTTCGGTGCCCGACCACTTGCCGAACAGGATGCGGTCGCCGGCCTTGACGTCCAGCGGGACCAGCTTGCCGGCTTCGTCGCGAGCACCTGAACCGACGGCGATGATCTCGCCTTCCTGCGGCTTTTCCTTCGCCGTATCCGGGATGATGATCCCGCCGGCGGTCTTGGATTCGGATTCGACCCGGCGTACGACCACGCGGTCATGCAGCGGCCGGAAATTCGACTTTGCCATTTTTGGATTTCCTTGGTGCGGATGTTGAACGGTGCTCCGTTGCCGGAGCATGCCTAGCACTCAGCCGAAGCGAGTGCTAACGGGGCAATGAGATAAGCCGCAGGCTCCTGCTAGTCAAGACGGAAGAGCAAAGAGCAAAGAGAAAAGAGAAGACAGCAAAGAGCAGCCAGAAAAGAGCGTGTAAGCATCGAGCCTTTTATGTGAACAATGTCGGGTATCCGACATATGTGGGGCGGCTCACCCTTTGTAATTGAGCTTTATTCAGATGGTACGGTTGGTGCAACGGGTGTTGCATTTGAACTCATCCAGAGGCTCGCACGGGTCGTGCTGCGTCAGCTTGGTCATGTCGAGCTTCAGAAGGCCATTTTGGCATTGGTTCTGTTGCACCTATTGCCATTCATGACCAGTCCTGCGCGCGTGAGCCGGCCGACTAGATTCCAACCACGAGAGCGCCGCCGCTGAGACCCGCACCGGCCGCCGCCAGAAGGATTTTCTCTCCTGGCTGGAATGGCTTCATCTGGTTGGCGAGCGAGAGCGACAGCGGGACCGTCGCGGCCGAAGAGTTGCCGTATTCGGCAATCGTCTTGACAATTGCTTGGTCAGCAATGCCGAGGTTTCTTCCGACCGCGCCGAAAATCCGAGTATTGGCCTGATGCGGCACAAACCGGCCGACATTGTGTGGCCGCACTCCCGCAGCGGCTAGCGCGGTTGTCGAGCAATCGGTCATCATCTCGACGGCCTTTGCGAATATTTCGGGCCCGTCGGTCATCGTCATCCGGGTCTGCCCGAGGTCGAGGTCGCCATGGAACGGCGTGTTGCTTCCTCCTGCGGGAATCTGGATCAGCCCGTAGCGCGAGCCGTCCGAAGCCACCGAGGCACCGAGAATGCCCCGATCAGCATCATCGCACTGACCGATCACCAGGGCGCCGGCGGCATCGGCGAACAAGACTGAGCTCGCGCGCTCGGCTGGATTGATGCGGCGGCTGAGAATGTTGGCGGCGATGACCAGCGCTGGTTTGCCATGCAGGCGGGTGAACCCGTCCGCAAACATGAGCGCATAGATGAAGCCAGCGCAGGCGCCGGTCAGATCGACCGCGCCTGCGCGGCCAAGGCCAAGCTTGTGTGCGACCAGCGGCGCGCTGGGCGGCAGAAGATGGTCGGGCGTCGAGGTGGCAAGCAACAGCAGACCGATGTCGTGGCGCGCAATACCGGCGTTCACCAGCGCCATGTCGCCAGCCCGGGTGGCAAGACCCGACAGCGTGTCTTCGTCCGTTGCCCAGAAGCGCGAACGGATTCCGGTACGCCTTTCGATCCAGCCCGGCTCGAGGCCGAGATTGCTCTCGATCTCGGCATTGGCCACCTTGCGCCCAGGCACGTGATGGCCAAGTCCGAGAATGCGCGACGACTTGCTCATGGCCTGGACCCGAAGCGTTCCCCGGCCTCCTCGATGGCGTCATAGACTCGTTCGAGCTCGTCGTCTGCGATGCAATAGGGTGGCAGAAGGTAGAGGACATTGCCGAGCGGGCGCACAAGCAGGCCGCGCTCGAGGAAGAAAGCGCGCAGCTTCGGACCAATCTCGGCGAGATAACCTGCGGAACCGGTTCGCAGGTCGAGCGCCGCGATCGTTCCCGTGGCTCGACAGCCGGCAAAATATGGATTGTCCCGAAAGCGTTGCAGCCCGACGGCCTGCATCACGCTCAAGGCCGTGATCCGCTCGGCCACTGGCTCGTCGCGCCAGATCTCGACATTGGCGAGTGCTGCCGCACAGGCAATCGGATTGGCGGTGTAGGAGCTCGAATGGAAAAACGTCTTCTTCCGGTCCTCGGAATAGTGCGCCCGGAAGATGGCATCGGTGACAAGCGTTACGGCCAGCGGGATGGTGCCGCCGGTCAAGCCTTTGGAGGTGCACAGGATATCTGGAGAAATCGATGCCTGCTCGCAGGCGAACATGGTTCCGGTGCGTCCCCAGCCGGTCATCACCTCGTCGGCGATCAGCAGCGTGCCGGAGGCCTCAGTGATCTTCTTCAATTCGGCCAGAACCGATGCTGGATACATCAGCATGCCGCCGGCGCCCAGCACCAGCGGCTCAACGATCAAGGCTGCGGCTCGTCGATCGCGGGTCACAGCCTGGAAACGATCCAGCGTCTCCTGCTCGTGCCCCGCGGCCGGAAAGGGGATGATGTCGACCTCGAACAGCAAGGGTTCGTAGGCGGCGTTGAACACGCCACGCGCACCGACGCTCATCGTTCCGATCGTGTCACCATGATAGCTGTGCTCCATGACGACGATGCGCGAGCGCGGCGCGCCGATGTTGCGGAAATAACCGAGCGCCATCTTCAGCGCGACTTCGACTGAGGTCGAGCCACTGTCGGAATAGAACACCCAGTCGAGTCCAGCGGGAGCGAGGCCGACAAGCGCCTTGGCCAAGCGCTCTGCCGGCTCGTGCGTGAAGCCCGCAAAGATAATCTGGTCGAGGCTCGACGCGGTTGTCTCGATTGCCTTCATGATCCGGGGATGACGATGGCCATGTGTGACGACCCACCAGGAGGAGATGGCGTCCAGGATGCGGGCGCCGTCGGCCCTGTGGAGATAGGCGCCCTCAGTCAGGACGATTTCTGGGATCGCAGGCTCGAGCGCGTGCTGGGTGAAGGGATGCCACACATGAGACTGCGACATCAGTCACCTCCAGCAATCGAGGCGAAGGCGAAGCCGGCAACCATTGCGTCCCTCAGTGTTTTGCCCGTCAGCACATCCAGGTGCGGCAGCCTGCCGAGCTGCGGCGCACCGCTGAATTCCACGATGGTCCGTTGCGTATCGGCCATCTCATCGCCGATGAAAGCGATGCCCGCCAACGGGATGGAGCGGGCGCGGAGCGCCTCGACCGAGAGCAAGGTGTGGTTGATGGTGCCGAGCGTGGTGCGGGCGCACAGAATAACGGGCAGCCGCCATTCAGCGAAGATGTCGATGAACCTTGTGCGCCGGTTGAGCGGCACCATCAGGCCGCCGGAGCCTTCGATGACGAGCGGCGTCGGTAGGACGGGAAAAGCAAGATCGGCAGCCTTGATCGCCACGCCGTCGATCTCGGCCGAACGATGCGGCGACAGCGGGCTCCGCAAGCGGTAGGCTTCCGGCAGCACGCGCTCTGAGGGCAAGCCGGCAAGCCGCGCGACCACCTCGCTGTCGGTCTCGCCGTCGAGGCCCGATTGCACCGGTTTCCAGTAAAAGCCGTCCAGCAAACCGGCGAGCCCAGCCGCAAACACGGTCTTGCCAACTCCGGTATCCGTTCCGGTGATGACAATGCGTTGGGTCATATCGCCTCCGGTGATGTTTGGGCCAACACCTCGACCAGCGCCTCGACCATGGCGGAAATGTCGGCTTCGCCAATATTGAGCGTCAGTGAGATGCGCAGCCGCGACGTGCCCTCGGGCACGGTCGGAGGACGAACGCCGCGTATGTCGAAGCCGCGGGCCTGCAGGCGCGCCGCCACTGCCATGGTGCGCCTGACATCGCCGATTACTAAGGGCTGGATCTGAGAGCCACTTGGTGTCACACCCCAGCGATTGACCAACCGGCCGGCGCTGGCGACGCGTTCATGCAGCTGAACACGCCGCATAGGCTCGTCGGCCAGCATTGCGAGTGCCTCGCGCGCCACGACCGCCATCAGTGGCGATGGCGCGGTCGCGTAGATGAATGGCCGGCAACGGTTGATCAGATATTCGCACAGTGCCCTCGGCCCGGTCACGAGCCCACCAGATGCGCCGAGCGCCTTGCCGCAGGTGTGGAGCACTATGATGTTGTCGCGGCCCTCGAAAGCGGCGGCGAGCCCCCGGCCGTCCGGTCCCCAGACGCCGGTGGCATGCGCCTCATCAATGACGATGAATGCGCCGTGCCGATCGGCAAGCGCGACCAGGCTCTCCAAAGGCGCGCAGTCGCCATCCATGCTGTAAAGGCTTTCCACCGCGATCCAGACGCATCCCATGCCGCCTGCGACGCGCCAACGTGTAATCGCATCCTCGACAGCGGTGGCGTCGTTGTGCGCGGCCAGCACGAACTGTGCGCGCCCGGCCTGCGCACCCTCATGCATGCTGGCATGGGCGAGCTCATCGAGGACCAAAAGATCGCCCTTCTGCGGCAGGGCGCTCAGCAGAGCGAAGTTGGCGATGTAGCCGCTGCCGAAGAACAGCGCGCGGTCGGCTCCAAAGAATGCCGCCGCGTCTGCCTCGAGCTGCTCGTGTTCCGGTGCATTGCCGCGCAACAGCCGGGACCCGGTGGCGCCAACCGGCGTGCCCCGCGCAATCGCCGCCACAACCGCATCGCCAAGTCTTCTGGACGCGGCCAGCCCGAGATAGTCGTTCGACGAAAAGTCCAGCCCGGCGCGGGGCGAAAGCGTCCGCAGCCGGTCCTTGCGCGCTAGGCCCTGCAAGGTCGCATCATAACGGGCAAGAGGCGCCCCGTTCATTGCGCCTCGAGTTCCATCGGATCGATGCCAAGGCGCCGGAACAGCAGGGTATCCTTGTCCTCACCTGGATTGTCCGCCGTCAGCAGCGTGTCGCCGAAGAAGATTGAGTTGGCGCCGGCAAAATAGCACAGCGCCTGCATCTCGTCGGTCATCGCGGTGCGGCCGGCGGACAGACGGACATGCGATTTCGGCATCATGATGCGCGCCAGCGCGATCACGCGCACGAATTCGATCGGCTCAATGGGCTTGGCGTCTGCAAGCGGCGTGCCGGCGATCGGGATCAGCATGTTGATCGGAACGCTTTGCGGATGTTCCGGCAGATTGGCCAGCGTCACCAGCATGTCGATCCGGTCCACCGGCTCCTCGCCCATGCCGACAATGCCTCCACAGCAGACCTTGATGCCGGATTTGCGAACGTGCTCGAGCGTCTCGAGCCGCTCGGCAAAGCTCCGCGTACCGATGATCTCGCTATAGTAGCGTTCTGACGTATCGATGTTGTGGTTGTAGTAGTCGAGACCCGCCTGCTTCAGTCGCACGGCTTGCTCAAGATCGAGCATGCCGAGTGTCATGCAGGTCTCCAGGCCCAGCGCCTTGACGCCTTCGACCATCGCCACCACCGCATCCATGTCGCGCGCCTTGGGGTTTCGCCAGGCCGCGCCCATGCAATAACGGGTGGCGCCGGCATCACGCGCCTTGGTCGCTTCGGCGATGACGCGCCTGACTTCCATCAGCTTGGACGCCTCCAACCCGGTTTCGTGACGCGCCGACTGGCTGCAATAGCCACAATCCTCCGGGCATCCTCCGGTCTTGATGCTGAGCAGCCGGCTGAGCTGGACCTTGTTTGGATCGAAATTCTGGCGGTGCACCGTTTGCGCCAAGAAGAGGAGATTGTTGAAGGGGGCATGGAAAAGTGCCTGAGCCTTCTCCAAGGTCCACGCTCCAGGGTCAGGCGGGTCAGGGGATTGAGCCGGTGGCGATGTCTGCGTTGAACTTGCCGTTTGCATCTCCATGCTGTTCCTCCGGTATGACTTGCGGGTCTTTGCTATCTGACTATGATGATCGGAAAGGACAGTTGACCCAATCCTGTTCGTTACTCAGACAATCATGAGCCCCGATGGTCGAGGCCGATATCCAGGATCGGCGCGCTGTGGATGAGTCGGCCGACCGAAATCAGATCAACGCCGGTCGCGGCAACCGCTCGCGCTGTATGCGACGTGATCCCGCCAGAAGCCTCGGTGATAGCGCGGCCACCGACCATTGCGACGGCGCGGCGAAGATCGGGGAGGGACATGTTGTCGAGCAGAACCGCATCGGGAGCGAAGCCAAGTACCTCCTCCAACTGGGCCAGAGTATCGACTTCGACTTCGATCTTGACGAGATGACCGGCCGCTCTTCGTGCTCGCTCGAGCGCTGGCCGGACGCCGCCTGCGATGGCGATGTGGTTGTCCTTGATCAAAATTGCATCGTCCAGGCCGAAGCGGTGATTGGACCCGCCACCTGCGCGCACGGCATACTTTTCGACTGCCCGCAATCCGGGCGTTGTCTTGCGGGTGCAGACGATCTTCGCGCCATATCCACGAACCGCAGCGACGATCGATGCCGTTGCTGTGGCGATGCCGCTCAGATGGCACAAAAAATTGAGTGCCGTCCTTTCCGCTGTGAGAATGGCTCGGGCCGGGCCAACCACTGATGCAATGACCTCTCCATCCACGACATTGCAGCCGTCTGCCCGCTCCACGGAGATTTCGACACCAGGATCAATCATGCCGAAAGCGAGCATCGCCAGATCGATGCCGGCGACAACTCCGGACTGTCGCGCCACCAACACGGTTCCCGCTTGGTATTCCTTCGGGACGATGGCGTCCGTGGTCAAGTCGCCGGCTCTGCCAAGGTCTTCAAGAAGAGATGCCCGGACAAGCGGCTCAAGCAGGACCGTGGGGAGCGGTGAGAGCATCATCACTTTGCACCTTCGGAGCTTGGCGAGTGTCCGAGTTCCCGCGCAGCCGCCAAGGCGGCTTCGAGCGTGATTTCGGACCGTCGGGCGGCAGTCGCATGATGAGGAAAATCTGTCCGGTAATGAGCGCCGCGGCTTTCTTCGCGCAACAAGGCGGCAACAGCAATCATTAGCCCGACAGCCGCCGGATCCGAGACCGCATCCTTGCTTTCGGCGAGCGGCAATAAGGCACGCGCGGCTGCTTTCAACCCTTGACCATCCCGGACGATGCCGAGTGCGCGCGACAGAAAAACGCGCACGGCTATCGGAGCGGGCGGTGGGTAGACGTTCGCAAACGCAGGCCTTGTTCTGCGCGCAGGCGTTCCGGCGACGCTTTCAGCGACCCAGCGGGCGCACACGATTGCCTCGGTCAAGGAATTGCTGGCGAGCCTGTTGGCGCCATGCAGTCCTGTCGAAGCGACTTCGCCGCAGGCCCACAGCCCCTTGACGGAGGTCCTGCCCGAGCAGTCCACGGCAACGCCACCCATGTGGTAGTGTTGGGCCGGACGAATGGGGATGAGATCGCGCGCGGGATTGATGCCCGCTCCAAGGCAGGCTGATGCGATTGTCGGGAAATGTCGAGCGAATGCCGGGCCTGGCCGTTGTCGGGCATCGAGAAAAACATGGTGGCCGTCCGCAAGATGGTTCCACACGGCGCGGGCCAAGACATCGCGAGGCGCAAGTTCCGCCCCTGGCACGCTCTGGAGAAAAGCCTGGCCGGTTTCATCGATCAGGGCAGCACCTTCGCCTCGCACAGCCTCGCTGACCAGCGCCATAGGGCGTTCTGGGCCGTCAAGGGCGGTCGGGTGGAACTGGATGAATTCGAGGTCGGCTAGGACAGCTCCAGCGCGGGCCGCAAGCGCAAGACCTTGTCCGCAACTGCCCCAAGGGTTCGTGGTGTCGAGAAACAGTCCCCCGATGCCACCGGTGGCGAGGACGACCCGCCGTGAGCCGAAGAAGAAAGGTGCGATCGAACAGCTCGCCCAGACGCCTCGGATCGCATTCTCTCGCACGGCGAGCCGGCGCGCTTCCACGCCCTCCACGACAACTATCGACGGAGTGGAACGCACAGCCGCGATCAGCGCACGCATGATCTCACGCCCGGTGCCGTCCCCATGCGCATGAACGATGCGACGTCGGCTGTGTGCGGCCTCCAATCCGAGGCACAGTGATCCTTCCGGCGTGCGGTCAAAGCGAACCCCAAAGCCCGCAAGCCCCTCTATGGCCTTGGGCGCGGCTTGGAGGATGCGGCTCGCCACGTCTCTGTCGCAGAGACCATCCCCTGCGGCAACCGTATCGGCCAGGTGCATTGCCGGATCGTCGTCTTCGCCGAAACTTGCAGCCAGGCCCCCCTGGGCCCAGGTGCTCGAGTTGTCAGCTCCCAGCAGCGACCTTGACAGAAGAAGCACCGGCTCCGGCGACAGTTGAAGCGCGGTCATCAGTCCGGCGATGCCGCCGCCGATGATGATGGGCCGCCCGAAGAAGCTGCGGAGGTCGGCGCTCAAACTGCCAGCATCCGTTCGACCGCTAGCCGCGCGCGCCCGGCGATCCCAGGTTCGACGGTTACGACATGGTGGTTCTGCTCGAGCGCCGTGCGGATGTTGGCAAGCGTGATCCGCTTCATATGCGGGCACAAATTGCAGGGCCGGATGAACTCGACCTCTGGGTGCGCTAACGCGACGTTGTCGCTCATTGAGCATTCCGTCATCAGCACGACACGTGGCGGCCTTTGCCTTTCGACATAGTCGGACATGGCAGCCGTCGAGCCGGAAAAATCTGCTTCAGCCACGACGTCGGGCGGGCATTCGGGATGGGCGAGCACGACCACGCCGGGATGGCTTTCGCGCAACTCGCGGATGTCGGCCGGTGTAAAGCGCTCATGCACCTCGCAACGCCCTTTCCAGGCGATGATCTGCACATCTGTCTGGGCGGCGATATTCTGGGCCAGATATTCGTCCGGCAACATGATCACCCGGGGAACCCCAAGGGATTCGACGACCGCCTTGGCGTTGCCGGATGTACAGCAGATATCCGACTCGGCCTTCACTTCGGCGGACGTATTTACATAAGTGATGATCGGAACGCCGGGATAACGCTGGCGCATCAAGCGCACGTCTTCTGCCGTGATTGAGTCCGCCAACGAGCAACCGGCGCTGAGATCCGGAATGAGCACGGTCTTGCCCGGATTAAGGAGCTTGGCCGTTTCGGCCATGAAATGGACGCCGGCCAGCACGATGACTTGCGCCTCGACCGTCGCAGCCGTGCGGGCTAGTGCCAAGCTGTCGCCGACGATGTCGGCCACGCAGTGGAAGATCTCTGGCGTCTGATAGTTGTGCGCCAGGATGATCGCGTTGCGCTCGCGCTTCAGCGCAAGGATCGCCTCGATATCCTCGGCGAAAGTCGGCCATTCGATCGGCGGGATCACTCGTCGGACGCGCTCGTAGAGCAACGCGGCCGTAGGCAGCATGGCGCCCATAGACCCCCTCCCTCTTATACTCTAACTGAAAATAACCAGCATATACTTGCTGTGAGTATAAGGGATGTCAACCCCGCGCCAGCGGCAATTTTGTCCCGGCGATGAGCCTATCGTCGAGAACGGCGTGGCGGAAACGGAAAAGCTTCGCTGGCCGGCCGCCGGTCTCAGTGGTGGCCTCTCCGGTCTCCTCGACCAGCTCCTGCTGTTCGATCAGTCGGCGAAAGTTCGGCTTGTGGATGAGCCTGCCGGCGAGCGCCTCCACGGTTCGCTGCAGCTGCAAAAGCGTGAAGACCGGCGGCATCAGCTCAAAGACGACTGGGCGGTATTTGATCTTGGAGCGCAGCCGCGCAATGCCGGTCGCCACGATGCGGCGATGATCGGCGACCATGGACTTGCTGGGCACCAGCGGCGGGGGTCCTGCGTCCCGCCCTCTTACGGCCTCTTGGACCAGGCCTGCTTCGTAGACTAACTCATAGCGTTGAAGCGTGAGTTCCTCGTTCCAAAGGCGGTCGTCGAAGCCAAAGGCTATCGTCGCCCGCTGCCAGCGTTCACGTCGCGTGGCCGAATCGCCAACGCCGTTTGCCCATTCGATCAGGCGCGGCCGCAGAACGTCCAGCACGACCGCAGGCGTGCCGGAGCGGTGGTCCTCCCATGGAAAATATTCATACCAACTCTGCCATCCGCACTTGGGCGAGCCCGCTGCCTGTTCCTTGCGCGTCAATGCGAGATAGCTGATGGAGATGACGCGCTGCTGGCGCTCGGCGCCGATGCGATCCCGATCCGCGAACGTGTAGAGTTGCTCAATGTACCCCAGCCGATGGCCGGTTTGCTGCTCGACCCACCCCCTCAAGCCGGATTGCAGCGATCGGTGCTCAAGCGCAAAGGGACCGGAGGGCAAGGTGTCCGCCTGGCCGATGGTGAGGACACAGGGTTGACTGCCGTTTACGGCGACCACAAAGGCGATCAAGTCCACTTTGACGTTGTCGGCCTTGCCGGCGGCTCTGTGTTTCCTGAGTCCTATTGCCTGATCGTCCATTATTTGGCCAGCTTCGGGGGCACCTTAATCGATTTAGTGTAAGCGTGCCAATTGGCACGTCAACACCCCGCAGCTGCATGGCCATTTTTTTGCTCTTCGCACCTGCACAAAAATGTGCCAAAGGCGACAGCCGCAGCTGGTAACGTAGGGGAAGGAGGGTCCCATGAGCGCTTATGGTGACACCAGGGCGATCACACCGCCGGATATTCGTTCGCGCAAAGGTGGGACGCCGCTCGTCTGCCTTACCGCCTACACCACCCCAGTCGCCCGGCTTGTCGATCCCCATTGTGATGTGGTGCTGGTCGGCGACAGCGTCGGCATGGTTCTCCACGGCCTGCCCTCGACGCTCGGTGTCACGCTGGAGATGATGATCACGCACGGCCAGGCGGTGCGCCGTGGCATCAAGCAGGCGCTGATGGTGGTCGACCTGCCGTTCGGTTCCTACGAGGAAAGCCCAGAGCAGGCTTTCCGCAATGCCGCGCGCGTCATGGCCGAGACCGGCTGCACGGCCGTCAAGCTCGAAGGCGGCGAAGCGATGGCAGAGACGATCGGCTTCCTCGCCGCACGCGGCGTGCCCGTCATGGCCCATGTCGGATTGACGCCGCAGGCCATCAACACCATCGGTGGCTACCGCGTACAGGGCAGGGGCGGGGATGCCGAGCGCATCAGGCGCGACGCAATTGCGGTGGGCGAAGCGGGCGCCTTTGCGGTCGTCCTGGAGAAGGTTCCTGAGGCGCTCGCCCGCCGGATCACCAAGGAGGTGGCGACCCCGACCATTGGCATCGGTGCCTCGGCAGCCTGTGACGGCCAGATTCTCGTCGTGGACGACATGCTGGGCCTCTTCGGCGACTTCCGGCCCAAGTTCGTCAAGCGCTATGCTGAACTCCGGGAGGCGGCTGCGGCTGCGATCGCTTCCTATGCGCGCGAGGTGAAGGAGCGCCAGTTTCCCGCCGCAGAGCACGTGTTTGCCGATGCGCCCAAGCCCGCCGACACGGACGCCACCAAGAGCGGAGAAGCAGCGTGAGCGTGCCGATCGTCAGGAGCGTTGACCAGCTTCGCGAAAGCGTCGCCGCATGGCGCTGCGAAGGTGTGAGGATAGCCCTGGTGCCAACGATGGGCGTCCTGCATGAGGGCCATCTCAGCCTGGTGCGCGCTGCACTCGAGAAGGCAGACCGTGTGATAGTGACGCTCTTCGTCAACCCGAAGCAATTCAACAGCCAGGCCGATCTTGCCGCGTATCCCCGCACCGAGAACGAGGATGCCGCCAAACTGGCACCGGTTGGCGCGCACCTGCTTTATGCGCCAGATGCAGAGGAGATGTATCCGGCGGGCTTCGCCACCACCGTTTCGGTTTGCGGTGTCAGCGAAGGCCTGTGCGGTACATTCCGGCCGGGGCATTTCGACGGCGTGGCGACCGTCGTCGCCAAGCTCTTCCTGCAGACCAGCGCTGACTTCGGCTTCTTTGGCGAAAAGGACTTTCAGCAAATTCACCTGGTCAGGCGCATGGCCCGGGATCTCGATATTCCAATCACCATTGTTGCCTGTCCGACAGTCCGTGAAGCCGACGGTCTTGCGCTATCATCGCGCAATGTGCGGCTCTCGCCAGCGGAACGCGCTGTTGCTCCCAAGCTATCATCAGTCCTGCTCAAGACGGCTGAGCGGCTTGAGCGCGGCTCACCCATCATGCCAACGCTTGCAGAATCTCGCGCAGCAATTCTGACTGCAGGCTATCGCGAGGTCGAATACCTGGAACTTCGCGATGAGGCAGATCTGCAGCCGATAACAAGCCTCGATCGACCGGCACGGTTGCTTGCCGCCGCCTGGCTCGGCGGCACACGGCTCATAGACAACGTCAGACTATTTCGGATTGGTTCAACAGATTAGCCACGTTCTCGGCACGCGCCGTATTCGTCCGGGATCATCTAAAACAAGGTCTCTGCCTGGCATTGAGCGTTACGGAGGTTACGCACAGGACACATGCATCGCGTGTTTGAGAACTTCGTCGAGCAACTGTCTGCAAGTGTTGATGCTGCCGATCTCTGTGAGGCAATGGCCTCCGCTGCAGCCGGCTTCGACTTCCCGCTATTCGCCTATTTCACCTACCCGTCAGCCTCCGGCGACGCCCCCCAATTGATTTCAAACTATCCTTCATCCTGGACGTCACGTTATCTGCAACAGCGGTACCACAGTCTCGATCCGGTCATCCTGCGCGGGCTGCAAGGCTGGGATACATTCGATTGGGGTGTGGATCGCGCTCGGCACGGTCTGCCGAATTCGCAGCAACAAATTCTAGAGAGTGCGGCTGAGTTTGGCATCTGCGGCGGCCTGACGATGTCCATGCATGATCATCTCGGCCGGTTTGCTGCCCTGACCTTTGCTTCCGACGAGTCCCGTCCGCCTCTGTTGCGGTCACTGGCACGTTACGAAAAAGCATTGCAGCTGGTGGCCATCAACTTTCATATCCATGTCCGGCGAAGGCTCGCCGATCATCGCGTGGTGGATGGTGTAACGCTCACCCCGCGGGAGTTCGAGTGTCTGAAATGGGCGGCGCGCGGCAAGTCGGCTTGGGATACTAGCCAGCTTCTCGGCGTCTCAAAGCGCACCGTGACCTTTCATCTGGAAAACGCCAAGGCAAAGTTTGGCGTTCGAACGATCAACCAAGCCGTTGCACGAATGGCTGCCTCCGGCCCGACGAGATCCTGATTCTCAGCCACGATACCTGTAAACCTCTACAGGCTGCATCGCTGTCAGCTTTGCCCTTCGATGGCGGGAACACATCCCACATGGAGGCGACCATGATGCAACTGATAGCACCAGACTTTTACAGTGATTTTGCAGGCGAGCTCAAAGAGATGCACGGGCTCAGGTTTCGGGTGTTCAAGGAAAGGCTCGATTGGGAAGTTGATACCGAAGACCAGATGGAATCCGATCCGTTTGATGCTCTCAAGCCTGTCTATCTGCTCCTCAAAGGATCCGACTGGCGAATTCGCGGTTGCGTGCGTCTTTTGCCCAGCACCGGACCCACAATGTTGCGCGACACCTTCCCGGTGCTGCTGGGTGCTGACGTCGTGCCCTCGACCAGCGACATATGGGAGAGCAGTCGTTTCGCGCTCGATCTTCCTCCGTCGGCGCCCAAGGCAGCGGGCGGGCTGGCTCAGGCGACCTACGAGCTCTTCGCGGGCATGATCGAGTTCGGCTTGGCCAAGGATCTGACCCGGATCGTAACGGTGACGGACACGCGCATGGAGCGGATCCTCCGCCTTGCTACGTGGCCATTGTCGCGCATCGGAGAACCCAAGTGCGTCGGCAAAACGGAGGCGGTGGCTGGGTTTCTCGAGATTTCCCACGCGAGCCTTTTGCGCATCCGCAGCAGGGGACGTCTGAGCGGACCGGTACTGTGGCAACCGGTTCTAGGCCCGTCAGCATAGCGCCATGGTGGACACCTGTGCCATGAAGGATGCTGGTTTGCCCAAGGAAGCGACGGTCGGCCTTGTATGCTGGCCGGACTGGCGTCGCCAGGACGCTTACCACTACGCCAGACGATTGCCACGCACTGGCTGGGCCTGGGAGTTTCTTCGGCGCAATCCACAATTCCAGCGCGACCACGCCAAAATGGCACCGTCCGCCTGCTTCGTCGGAACCCAGGCCGACATGAAGATAATCGAGTTGACGACAGAATCAGCTTTCCTAAGACAATGGAGCCTCCTTTTTCGCGGACGCGCCACAGTCGGACGCTACATCGGCGAGGGTCTTTTGGGATCCGCGCGATTGCGCCTGTATTCTACGAGCGGCCGCGGAGCCGCTGGGGCTCGACCACGATTTTGAACCGCTTCACCTTTCTTCGCTCTCATGCTGCAAGGACATCCTGCTGACAGCTGCGGGCATGCAGCACGTGCTGCTGAGGGAGAACTGCCGGAGTCTGCAGATCGCCGTTTCCGGTGCGTCCGTCCTCCGCCCGTTGCGGCTATATGTCGACGCAATCCTTCAGCCGCAGCACCTCAAGTTCCATGTCGCTGCCCTTCAGTTCCTGAACGACATCAATGATTGCCGCCGCGTGTCAGCTGCTTGCTTTCCGCCGGAACACCGCGGAGCGCGTCTGCGTATTGTACTGCAGGCTTTGGATGGCTCGCTGGCGGGAGCATCTCATCAGGAGGTCGCCATTGCCTTGTTCGGGAGACGCCGTGTCGAAGAAGATTGGCGTCATCCAGGCGGCCATCTTCGCGATCAGGTACGTCGCGCCATCCAACGCGGCCGCTACCTGATGGGCGGCGGCTACAGACAGTTCCTGAGGTAATTGGAGTGGTTGCGATTGTCTTATACGAACGAGCAACCTCCATTTTCTCACTGCAATGGTGCGTTGCACAAAACGTGGCAAGCGCCTAGTTCTTCCGCGGCGAATCGGGTTTCGGCGAAACACCGGGACCCAACTTCGTCGATAAGTGCATTCATGACCTGAGGACCCCGATGACCGTTATGAACTCCGACAAAGCCGGCGCTGCAAGCCTTGAGACAATCGCGCGAAACGGCAGCATGCTGCGTCGCATAGCCGTACGCATTCCGACCTACCTGTCGGATATTCGCGAGAACCCGGCGTGGCTGCCCATGTTCATGTTGGCGCGCACCATGCCGGCACGGAGAATGCACTGGCGTGGTGCAAAGCCGGTCCGAAGGCCGCAAAGAGCCCAGGACACGATGTTTGCCGGTGTCAATTGCCACGACGTTGTCGACGCGCTGCGGATGGATGGGCTTTTTCCCGGCCTTGTCCTGCCTGCAATGGTGGCTGAAGATGTAGCCGCATTCGCCAGGTGCACACCTTGTTTCGGCAATTTCGATCGCCGACTCGAGTTCATGCCGGCGGAGCATGCGGAGGCTGAGGCGCGATTTGGCCGTCCGTTGCTCAGCGGCCATTATTTCGAGCGCATTCTGGGCTGTAAGTCGGCCGTTGCCATCCAAAACGATCCGCTGCTCATGGATATCGCGGCGCACTATCTCGGCGGCCAGGCGACGCTGATCACGACGCGCGTCTGGTGGAGCTTCCCGACCGGCCAGGCGTCGGACGCGGACAAGAACCTGGCTTCGCTCGGCAAATACCACTTCGACCTGGACGACTGGCGGATGCTGAAGTTCTTTTTCTATCTGGTGCCCGTCGACGAGGGGACCGGCCCGCATATCTATGTTCGCGGCAGCCATGATCGCCGCGCCCTCAAGCACCAATTTACGCTTGTCGTCGGCCATCCAGCGCAAGAGATTCTGGACGTCTACGGCAAGCAGAGTCCGGTCACGCTGACCGGCAAGGCCGGTTTCGGTTTCGTCGAGGATCCGTTCGGGTTCCATATGGGCACCGTGCCGTCGCACAGGCCACGGCTGATGATGGAAGTTGGCTTCGGCGTTTCTCCTCCATCGCGCCGCCGCTTCCATGGCGAGCCTGTGATCCGCTGATTTCGAAAAGTCCCGAAACAGCCTTCCCGTTGTGAGGGAAAGATAAGGCTATGCCGCCAATCGATCTGTTCCGGGCCAAAAGCGGTTGTCTGCACATGCCCTGAACTTGGCTGGTGCAATGAGTCTCGCCATTGCTCCAGCCAGCGCATCAGTGCCTGTTTAATCGAGGTTAGATGGCAGTGCGCCCAAGAGATCCTCCTCGATATCGCCTGCCGCGCGAAGCCTCAGATGCTCTTCGAAAACCTCCTTTACGGACCAAGTCGTCTCGGGTCTCCTTTGAGTGGCCGGAAGGTGGTGCACAGCCGTATCGTGCTTCGGGATCCTGAACGAAGGCGAGGGGCGGTTTGTTCCTCGCGGGGCGCATGCAGCGGTGCCGGCATGACAGCTTCGTCTTGGATCCCGATGCTCGGCAACGTCGGCGGTGAAGGCTCTGTCTAGGCGGCTTACGTGACTCCAATGCAGGAGATCGACCATCTCCTGTCGAGCACATTCGTTGGCGATCACCGTCGCGGCGCTACGGACGCCGCGGCGCCTGCGATCAATGCAGTTTGCCGACTAGCCGAGCGTATTCGGCTTCAGCCCTGCCATATGACCCATCTGCCAGCGCAATTAGACGCGCGCGATCAAGAATGACTACCTCTCCTCGCATTGAGCGTATCAGACCTTGGCCCTCCAAGGTTTGCAGCGCTATGGTGACGCCGGGCCGCCTGACACCGAGCATAACTGATAAGAACTCGTGCGTAATCGCAAAGCTGTTCCCCTCGACGCGATCATCACACATCACCAGCCATCTTGAGAGCCTATCGACGATGTTCATCCGGGCATTGCTGAGCGCGGTGAAGCTTGCCTGGAGGTGAAAGTAGTGAACGTAGCGGAGCAGAAAACTTCGCAGGGTTGGGCTTGTCAAAAGCGCCTTGGTGAAGAGGCCCGCGTCGATAACAAAGGCTCGGGCTTCTAATTGGACGTAACAATCGTGCGTTGACCGGTCATCGCCCATGATAAGCGCTGAGCCGGTCATACCCTCACAACCTATGATTCCGATCTCAGCTTCAATACCAGGCCGCAGTTCGCCCACCACTGACCCGAGACCGCTCTCGAAGAAGTACACGGTTCTGATTGGAGACCCCGCCACTTCGAGATGCGTCTTCAGTCCAAGGGAGACGCTTTCCAAATGAGGTTGCAGCAAGGCCAAATCTGCCGAGCACATTCGAAGCAGCAGCGAATTGCGATAGATGGAATTTTGGCCTGTGTCGCATTGCGCGGCAGTGTGATTTTGTGAACTGGAATCTGTCATAGCTCCCTCTCCCTATTGGGGCGGAAGCATGTTGATCGCTCACAGCCGACGGACGCCCTTAGAGTTGCCGTCGATGGCACACTGTACGCCTGCGGACCGCGGATGTCCCATTTATAAATAACTGCGTTGATCGGCGCGAGCCAAGGTTTGGCGCACCCGCTCTAACGCCGCATTCAAATGCTCCAGAAATTCGTCATCGCTTTTGGTCGCCAAGCCGACTTGTCGAGCGCGAGTTACAATGCGCTCCTGGAGTGAAACCGCTGTCTCGTAGTGGTCGACGATCATCTGAAATGAAGCGCTCATTGGGGAGGATTCAAAGAGCTGTGCCATTGTGGCAATGTAGTTCCACGATGATGAGAGTCCATGCGGCCGCCGCTTGGGTAACAATCGTACAATATACCCAAGACTGGCCGCGCTCTTTGGTTAGCCTCCAGTAGCCTTGCGAGGCGCAGCTTCTCGTCGCCCTTCTCCTCGTGACCCGGCCGACCGGTCCCGGCTTCAGCCATTCCGCCTTGTCCTTCTTATGCTCCTTCGGGACCGGGACGCCGACCTCGCCCTGCACACGATCCCATAGCGTTTGCCTCTTGTCGGCCTTGAAGGCTAACATCGCCCGCCCTTGTAGGACCGCTTTTCAGCCATGATCACCTCGGGGGGCTGAACGAAGCGCGTGCTTGTCGACTCTGTCGGTCGTCGCAGACGCTTACGGAGGCCTCACCGAAGAGGGCGATGCGCACTCCGGCTCGACGACGGCTGTCGAAAATCAGACTGATGTGGATGCACTACCATCGATCGGCACTAAGATTCTCGACCTCGGCAATAAGCTCCTCTGTACAGCAAGCGACCTTCCTGCCTCGCAATATCAAAAGTCAAACCCCGCCGCAGATGCATATGCCTGGCAGCACGCGTCGGTCTTTGGCCACGCATCTGCCAAACCGAAATCAAGTAGCCCGCCAGCGCGCGACCCTCAACGCGATCTTGATCATTGCAGTCGGGCAATAACTCATCTCTTTGGAGCTTGGTGGTGATATATAGGCGCCCAAGCCAGCGCTAATATTGCATGGAGCTAAAATGCCCGCTAAGATTTCTTGGGTGTTAGCTGGCGGGTATTTGATGGGGTTTGGTCGTCTAGGCGCGGTCGCTCTGGTTCTGGCGTTATTCATCAGCAGCGCTCATGGCCAAGAATCCTGCGACCCTAACTACACAGGCGCCTGTGTTCCAATCGCCAGCGATGTCGACTGTTCCTCCGGAAAGGGCAATGGTCCCGCATACGTACACGGGCCGGTCTCTGTCGTAGGCACCGATATCTATGATCTTGACCGAGACGGCGACGGAATAGGTTGCGAAAACGGCTAGAGGAGGCAAGTCGCCCTCCAACTTCATGACGGCACCAGCCCATCCGCTGTTGATGGTAACGGTCATCTCCGGGTTGAGGGTGAGCAACGTTCCCAGCCATTTGCATCAAATATTAGGACCTCGTAAATGCGACTTGTGGCGACTCTGCGGTACGACGGTCGAACACCGTCCACGTCTCATCCGTCTCCTGCCATACGTTTGTCAGTTGGTAGCTGATTGTAGAATGTGCCAGTAACTGGGGATGCTCATCGCGTTCCACATGCGCGAGCCCTGATGCGCGTCAGTTATTTTTACTCTCCGAGAACCACTGGCCCGGGCGATGTTTCTCCGAGAAGAACAAAGAGGTAGATGGTTCCGGCATGGTCCCACCAATGCTTTCCCCTTGTGAACGGCATCCAAACTTTTCGGCGGGCTTGAACAGCGGCCGCCTTTGGCGGCTGTCGTAGGGCTGATGATAGACTCCATTCCAGCTCTTTCTAATGTGTCGTCCGAACAGTGAACGAAAGTAGAACATGTAATTCAAGCGCGAATTGACCGTGAGAGGGATGAGCTCCAATTTGGGTCATGCCTGACGCTGCTGGAAGACGAAATTGCGGTAGCGACTGGAAGCTCAGCGATGCCCCAAATGAAATTGGGCAGCTGGTGCTGTCCGCTGCGGCGCTATGACGTCAGACGATGGTATCTGCCGAATGACCTGGGAATCTTCGGGGACGTCGAGGCCGGTCGTGGTCGGAAGCAAACTGAGTTGCAGGCGGTGCTGTAGGAACG
Source organism: Mesorhizobium sp. M0037 (assembly GCF_040323635.1). Classification (NCBI taxonomy): domain Bacteria; kingdom Pseudomonadati; phylum Pseudomonadota; class Alphaproteobacteria; order Hyphomicrobiales; family Phyllobacteriaceae; genus Mesorhizobium; species Mesorhizobium sp. M0037. The sequence continues at coordinate 172,106 of NZ_JAMYVB010000011.1, read as the reverse complement.
AGTATATGCAAGCTGAGACGCCTGTCGCCGTCTCCGCGTTCCAGGCCGACGTTCTCCTCGTTCCGAGGCTTGGTGAGCGATACGGGTGCGCCTGAGTGTCAATGGCGCATTTAGCAACGGCCTGGTACACGATTCACCGCCCTGCGAGCTGATCGAACTGGCTTGGTCGATTGCATCGTAATAGCGCCGCCCACCAGGAAAGATTTTTCTATCGTTTGCGGTTGGGGTCGCATGACGCGATTGTCGGACGCAACAAGCCAGCTTGGCAATAGGCAGAGGCTGTCCACACTGTACTCCCTAGTGCCCAATCCATACCTAACGAGACCGCCATGCCGTCACCTCCAGATTTCACCGACGATTTTCGCTCCGGGCTGATCACGCTGCTGCGCTGGCGCAGGGATGTGCGGCGCTTCGAGCCAACGGCTCTGCCAGAGGGTACGCTGGAACGCCTGCTCGAGCTCGCCAGCATTGCGCCCTCCGTTGGCCTCAGCCAGCCCTGGCGCTTCGTAGTGGTCGAGAGCCTCAAGCGGCGCACTGCCGTGAGAGACTGCTTCGAGCGCTGCAATGCCGAGGCGCTCACGCGCTTTTCGGGAGAGCGCGCCGCACTCTATGCCCGGCTGAAGCTTGCCGGGCTCGACGAGGCGCCCTGTCAATTCGCGGTCTTCGCCGACCACACGACCCGACAAGGCCATGGGCTCGGTCGCATGACCATGGCGGCGACCATCGACTATTCGGCCGTCATGGCAGTGCACACACTGTGGGTGGCGGCGCGGGCGGAGGGCATCGGCATGGGCTGGGTGTCGATCCTCGATGCGACCGAGATGGCCCAAATTCTCGACACGCCGCCCGAATGGACGCTGATCGGCTATTTCTGCCTCGGCTATGCCAGCGAGGAGCACGACATGCCGACCTTGGAACGCGAATGCTGGGAACATCGGCGGCCGCCGGTGGTGATCAGGCGGTAGTGGGGCTGCCTATCATTCGCCTCTTCCGTGGCGATGAGCTTGACGCAGATCGGGTCGCCCTTCGCCACGTTGCCATTCCGACCGAAGCCGAGGTTCGTGTTCTTGCAAAGGCTAGGAAAGAGCAGCATGACAAGCGCGACCGCAGCGAAGATGGCGCTTGCGACAACCGGGCTGAAGCCGGGCTTGGAGGTGGTCGACCTCTGTTGCGGGGCGGCTGTGCCGATCGCCACAATCGCCCGCCATGTCGTCGCACTACGCCGACCAGCTGGAGGCCGCGCAGCGCCGGCTGACCGGCGCCGGCGCGACCAATTGCGAATTCGTCGCCGGCTATGCGCTATGAACTCGCTACTCTGGTGGTGTCACGCCCCGTCGACTTCGTCTTCACGGCCAACGCCTTCGACGGCGTCCCGGACCGACCGCGGCTGGCACGTGCCGTGCGCGAGGCGCTCGCCCCCGGCGGACATTTTGTTATCGTCAACTGACACCGGCAGCCGCGCGAGACGACGACGGTCCTGAAGCGAACTCAGGCTGTCGCCAAGACAGACCATCGCCGATGCCCAAGTCGGCGGCACAATGCTCCTACCCGCAGGTCCGTCGTCCGTCCACTGTCCAAGGCCTCCCGGCCTTTCTGAGGCCGTGATCCTGCCGCGGGTGTGAGTTTGCGATCCTCATAAGAGCGTCAGGCGCGAATAGAAGTTTGGGTCGTGGCCCCACAGCGGCCGACCTATCCATCGGGTGGATGGTAGTTATCACAACAATCAATTTTACCAATATTATGGATTACTACTACAAGGCCGCCACTTAAAGCGGCCGGACGGGTATCCGTCTCGCGTGGGCTGGTGCTGCCCGCAAAGATGCGGAGACGAACATGTGCGGGATTGTTGGCATCGTTGGGCAACAGCCGGTGTCGGATCGGTTGATCGGCGCGTTGAAGGGTTTGGAATATCGCGGCTATGATTCCGCCGGCGTTGCGACGATCATCGAGGGTGCCTTGCACCGCCGGCGCGCCGAGGGCAAGCTCGTCAATCTCGAGACGCGACTGAAGGAAGAGCCGCTGAGCGGCAACGTCGGCATCGGCCACACGCGTTGGGCAACCCACGGGGCCTCGACCGAACGCAATGCGCACCCGCACTTTAGCGACGGTGTCGCCGTAGTCCATAACGGCATCATCGAGAATTTCACCGAGCTGAAGGACGAATTGGCGGCGGATGGCGCCGAGTTCCAGACCGACACCGACACAGAGGTCGTTGGGCATCTCTTGGCAAGATACCGCCGAGAGGGCATGAGGCCGCAAGAGGCCACGCGTGCCATGCTGAAACGCGTCAAGGGCGCCTATGCGCTTGCCATCCTCTTCGAAGATGAACCGACGACCATCACGGCGGCGCGCAACGGACCACCGCTCGCGATCGGTCACGGCGACGGCGAGATGTTCCTGGGCTCCGACGCGATCGCCCTTGCTCCTTTCACCAATGAAATTACCTATCTCATCGACGGCGACTGGGCCGTCGTCGGCAATTCGGGCGCCCATATCTTCGATATCGACGGCCGTCCCGTCGAGCGTCCGCGCCATATCTCCACGGCCGCGGCCGATCTGGCCAACAAGGGCAACCATCGCCACTTCATGGAGAAGGAGATTTACGAGCAGCCCGAGGTCATCGCCCATGCTCTCCGTCATTACATTAACATCATAGACAGTCGCGACATGGTTCCTGGCATTGATTTCGCCAAGGTCCCGAGCTTGGCGATCTCTGCCTGCGGGACCGCCTATTTCGCCGGACTGATCGGAAAATACTGGTTCGAGCGCTATGCGCGCCTGACGGTTGAAATCGACGTTGCGTCCGAATTCCGTTACCGCGAGATCCCGTTGCCGCCGCAGTCGGCGGCTCTTTTCATCTCGCAGTCCGGCGAAACCGCCGATACGCTTGCGTCATTGAGGTACTGCAAGGAGCGTGGGCTGAAAATTGGCGCTATCGTCAATGCCTGCGAATCGACCATCGCTCGGGAGGCCGATACGGTTTTCCCGATCCTTGCCGGACCGGAGATCGGCGTCGCCTCTACCAAGGCTTTTACCTGCCAGCTTGCCGTTCTAGCAGCACTCGCCATCGGCGCGGCCAGAGCCCGCGGGACCGTCCCCGAAGACGAGCTGCAGGGGCTCGTCAGGAGCCTCGCCGAATTGCCGCGCGTGATGGGCCACGTACTCGAGTGCATCCAGCCGGAAATCGAGTTCTTGTCGCGCGAACTGTCAAAGTGTCGTGACGTCCTGTATCTCGGCCGTGGCACCAGTTTCCCGCTAGCGATGGAAGGTGCGCTGAAGCTCAAGGAGATTTCCTACATCCATGCCGAGGGCTATGCAGCGGGTGAATTGAAGCACGGGCCGATCGCCTTGATAGACGAGAACATGCCAGTGATCGTCATCGCGCCCCATGACCGTCTTTTCGACAAGACCGTTTCCAACATGCAGGAAGTGGCTGCCCGTGGAGGGCGGATTATCCTCATCACCGATGAAAAAGGGGCAGCCGTATCGAAACTCGAAACCATGCACACGCTCGTGCTGCCGGTTGTCGACGAGATTATCGCGCCAATGATCTTCTCGCTCCCGATACAGCTTCTAGCCTACCACACGGCGCTCTTCATGGGGACGGATGTAGACCAGCCGCGCAATCTCGCAAAATCGGTCACGGTCGAATGATTGTGAACCTGTACAGGTGGCGATGCGCCTCCAGGAAAGCGGTACCCCTTGTCTGGATCCGAAGCCCGGATGAAACCAGATGACCATTGTTTGCTGCAATTGCGAAACTCGGTAGCGGTTACGAGCGGGTCTTTCGCTGCCTCGCCGGTGGAGATTGGCCGAAGGAAGCAGTGTCCTGCCGAAAATTCGAGTTGCTGTTCAAGAAAGCCATCGGCGAGAATGGTCCACGAAGGATCGCAGGTCGCATGCGCTACGCCGACCAGGCTCTCAGCACGGGCAGCCTTGATACTTGATCAGAAGGAGGTGAGCCGCCATATTCCGGCCCGGCCAATTCAGCGGCCCATCCCATGCATGAGGCCGGTTCGGCCGAATGGACGACCATTTTTTTTATTTGCTAAGTGTGCGCCTCGGGGAGGAATCTCCGAGGGAGCTCCCAGTTCTTGGAGATGTTTATGAAGGATTCGCGCATTCCCGAACCAGTCTTGACGGCTATGTCCCAGGGAACCCACATCGTCCGCGCTTATCGCGAGCACCTTGGATATTCGATCGACGACCTGGCGGTCGCGTGCGGGCTGGCCGCTGAGGAAATCCAAAACATCGAGCGAGGTCTGAGGTACAGCAAGGGCTATCGGGATCGGATAGCGAAATCGCTTTCCATACCTGTGGGAATTCTTGAGTCGGAGTTGGACATTTCGGACGCCGCCTGAACAGTCGGATGATCTGCAATGGGTGGACTAGCTGTTGTGATGTGAAGCTTGCGGCTGATGTCGACGCTTGATTCGATTTGATGCGATGCCTTCTGGCGCAGCTCGCCGAACAACAAAGCGATATAGCCGCCCGGAGTGCTACGAAACGTGCACGACGGCATCGGCTCGCGACGAAGGACTAACGGCGAACTCTTCCTAGTTCGGCAAGGCGATGCTGGCTTGAGCATCAACTCGGCCTACGGGCTGAATCGTCCAACATGGCGAGTCGCGCCGCTCTGAAATTAACATGGCGGGCATCCTGACGTTTCCGGGTTGACTATGGGCGTTCGAACCACGAAAAGGGGCCGCTCTTCGTGAGTGGCGTGCGCCGGCAGTCTGACCCCCAAGCCCCCCGCCCAGGCTGCCGGCGCGCTTCTAGAAAGATCGAAGTAGGCACTCGCTTGCGCTCTGCCCGCTCACACCTTGTGGTTCCTCCTGCGGGTCCAGCGGACCACCATGGGTGTCGCCAGTTCTGGTGGTTACGCGCGTCCATTTGCGATCTCGTTCGGTGAGTGCACCGCAAGCACCCTCTCTGCTAGCCTGAAAAATTCATGGGGGTTGGTGGATGTGGCGCAAGCCTTGAAATGACGTAGGATTTGGTTGCTTAAGCCGATCCGAAATTTCCCGGAGACCACACCCACCATGAACGATGTTGCGCTGCCGCTGAGCGGTTTGTCATCAGTCGGCGGCAAGTCCGTCGTCGCCCGTTTCGACGGCGGCATGCTGTCGTCCAACAGCGGCGTTCTGGCCTTGGCCGAGGTGGAAAAGCGGTTGCGGGTGGCCGAGCGTCTGGCGCGTTGCATCGACGATCCGCGCTGCCCGGACCAGGTCGTCCACAGCCTGGCGGACATGATCGGCTTTCGCATGAAGATGATCGCCGCGGGCTACGAGGACGGCAACGACGCCAACCGGCTGCGCCGCGATCCGGTCTTCAAGATGGCCCAGGATGCGCTGCCGTCGGGTCGGGATCTGGCGTCGCAATCGACGCTGTGCCGGCTGGAGAACCTACCCGGCGTGCGGGAGTTGGTCGATGGGACGGGTGATGGTCGATCTCTATTGCGCCTCGTTCCGGCAGGTGCCGAAGCGGATCGTACCCGACATTGACGACACCTTCGACGCTGTGCACGGAGGCCAACAGCTTCGCCTGTTCAATGCCCACCATGACGAGTACGGCTTCCAGCCGATCGTCGTGTTCGATGGTGCGGGACGGTTCGTCAGCGCGATCCTGCGACCGGCCAAGCGGCCGAGTGGGGCTGAGATCCGCCCCCACCTGCGCCGTCTGGTGCGGGCGATCCGGATCAACTGGCCGAACATTCGAATCCTGCTCCGCGGCGATAGCCATTATTGCAACCCGCAGGTCATCGACTGGTGCCGCGCCAACGACGTCGACTTCATCTTTGGCCTCGCGCCCACCACGACCCTGCGCAAGCATGTCGCGGATCTGGATGCCAGCACGACGGCACGCTTGGAAGCGTCGGCCAAGACAGGCAAGGTCCGCAGGTTCAAGGAGCTCGTTGACGGCGCCCGCGGCGCGGCCGGGCCGGCAGCACTCAGGCGGCTATAACGGGCGCAGAGCCGACCCTGCGGCTTCCAGACATTATCGTGTACAGCTTCAGACCCTCAAGCCGAGCCCGCAGGGCCTCGCTTACCTTTTACGGGGCGGCGGTACGTCCAAGCCGCTTCAACAGTTAAGAATTTCGCAAAGACGATACCCCCGGATCGTCGAGCTTCCGCTGCCACTTCCCGCATTCGCCGAGGCGGTCAATGACCCGCCCTTCACAATAGTTATCTGGCAAGCATCTGGATGCGAGAGATAATGTTGCCGGAGGCATCTCTCATGGCCTCTACACCTGCCTGAACGCCAGAACCGCGTTCGTGCCGCCAAAGGCGAAGGAGTTGCTCAGTGCCACGCGCACCTTGCGCTCGCGTGCCACATTGGGCGTGACGTCGAGATCGCAATCGGGGTCCAGCTCACGATAATTGGCAGTCGGCGGCACGACGCTCTCGCGGATAGCCATCACGCAGGCGATCAACTCGAGCGCGCCGGACGCGCCGAGGCAATGCGCGTGCATGGACTTGGTAGAAGAAATGGACATTGAGAAGGCGTGCTGACCGAAGACGCGCTTGATCGCCGCCGTCTCGATCTGGTCGTTGGCCTTTGTGCCGGTGCCGTGCGCGTTGAGATAGTCGACATCCTCGGCGTCCAGCCTGGCATCGGCAAGGCAGGCCCGCATTGCTGCCTCCGGCCCCTCGACAGTCGGCGCGACGATGTCGGACGCATCGGCGGAAAGGCCGGCACCGGCAATTTCGGCAAGGATGGTGGCGCCCCGAGCCAGGGCATGCTCGTAGCTTTCCAGCACCGCCATGCCGGCGCCTTCACCAAGCGATAGGCCCTGGCGATCGGCCGAGAATGGCCGGCAAGCATCGGGCGAAAGCACGCGGATCGCTTCCCATGCCTTCAGCACACCCCATACGAGCGGCGCTTCGCTGCCGCCGGCAAGCATCACGTCGGCCCGGCCGTGCCTGATCTGGTCCACCGCGCAGGCAATCGCATGGTTTGCCGAGGAACAGGCGGACGTGACGCCGAAGACCGGCCCGCGCAGGCCGAGACTCATGCTGACCTGGCCGGCAGCGGCACCCGGCATCGCCTTGGGTACAGTCAAGAGAGCGGCACGCTTACCGCCCAGCAGGATGGCGCGGTAGGTTTGCTCGATCGCATCCCACCCGCAGCCGCCAACGCCCACCGTCGCACCGAAGCGATAGCTATTTCCCTCTTTGGAGGAAAGTCCGGCCTGACGCATGGCTTCGCGCGCCGCAAGAACAGCGAGCAGGCTGAAGCGGTCCATGGAGATGAGTTGCTTGCGGTCGATGTCATGCTCCGGCAGCGCTTTGATCTCGGCACCAATCCTGACCCTCAATTCATGGAGCTCGGAGTTGACGATTGGGCCGATGGCGGAGCGGCCTTCTCGCATCTCTGTCCAAATGGCGGCGGTGTTGGTCCCAAGCCCGCAAATCCCGCCAATCCCAGTAATCACGACGCGCCTGTCCATTCACACCCCCGTAGCGAGCAAGCTGCGCACGGCTTCCACCATGTCCCCAACATTCTGGAGATCCGACCATGCCTCGGCCGTATTCATCTCGATCTCGATGCCGTAGGCCTGCTCCAGGTCCCAGAGAACGTCCGCCAATCCCAGTGAATCGATACCGAGCGAAGTCAGTCTCGTGGCAGCCGTTATCTCGCCGCCTGTGGCAGCCGCTATGCCGCCCTCCGACGCGGCGCGCTTCTTGATCATGGCGATTATTTCGTTGGCGAGTTGATCTGCCATCTTGTTTCCTTTCCAGCTTGCGTTTTCGGCGTCGTTCAAAACCCGAATCGCGTCGCGTTGCCAAAATTGCCCCTCATGGAGCCCTGTGCGCCGACCAAGCCCAATGCCCATAGGAACCGGACGAGTTCCGGCTTCTGCGGCGTCAGCCCGATGACGAAGAAAAGTCGCCGGCCTCCCGCTTTTGCGCCAGCACATCAAGAATCTGCGTGTAAATGGATAGGAACCGTCGTCAAACGTCAGCTAAACGCTGCGACGGTGGGTGCTGTCAGCGTATTCACTCGGCACCTCATATGTAATCGAGATGTTTCATAGCTCCGGACCAGTTGCGATCAACTATTGTACCGGTCCGCCATTCGTCGGAGAGTTCGACATGATCGGAGCGCTGCCTCTCATTTCCAGTACAATCTCCACCGCACGCGACAGATTTCCTCTTTCGGGCTCTTCTCAAGGGACTCGCCACGCGATAGGGGCAGTGATCGGCGCACTTGAGATCCTGCCAGGTCCATGCGACATTCCGGAAAATTGGTAAAATCCTTTGTTTCAATCAAATTCATCCACGCTATGGATAGCTAAGACATGCGTTTCAAAGGGCTCGATCTGAATCTTCTCGTCGTTCTCGACGCGCTGCTGAGCGAGCGCAGCCTCACGGCGGCGGCACGCCGCATCAACCTAGCCAAATTCATGGGGGTTGGTGGATGTGGCGCAAGCCCGTTGAAATGACGTAGGATTTGGTTGCTTAAGCCGATCCGAACCATTTCCCGAGACCACACCCACCATGAACGATCTTGCGCTGCCGCTGAGCGGTTTGTCATCAGTCGGCGGCAAGTCCGTCGTCGCCCGTTTCGACGGCGGCATGCTGTCGTCCAACAGTGGCGTTCTGGCCTTGGCCGAGGTGGAAAAGCGGTTGCGGATGGCCGAGCGTCTGGCGCGTTGCATCGACGATCCGCGCTGCCCGGACCAGGTCGTCCACAGCCTGGCGGACATGATCGGCTTTCGCATGAAGATGATCGCCGCGGCTACGAGGACGACAACGACGCCAACCGGCTGCGCCGCGCTCTCGACACCTTCGACGCTGTGCACGGAGGCCAACAGCTTCGCCTGTTCAATGCCCACCATGACGAGTACGGCTTCCAGCCGATCGTCGTGTTCGATGGTGCGGGACGGTTCGTCAGCGCGATCCTGCGACCGGCCAAGCGGCCGAGTGGGGCTGAGATCCGCCCCCACCTGCGCCGTCTGGTGCGGGCGATCCGGATCAACTGGCCAAACATTCGAATCCTGCTCCGCGGCGATAGCCATTATTGCAACCCGCAGGTCATCGACTGGTGCCGCGCCAACGACGTCGACTTCATCTTTGGCCTCGCGCCCACCACGACCCTGCGCAAGCATGTCGCGGATCTGGAGGCCAGCACGACGGCACGCTTGGAAGCGTCGGCCAAGACAGGCAAGGTCCGCAGGTTCAAGGAGCTCGTTGACGGCGCCGCTAGTTGGAGCCGCGTCGAGCGCATCATCGCGCGGGTCGAGGTCGGCGCCCACGGTGGCGATATCCGCTTCATCGTCACCAACCTTGCAGGTGGGAAGGCCAAGGCGCTCTACGAGAATGTCTACTGTCGGCGCGGCGCGGCCGAGAACCACATCGTGGAAGACGCATCTTGCCGCCGACCGCACATCCTGCACCAGAGCGACGGCCAACCAGTTCCGGTTATTCCTGCATGCCGGCGCCTACTGGCTCATGTGGGGCTTGCGGGCCGCGATGCCGAGGCGCTCGAGCTTTGCCGTCGCCCAATTCGACACGCTGCGATTGCGCCTCATCAAAATCGCTGCGCGGGTGGTCGAGATGAAATCGCAAATCCGCCTGCACCTGCCGACATCGTGCCCCGACCAGCGCATCCTGCGCATCGTCCTCGATCGCATCCCCCAACTCGCGACATAACGATGGGCGCAGGCGCCCGAAACGAACCCGTCGACCGCAACCTGTAAACCCCCGCCTGCCATCACGACGGATCATCGCCGGCACCCGACGAGGCTTGTCAAAATGCACAGGGCGGCCAGATCGCCGATGCAGGCCGCCGAAAGCTCATCGCCGTGCATCAAGGCGGCTAGATGGCAACGAGGCTTATGCCGCCCGTGCATCGCAGCTCCATATGCATGAGGGGTCGTCGCTTCAAAATACTTGATACATTTGCGCTTGCGTAGCTCCTTGCATGCGCGCGATGCCAGGAGGAGACCTCTGTCTAAATGCTCGCATCGATGCAACGCCGTTGACACCATCATCGCGGCGACCGCTTTGCCACGGCCGCCGCAGCCCTTTTCGAGCATCACGATCATGCCGGCGCCATCGCAGTGATGCACATGCAAATTCAGAGATGCACTCTGGCCATATGCTAGGTGCCCAGCATATGTCCGGCATCCCGCAACGCCGCTACGAAAAGACGGGCATTGCCGTTGGCATCCATCTTGGCCTGCATCGACAGGGGCATCCTGTGCCAGCTCTCCAAGGCCGCAATGTAATGTGAGAACATACCGTTAACGATGCAATAGTGGGTAACTAGGCCGTGTCCGTCTAACGCCAGCACGCCGAATTGGCCGCCGTGATATCGGATGGCTGCGACCCGCTGGACCTGCGCGTCACCGTCGATCCGAACGTCGAAAAGCAGGCTGCCGCGGCTCCTGGTGGCTATCTCGGCGGCTTTTTCAGCGAAGCTCAACGAGAGCGAGCGGACGCTTTCGACTGCCATCTGTAAAACCATCAAGTTCAGTTCATCCACTGCCATGAGGTACCTGTGCGCAAGACATGGGTGATTGCAATCGACCACACCGCTTGTTCACAGATGTCGGCTCCGACCGGTTATTCAGGGTTCGCCGGTCATCCATTGAGGGCGTGCTCATCAAAATAATCCTGAAGTGGAATGCGCTGCATCTACGAAGCGCGAGGAGAAGCCAGCCAAAGCTGTCGCGACAATTGATCTCATAATCCATCCCGATATCTGGATTTCGGCATCGCTGAACATCCCTGGTAAGTGAGCTGTTTGCGGCCAGCCCATCTCGGCTTTGTACCCCGAAACCGTTGCACCGGCGTCGCTCGGCGCTCGGGACCGCCAGGCTCTGCTCGTCGAGAACTTTGTCCCCGAGAAGCGTTCGACTTTGAGCATTCCGCTGAAGGGTGACGTCTCGCCAGTCCGTGTCCTTGCAGCTCACCGCGAGGGCTTTTTGCGCATCGCACGCAAGCGCACGAACTGGTCTCCGTTCACTTCACAAAATGGTTTTCCTGAAGTACTGGAGCGCAGAGAAATCTCCGGTCGCAGCCTACCCGGTTAAAACAAGGACCCAACGATGAAGACTCTCGTCGTCTGCTCCGGCGGATTGGATTCCGTTACTCTTGCCCACAAGGTGGCAGCGGAGCACCAGCTTACCGGCCTGCTATCGTTCGATTACGGCCAACGGCATAGGAAGGAATTGGGCTACGCCACCCTTTGCGCGGAGCGCCTGAGTGTCCCGCAGCGAATCATCGATATCCACGAGATCGGCGGCGGCCTTTCCGGCTCCGCGCTGACCGACAATGTGGACGTGCCCGACGGGCACTATGCCGAAGACACGATGAAGATAACCGTGGTGCCCAACCGGAACGCCATCATGTTGGCCATTGCCTTCGGCCTCGCCGCAGCGCAAGACGCTGACGCAGTGGCGACGGCCGTGCATGGTGGGGATCACGTTGTCTATCCCGATTGCCGTCCGGCCTTCATCGACGCTTTCCAGATGATGCAGGACCACGCGCTCGACGGCTACGCGCAGATTCGCCTTTATGCACCCTATGTGAACCTGGCGAAGGCGGACATTGTTACGGATGGAGCCACATACGGCACGCCGTTTGCTCAGACCTGGTCCTGTTACAAGGGCGCCGAGCGTCATTGCGGGAGGTGCGGGACCTGCGTCGAGCGGCGTGAGGCGTTTCACATCGCTGGGCACCCGGACCCAACCGAGTATGAGGACTCCGACTTCTGGCTCGGAGCGCTGCGAAGGACCACGGCGTAATGTTCCGCATCACCAAGGAATTCCACTTCTCAGCCTCGCATCAGCTCACCTCATTGCCACCCGATCACCAATGCGCGCGCCTGCACGGACATAACTACATCGTCGAAGTGGAGCTTTCAGCGGATGGACTGGACGATCACGGCTTCGTGCGCGACTACCACGACTTGGCGCCATTCAAACGCTACATCGACGAGAGCTTCGACCACCGACATCTCAACGACGTGCTGGGACACGAGCAAGTCACGGCGGAATATCTGGCCAGACATTTCTACGACTGGTGCAAGGCACGCCTGAGCGAAACCGCGGCCGTGCGGGTGAGCGAAACGCCGAAAACCTGGGCGGAATACCGGCCATGACGAATACTCATCCCGCAATCCGCGTTAGCGAGATTTTCGGGCCGACGATCCAGGGCGAGGGCGTGCTCATAGGTTTGCCGACGATCTTCGTCAGAACCGGCGGGTGTGACTATCGCTGTTCCTGGTGCGACAGCCTCCATGCTGTGGACAGCCAATTCCGCCATGAATGGGAGATGATGTCCGTTGGGGCGGTGTGGAAAAATGTGCTTGCCCTTTCCGGTGGCCGCCCGCTGATGGTGTCGCTATCAGGCGGCAATCCGGCCATCCAGCCGCTCGGCGCGCTCATCGACCGGGGCCATGGTGACGGTTACCGTTTTGCGCTGGAAACCCAAGGGTCGCTTGCCAGGGACTGGTTTGCGCAGCTTGACGTGCTGATCCTCAGCCCAAAGCCGCCGTCAAGCCAAATGACGACAGATTGGGCCGCTGTCGAGGCGTGCCTCCAGGCGGCACAAGGCAAGCCCCAAGTCGTGCTCAAGCTCATTGTTTTCGACGAAAGGGACTACACCTACGCGAAAGACGCCGCTGCGCAATTTCCGCAACTTCCGATCTATCTGCAGCCCGGCAATCACACGCCGCCACACCCCACAAATGATGACGCGCCTGTCGACCTTGACGGAATATTGAAGCGCATGGAGTGGCTGGTTGACAGCGTGACCCGCGACAGATGGTTCGAGGCCCGCGTGCTACCGCAGCTGCACGTTGTGCTCTGGGGTAACAAGAGAGCCGTCTAGCCCAGGCCCTTTCCACTGGAACTGCGCCGGCAGAATTCGGGTGAACGGGTGGTTCAGGTCGAAGGGAGCTGTCGCCGAAAACCATGATCCGACAGGCAGGGCTCGAGCGGACGATATCGTCGCTGCGCCAAGACGCGTCTGGTCCGCTCCGAATCTTGTTTCGATACGACGGTCGCCGATCAACAAACGTACCGCGGTCCATGACCGACTGAGAGGCATGACCGTTCGACTGAGTGCTCAGACTGCCGCCGAGTGCCTGGCCGTTCCAGCTTCGAAATATTTGTCGAACCTGGCCGCGATGCTTCGGACGAAAGGGCGACTTTCAGCCGGCACAACGAATCTGTCGCCATCAAGTTCAAGCAATCGAACCGGATCGTGGAGGGCCATGGAACTTGACTGAAGGAGGAGCCTCTGGCCGGCCTCGCCGAAGCGTTCCACCAGATCGATGGCCGAGAAGGCGAAGTCGCACATCAAACGTTCGATGATCCAGCCGCGAACGCGGTCGTCGTTGGAAAATGCGATACCCCGAACAGCGGCCAGCCCGCCGTCATCAACCGTGCATCGATATTCGCTGGTCGAAGGCATGTTCTGCGCATAGCCCTGCCGAAACTGGCTGATGGACGATGGGCCTAACCCAATCAAGGTTTCGCAGCAATCGTCGGTGTAACCCTGAAAGTTCCGGTGCAGTGTTCCGGCGCGGGCGGCAAGGGCCAGGGCATCGCCGGGTTTGGCGAAATGGTCGAGGCCGATTGCTTCGTACCCCTGGTCCACGATCGCCCGCGCCGCCAGTTGCGATTGAGCAAATCTCTCCGCGGGACCGGGCAGCCATGCCTCGTCTATCATCGTCTGATGTTTCTTGAACCACGGCACATGGGCGTAGCCAAAAAGCGCTATCCTGTCCGGCTCCAGGGTCAGTGCCTGCGCGACCGTTGAGGAAACGCTCGCCCTGGTCTGGTGCGGCAGGCCGTACAGCAGGTCTAGATTGACGGATTCGACGCCGCGCGAACGAACACCGTCGACTACCGCTTTGGTCTGCAAAAAGCTCTGCTCGCGGTTGATTGCCTTCTGAACCTTCGGATCGAAGTCCTGGACGCCGAGGCTCGCACGAGTCATGCCGATTTCGGCAAGCGCATCGAGGCGGGCTCCATCCATATCGTTGGGTTCGATTTCAACGCTGATCTTGGCGCCGGGAAGAAAGCCGAAGCTGTTGCGCAGGGCGGTTCCCAGCGCCACCATATCTTCGGGTTTGAGCATGGTCGGCGAACCGCCACCGAAATGGACGGCACGGACGCGACCCTTGCCTGCGACAAGACTGGCGACGGTGGCGATCTCGGCATGCAGTGAGCGCAGATATGTGGTCACCGGTTCGTAATGGCGTGTCTGCTTGGTATGGCAGGCACAGAACCAGCAAAGCTTGTCGCAGTAAGGGATGTGCAGATAGAGCGAGATCTCGTCACCACCGCCGAGCGCTTGCAGCCAGCCACGACAAACGGCAGCATCAACGCCTGGATGGAAATGGGGCGCGGTCGGGTAGCTCGTATAGCGCGGGACGTTCTCGCCAAATCTGGCAACTAGCTTTTGTCGCATGTCGTGGTCCACCGTGTTTGCGTCGCCCGAACTGTGGATGCTTGGATGAGCCTAAGCCCTGATTTCGATCAACCTTCAGCACGGACAAACTGCCGCAAGGATTTTTCTACCGTGGATGCTATCCTGCCCGCACGGACCGGTAGAGCGATCGAATGACATTACGGCAGGATATTCACAGTTCAGGCATCCCCGTTCTTTGCCTGTCTTGCGAGGCACGGCGCCGCGGTGTCTGTGGCGCGCTAGAGCCAGACCATTTGGCTTACCTCGCCAAGACGTCGTCGCGGCACAATATTGAGCCGGGGGTCGAACTGATCGGCGACGCCGAGGCGGTCGACTGTTATTCGAACGTGCTTTCAGGCGTGGTGAAGCTCACGAAGAGCCTGTCAGATGGACGCCAACAGATTGTCGGCCTGCAGTTCGCCCCGGATTTTCTGGGTCGGCCCTTCAAGATGAAAAGTGCGATCAATGCCGAAGCGGCAACAGCTGTCTCGCTATGCTCGTTTCCCAGAGCGGCCATCGAACGGATGATGAAGCAGTCACCCGAATTTGTGCATCGCCTGCTCAAGCAGGCGCTGAACGAACTTGACGAGGCCCGCGAATGGATGGTGACTCTGGGGCGCAAGACCGCACCAGAGAAGGTGGCGAGCTTTCTCCTCATGATTGCCCGGAACATCGACTCCAATGTTGACCCCGCGGCTAGGTCGGCGTGCTTCGAGCTGCCGATGACGCGTGCCGACATCTCTGATTTCCTTGGAATCACAAACGAGACCGTGAGCCGTCAGCTGACCAGCCTGAGAATGGACGGCGTGATTCGGATCGAGAACAACCGCCGCGTCACCGTGGACAGCATGAGCCGGCTGGAACGGCGCTGCGGCGGCCGAGGCGCTACAGCCGTTTGAATGACGCAGAAGCTGCATGGCCCACGCCACTTACTTCATTCGGGGCAGGGCATGCTCGCGTTGGGCTCAGAAGAAATCGCGTAGCGACAGCCCGTTCTCCATCCGATCGTATGCGCCAGTTGCGTTTCGGCTCGTGGGCGAAGCATCCACACTTGGCCGAAGTCAATACGCCTCATCCGCAGGGGAAAATCGCCGTCTCCCCAAAGCCATGAATGTCACGACGGCAGCGTAACGCTGGCGCTGGCTGTTCCAAGGCATTGAACGCGGGGTTCGGTAAGGCATCGGCCTGCTTTCCAGCGTCACAGAAGGTGCGCTTCCCCACCCGCCCGCGATCGCCTCCGTACCCGGGCCCCGACCGGGGACGCCGGGCCTGTCCATAAACCGGCGGCCGGTGCTGCACTTCCACATTCGATCGCCACAGTCTGATCGCACCGAACTCGATGCTGCTCGAGCAAAATGGTGCGGCTCTGACATGGATCAGGGCGAGCAGGCGACGGCTGCGCAATAAGGCACCGTGGTTTGGCATCCGCCGGAATTGGAAATCGGGGCTTGCGATGAAATTCGGCAAAGAAATCGTGCTTCTAAGCCTGTTCGCATTCGCGGCTTTGGTGGCGGCTGGCGCTGGGGTGGATGAACCCTTTCGCCAGCATATGTGGGTCTTGTTCTTCGCCTTGGCTGGCTTCACTGCGATCCTACTGCGTAACACTGAGTTCAAGCCTGCCGCTCCGATCGACCCGTCCGCCTACATGGATGGTCCAATCCGCTATGGCGCCATCGCCACCATGTTCTGGGGTGTCATCGGCATGCTTGTCGGCGTGGTAATCGCGCTGCAGCTTGCCTATCCCGATCTCAACATACAGCCCTGGTTCAACTTCGGCCGCTTGCGGCCTCTGCACACCTCGGGCGTCGTCTTTGCCTTCGGCGGCAACGCGTTGCTTTGCACGTCTCTCTATGTCGTCCAACGCACATGCCGCGCTCGGCTGTTCGGTGGCGATCTCGCCTGGTTCGTGTTCTGGGGCTACCAGCTCTTCATTGTCATGGCCGCGACCGGTTATCTGCTCGGCATCACCGAGAGCCGCGAATATGCGGAACCCGAATGGTATGTCGACATCTGGCTGACCATCGTCTGGGTCGCCTACCTGATCCTTTTCCTGGGCACGATCTTGAAGCGCAAGGAACCGCACATCTACGTCGCCAACTGGTTCTATCTCTCCTTCATCGTCACCATCGCGATGCTGCATGTGATCAACAACCTCTCGATGCCGGCCTCCTTCCTCGGATCCAAGAGCTATTCCGCATTTTCCGGCGTCCAGGACGCCCTGACGCAGTGGTGGTACGGCCACAATGCCGTCGGGTTCTTCCTGACCGCCGGCTTCCTGGGCATGATGTATTATTTCGTGCCCAAGCAGGCCAACCGGCCGGTCTATTCCTACCGCCTGTCGATCGTCCATTTCTGGGCAATCATCTTCCTCTACATCTGGGCCGGGCCCCATCACCTGCACTACACCGCTTTGCCTGACTGGGCGCAGACACTCGGCATGGTGTTCTCGATCATGCTGTGGATGCCGTCATGGGGCGGCATGATCAATGGCCTGATGACGCTGTCGGGCGCCTGGGACAAGCTGCGCACTGACCCGATCATCCGCATGATGGTGATGGCCATCGCCTTCTACGGCATGTCGACCTTCGAGGGCCCGGTGATGTCAATCAAGACGGTCAATTCTCTGTCGCACTATACCGACTGGACCATCGGGCACGTCCATTCGGGCGCACTCGGCTGGGTTGGCATGATCTCGTTTGGCGCAATCTACTTCATGGTGCCGAAGCTGTGGAACCGTGAACGGCTCTACTCGCTGCGCCTCGTGACCTGGCACTTCTGGCTGGCGACGCTTGGCATCGTTGTCTACGCCGCGGTGATGTGGGTGTCCGGCATCATGCAGGGCCTGATGTGGCGCGAATACGACGAGCAGGGCTTCCTGGTCTACTCCTTCGCCGAAACCGTGGCCGCCATGCATCCTTATTACATCATGCGCGCCATAGGTGGGGCCATGTACCTCTCCGGCACCCTGATCATGGCCTGGAACATCGCCATGACCATCCTCGGCTACCGGCGCGAGCAGGATCCGATGCCGCGCTCCACCCCCGCCCTCCAGGTTGCGCGATGATGAGACAGAAAATGAGGTTGATGAACAGACACGCGGTTATCGAGAAGAACGCTACACTTCTCCTCCTCGGGTCGCTTCTCGTGGTCACCGTGGGCGGTATCGTCGAGATCGCGCCGCTCTTCTATCTCGATAATACGATCGAGAAGGTGGAAGGCATGCGGCCTTACTCGCCGCTCGAACTGGTCGGGCGCAACATCTACGTCCGCGAGGGCTGCTACCTCTGCCACAGCCAGATGATCAGGCCGTTCCGTGACGAGGTCGAGCGCTACGGCCACTACAGCCTGGCGGCCGAGTCGATGTACGACCACCCGTTCCAGTGGGGATCGAAGCGCACCGGACCGGATCTCGCCCGCGTTGGCGACCGCTATTCCAACCTGTGGCACGTGGATCACCTGACAGATCCACGGTCCGTGGTGCCGGAATCGATCATGCCGAGCTATGCCTTCCTGAAGGACAAGCCGATCGCGGTGAAGGACTTCTCGACGCATCTGGTCGCAAACCGGCGTGTCGGTGCCCCTTACACCGATGACATGATCGCGCATGCTAACGCCGATCTGATGACGCAGGCTGATCACAACGCCGACACGTCCGGCCTCGAGGCCCGCTACCCCAAGGCCAAGATCGGCGACTTCGACGGCAACCCGCAGCAAGTCACCGAAATGGACGCGCTGGTTTCTTATCTCCAGATGCTGGGCACGCTGGTCGATTTCAAGAACTACGATGAGACCGCCGGCTACCGCTGAGGACAATGGCGATGACGTACAATTTCATGCGGGAGTTTGCCGACAGCTGGGGCCTACTTGCCATGGCTCTTTTCTTCATCGGATCCGTTGCCTTTGCACTTCGTCCCGGCAGCCGCAGGCAAGCCGGCGAAGCAGCTCAAATTCCTCTGAAGGAGGACTGATCATGAGCAGCGATCACATTGACGAGGTTTCCGGCATCTCAACCACCGGTCATGAGTGGGACGGCATCCGGGAGCTCAACAACCCGCTTCCGCGCTGGTGGATCTGCACATTCTACATCACCATAGTCTGGGCGATCGGCTACACGATCGCCTATCCGGCATGGCCTCTACTGCACACGGCAACCAAGGGTGTGCTCGGCTATTCTAGCCGCAACGATGTCGGGAACGAGTTGTTCGGGGCTGAAGCGGCTAAGGGTAAATATGTCGCCGCAATAGAGTCCAAAAGTGTTTCGGAGATCGCGGCGGACGACACGCTGCGCGAATTCGCCGTCGCCGCCGGCGGTGCCGCGTTCAAGCTCAATTGCGTGCAGTGCCATGGTTCCGGCGCCCAGGGCTCCAAGGGCTTCCCCAACCTCAACGACGACGACTGGCTGTGGGGCGGCAAGGCGGACCAGATTCAGCAGACGATCACCCATGGCATTCGCTTCGCCTCCGATCCGAATACGCGCCTGTCGGAAATGCCCGCCTTTGCCGACATCATCACCGCCGACCAGATCAAACAGGTCAGCGCCTACGTCGCCAGTCTGTCGGGGGCCGTCGTCAATCAAGCATTGGTCGCGCCGGGCGCAAAGGTCTTTGCCGAAAACTGCGTGGCCTGTCATGGCGACAATGCAAAAGGCAACAAGGAACTCGGCGCTCCAGATCTGACCGACGCCATCTGGCTCTACGGGTCAGGCGAAGCGGCCATCGCCGCCCAGGTAACCGCACCGAAACACGGCGTGATGCCGGCTTGGGGCGCGCGCCTCGGCGAGATCAAGGTCAAGGAACTGACGGTCTACATCCATTCGCTTGGCGGCGGAGAATAGGAAAGAAGCCTATTCTCGTCCTCCCCCTCCCGCCAAGCGACGAGGCCCGGCGCAAGCCGGGCCTCGGCATCATCCAGTGCCGATGAGTCGGCTCCGGCGAAATCGTCGCTGGTGACTGGAGCTTCTCGTGCTCGATAACACGCAAATAGAACGGATCGAACCCACGACGGTCAACTCCGCCAAAGTGCGCCAGCCAATGTATGCCGCGCGCAGGAAGATCTTCCCGAAGCGGGCCTCGGGCAGCTTTCGCCGATTCAAATGGATCGTGATGGCGATCACGCTGGGCATCTACTATCTGACGCCGTGGCTGCGCTGGGATCGGGGTCCGTTTGCCCCCGACCAGGCCGTGCTGCTCGATGTCGCCAACCGGCGCTTCTACTTCTTCTTCGTCGAGATATGGCCGCAGGAATTCTACTATGTCGCCGGTCTTCTGGTCATGGCCGGCGTCGGTCTTTTCCTGATCACGTCAACGGTCGGCCGTGCATGGTGTGGCTACACATGCCCACAGACCGTATGGGTCGATCTGTTCCTGGTCGTCGAGCGTGCGATCGAGGGCGACCGCAACGCCCGCATCAAGCTCGATGCCGGTCCTTGGACCACTCGTAAGCTTGTGCTGCGGGCATCGAAACACGTCACCTGGCTGGTCATAGGCGCAGCGACTGGTGGCGCATGGATCTTCTATTTCGCCGATGCGCCGACCCTGCTCGGCGAACTCTTCACCGGCACGGCAGCGCCTGTCGCCTACATCACCGTCGCGGTTCTGACGGCGACGACCTACACGTTTGGCGGGCTGATGCGCGAACAGGTCTGCACCTATATGTGCCCATGGCCGCGCATCCAGGCAGCCATGCTCGACGAGAGCTCGCTCACCGTCACCTACAATGATTGGCGCGGCGAACCGCGCACGCCTCACGCCAAGAAGGTTCTTGCCGCAGGGCATCCCGTCGGCGATTGCGTCGACTGCAATGCCTGTGTCGCCGTCTGTCCGATGGGGATCGACATACGCGACGGTCAGCAACTCGAATGCATCACCTGCGCGCTCTGCATCGATGCCTGTGACGGCGTCATGGACAAGCTCGGCAAAGCGCGAGGACTGATCTCCTACGCGACGCTCTCCGACTACAACGCCAACATGATCCTGGCCACCGCCGGCGGCGCCAGCTCGGTCGATCCATCACTGGTCAGGACGGATGACGGCCTGTTTTCGGACAGGGTGGCGCATTTCCAGGTCCGCAAGATCTTTCGGCCACGCACCTATGTCTACATGGCGACGTGGTCGCTGATCGGACTGGGCCTGCTCTTTTCGCTGCTGACGCGCGACCGGCTCGAAATCAATGTCCTGCACGACCGCAACCCGCAATTCGTGACGCTCTCGGACGGCTCGATCCGCAATGGCTATACCGTCAAGCTGCTGAACATGATCCCCGAACCGAGAACGATTATCGTCACCCTCGGGGGTTTGCCAGGCGCGGAGATGAGCATCGTTGGCGTCGATCTCCCCGCCGATCGCTCCTTTGCAGTCCAGGTCGAACCCGACCGGCTGAAGATGTTGAAGGTTTTCGTGCGCCTGCCCGCCGACCAGATTCATGGCCAGGCGCAGACCTTCACATTCCGGGTCGAAGACAAGGTCAGCTTCGAGTCCAACGAATACACCGCCACCTTCAACTCGCCGGAGATCGCCAGATGAACGCCACCACGCGAAACCCCCGCGAGTTCACCGGCAGGCACATGTTGGCCACGATCCTTGCCTTTTTCGGCGTGGTCATCGCGGTCAATCTCACGATGGCGACGCTTGCCAACACAAGCTGGACCGGCCTTGTCGTCGAAAATACCTATGTCGCGAGCCAGCAATTCAACAAGAAGGCCGAGGAAGGCCGTGCGCAGGCAGCGCTTGGCTGGACCGGCCAGTTGACCATCGCATGGGGCGAAGTCCGCTATTGCATCATCGACGCCGCGGGCAAACCGGTTTCCCTGCATGGCGTGAAGGTGCTGTTTCGCCATCCGGCTTACGAGAAAGAGGATGAGTCCGTCACGCTCGCCCTGGTCTCTGGCCAGGAGTTTGCAGCACAACACGTGCCAAGGGATGGTGTCTGGATCATCGAAATAGACGCCGATGCCGGCCTGGCAAGACCTTATCGCGACGTGCGCAGGGTCATGATTTCCAATGGAGCGCTAAAATGAGCTGCTGTGCACCGGGCGCGGAAGTCGCGCTGGATCTTGTCAGCGCCACTTCAGTTCTGCTGTCCAGCCAGGAGGTCAGGCTGGCCAGCCGATCGCTTGGCGACGACCTTCATCAGACCGACCTTTCGGTGCCGACCGTTCATTGCGGCGCCTGCATCCAGACGATCGAGACGGCCTTGGGAAAACTCGGTCACGTCGAGGCAGCTCGCGTGAACCTGTCAACCAAGCGGGTCTCAGTCCGCTGGCGCGGCGACGAGGCTCCACCTTTGGTCGCTGTGCTCGGCCGGCTCGGCTATCAGGCGCATTTGTTCGAAGCCGAGATTGATGCAAAGGACAAGATGCTTTCGGAGCTTATCCGCGCCGTCGCTGTTGCCGGCTTTGCTGCGGGCAACATCATGCTGCTCTCGGTGTCGGTCTGGTCCGGCGCCGAGGGCGCCACCCGCGACCTGTTCCACTGGGTCTCGGCTCTCATCGCCATTCCTGCGCTGGCCTTCGCCGGCGGGATCTTCTTCAAGTCGGCGTGGAATGCGCTGCGCCACGGCCACATGAACATGGACGTGCCGATAGCCGTCGGCGTGTCGCTGGCCTACGCCATGAGCCTCTATGAGACGATCACCCATGGCGACCACGCCTATTTCGACGCATCGGTATCCCTGCTGTTCTTTCTCCTGATCGGTCGCACGCTCGATCACGTGATGCGGGAACGCGCCCGCACCGCTGTGAAGAGCCTGTCACAATTGGCCGCACGCGGTGCCATGGTGCTGCGCGGCGATGGCGCTCGGGACTATCTGCCGGTGGGCGAGATCGAACCGGGCATGCTGTTGCTGATCGCCGCCGGCGAAAGGATCCCCGTCGATGGCAAGATCGCGCGCGGGACATCGGACGTCGACTGCTCCCTGGTCTCCGGCGAGAGCACGCCCAGTAGCGTGGCGCCGGAAGACACCGTGCAGGCCGGGGTCCTCAACCTCACCGGTCCGCTGACGATTGAGGCGACAGCGGCCGCCAAGGATTCGTTCCTGGCGGAAATGGTTCGGTTGATGGAGGGCGCCGAAGGTGGTCGCGCCCGGTATCGCCGTATCGCCGACCGCGTGTCGGCACTCTACGCGCCCGTGGTTCATCTCACCGCCTTGGCAACCTTCCTGGGCTGGATGGCGGTGACTGGCGACTGGCACCGGGCGATGACGATCGCAATCGCTGTTCTCATCATCACATGCCCGTGCGCGCTTGGCCTCGCCGTTCCAATCGTTCAGGTGGTGGCCGCGCGGCGCCTGTTCGAAAACGGCATCATGGTCAAGGACGGCTCGGCCATGGAGCGCCTGGCGACGATCGATACAGCCGTGTTCGACAAGACCGGGACGCTCACGCTTGGGAAGCCACGGCTCGTCAACGCAGCTTCGATTGATCCCGCCATGCTGGCAATCGCTGCCGACTTGGCCGCGCATTCGCGTCATCCATATTCAAAGGCCATTGCCAGCTTTTCCGTCAGCAGCAGCCAGCACAAATTCGACGCGGTGACCGAGCACCCGGGTTTCGGGATCGAAGCCACAGCCGCCGGTAGCATCTGGCGGCTGGGTAGACGCGGATGGGCTGGCTGGAAGGCTCGAACCGGCGGCGAAGGCAAACATGGCTACGGCGGAACAGTCCTGACGAAAAACGGCATGATTGTCGCATCCTTCGTTTTCGAGGATGCGCTACGCCTCGACACCAGGGCAGCGATCGATCAACTGCGCAACGCTGGTATGTGCGTGGAAATGCTGTCGGGCGATACCGCGAAAGCCTGCGCCGAGGTTGCCGACATGCTTGGTGTCGATGACTTCGTTCCCTGCCTGCTGCCGTCCGGCAAGGTTGAACGCATCGAGAGCCTGGCGAGAGACGGGCACAAGGTTCTGATGGTTGGCGACGGGCTCAACGACACGCCGGCGCTGAGCGCCGCGCATGTCTCGATCGCACCCGCCACCGCCGCCGACATTGGCCGCAATGCAGCCGACTTCGTTTTTCTGCGCGAAAGCCTCTTGGCGATCCCGCTGGCGCTGGACGTGTCGCGCAAGGCGGGAAGCCTGATCCGACAGAACATAACAATTGCTATCGTTTACAATGCTGTGGCCGTGCCGATCGCCATTCTGGGTCATGTTACGCCTCTGATCGCGGCGGTCGCGATGTCTGCCTCGTCATTGCTTGTGATTGGAAATGCGATGCGTCTGCAAGGCTTCGCAACGGGTGCGTCGTCCGCAATTGCGCGGCGAGACAGGCGCGCGCGGGCCGGCACCTTGACCGAATCCTCATGACGACGCTCGTCTACCTTATCCCGGTAGCGCTATTCCTTGGTGCACTCGGCCTGTCCGGCTTCCTGTGGGCGTTGAGAAGCGGCCAGTACGAGGATCTCGATGGCGCGGCGGAGCGCATTCTCATCGACAGCGACGACGGCGCGGAGAATCCTCCTCGTTCCAAGTGACTCAGATCAACGCGCCGCGGGGTCGGGATGTCCTATCGTCGTCCGACGAAAGATCAGGAGGGTGAGGATGCAAGCCGAATCCATAATGACAAAGCCAGTCATCACGACGGATGCGAACGCGACGATCGAGCAAGCGGTCGAGCTCATGCTTTCAAACAAGGTCAGCTGCCTGCCGGTAGCAGACAGCGACGGCACCCTGATTGGCATTGTAAGCAAAAGCGACTTCTTGCGCCGAGAGGAACTTGGGACCCAGCGTGTGCGTCCGCGCTGGCTGGAGTTTGATCTTGGCCCGGGCACAGTCGCCGAAGACTATGCGCGCTCGAACGGACGGATCATCCATCAGGTGATGACCACACCCGTCATCTCGGCGCCTCCTGGCGCCTCGATTGCAGATATTGTCGACTTGATGATGCAACATCGCATCAACAATGTTCCGATTGTCGATCGGGAAAGGGTCGTCGGCATCATCACGCGAACCGATTTGCTGCTTGTCCTGATCCGCGCCATGCCGAAACAGGGCACCACGCCACCCGATGACGACCTGATCCGCAACGCGATACTTGCCGAACTGCAGTCACAAACCTGGAGCGGTGGTGACTTGATCGATGTGAGGGTCAGCGACGGCCTTGTCGAACTGAAGGGGGCGATTGTCGACGAGCGTCAGCGGAAGGCAGCGATCGTTGCGGCTGAGAAGGTTGCCGGCGTCGGGCAAGTCAAGGACGGCCTCCTCCTCAGTACGGACCCGTTCGGTGACGGTTTCGAAGCTGCGAAAAAAGCGGGGACGCCAAGCAGAGTCCCTTTGGTTCTGCTCCCTTCCCACATCGTTTGGACATGAGGCCGTCGGCGAGTTGCTTCGGCGATAGCGCCCGTCATGGTTGGCGAGCACGCTGTCGGCAGCGAAGACGCCCGTCCTGAGGGAATGCGATGGCCGCTCCCTGTTTTGGTGGGGCTTGGACCGGGGCTTCCTGTGGATCTTGAAGAGCGGCCAATACGAAGATCTCGACGGCTCCGCCCAGCGGATCCTTATCGATCGGGAAGAGCCGCGAGGCTGAACGGGTTGGCGGCGTCAACGACTGTGCGGATGCTGGTCGTCATCGACCGAATCTTTAGCTGGCGATCGCCCGCGTTGTGACGATATCGGCGCGCGTGCGAAGAACGGATCAGCCACAATACGTTGCCGAACCTTTGGCCAGGAGGGGCACGCGATTGGGAAGCCGACCATTCAGAATGACTGGACATCCAACGTTTTCGCGGCAATCGACCACTCGACCGTGAACCCGCCGTTGCCGGGTTATCGAGCCTGGTTGATCCAGATCAGCGTTATCTCTTCGTCGGCGTGGTTTCATTGACCAGGCTTCCAACGGAGAACGCATGTCTATCGACGCTGGGGAGATGTGCAAACCGTGGGTGATTGCGATGCTTCAAGAGCGCTTCGTATCGCAGATAGACGCTATGGCGGCACGCTGATGGCCGGCTCTGTCGACACATTCGACATCATTGTCGTCGGAGCTGGGCCGGTCGGACTTGCCTTCGCAGCATCGCTCGCCCGGAGCCGACTCAAGGTGGCAGTGGTTGAACGGCAATCGCTCGACAGCCTGGCGAATCCGGCTTTCGACGGTCGCGAGATCGCGCTGACCCACGCATCAGTGAGAATCCTTCGCGAGCTCGGCGCCTGGGATGCCATCCCCGCATCGGACAAATCACCGCTTCATGGCGCGCGCGTGCTCAACGGATCGAGCCCTTTCGCCCTGTGCTTCGATACTCCCAGCGGATCTGGGGAACCACTCGGATTTCTGGTCCCAAATTGTCGGATCCGCGATGCCCTGTTCAAAATTGTCTACTTCCAGGATCATACCCGGCTGCTGTGCGGCAACTCGGTCGTCAATGCAACAACCAGCGACGACGAGGCGGTCATAGCGCTTTCTGATGGCAGGCAATTGGCCGCTCGGCTGCTCGTCGCAGCGGATTCGCGTTTGTCCGCGATGCGCGACCTGCTCGGCATTGGCGCCAACATCCATCCGCTTGGCCACTCCATGCTGATTTGCCGAGTGAGGCACGAGCGCTTCCATCACCAGATCGCGGTCGAATGGTTCGACCACCATCAGACCATAGCGATGTTGCCGCTCATGGAAGGCGTGTCGTCGCTGCTTCTGACTTTGAGCTCAATCGAGGCCGATAGACTGTCTGTACTCGATGACGAATTGTTCCTCATGGAATTGATGAACCGGTGTCGAGGACTCCTCGGGCAGATGACCCTGGCAAGCACCCGCCATGCCTATCCGCTGGTCACGACCTGGGCGCACAAGTTCTCGGCACCGAGTGCGGCACTGATAGGAGACGCTGCCATCGGCATGCACCCGGTGACCGCGCATGGCTTCAACATAGGCCTAAGCGGCCAGAATCAACTCGCTCATAAAATACTGACAGCATGTCGCGCCCGCCGCGACATTGCCGATCCCGACATGCTCGGCAGATACGAAAACCGGCTGCGGCTGTCGGCGGCGCCGCTCTATCATGCCACCAACATGCTTGTCGGTCTTTACTCAAGCGAGCACCCGGCGGCACGGCTTGCAAGACATGCTGGGCTCCGCTTTGCCCAACATCTTCCCTTTGTCCGCCATGGCATTTCGGCCATGCTCAGGCGGTGAATCGCACAGAGCGCTACCGCTCTGGAGCGCTGTCTCGGCACGGCTTCTTTGTCTTGCTGGCTCGCGGCGTCGCGGGCAAGGCTGCTTCCTGGTGACGTTGCCGATCATGGCATGATTCGGATCAAGGCACGCGCGCGGGCGAAACCTTGATGATTCGGCAATGCTAAGCCAAAGGTGTGACCCGAAGCATGGTGAGCGCACTGGGTACCCTCGCTGGGTAGTTAACCCGTCCTTCAGTGGGCTTGCATAGGTTTGGTCCTCGCGAACAATGACGGAAGCAAACTGGTCCATTCATGGCACCCCTAAAGAAAGAAGAATCGCTGGAGGCCAAAATCCGTCAGGATCAGCTTGCTGACCTGAGGGCCGGGCTCTTCGTGTCGATGCCGATAAGCGCGATCCTGTCAGGCCTGATTTGCGGGGTGCAGGCCCTTTCTGGCGGCGGCTTTGCCGCTGCAAGCTGGTTCCTGGTCGTCAATGCGCTAAATGCCGCCCGGCTTGCACTCGCGCGTTTTCAGCTAAAGGAAACGGGGCGCCATCAGGATTTGCTTGGCGTTTTGCCGCGCCTTCGCATGTTTGGCGTCCTTGCCCTTCTGGCAGGGTTTGCCTGGTCCTTCCCGGCCGTGCTGACTGTTGGATACACAACACCACAAGCACCGATGCATCTGGTCATACTGGCGGGCATTTCAGCTGGTGCGGTTACATATGGCAGTTCGTATGCCGCTGCGGCGACCAGCTTCATCACACCTCCACTCCTCATCACGGTGGCGTGCCTTTTGGCGAAAGGCAATTTTGAACGCTACATTCTGGCTTTTGCCGTTCTGCTCTTCATGGGCGGCTTGGTCCGCGCTTCGTTTGTTGGGCAGGCGCGCTTCCGCGAAGCAAGCCGCCTGAGACATGAGGCAGAGCGACTTGCGTCGGAAATGGAGCGCAACTCCAGGGAGGACCATTTGACCGCCCTTCTCAACAGGCGGGGCCTTGAACACGCCATCGGTCGGTTCAAGACCGCGGATGGCCCCTTCGTGGCAATGCTGATTGATCTGGACGGCTTTAAATCTGTCAACGACACCTACGGTCACAGGACCGGTGATGAACTGCTTGTCATGATCGCCCGCCGCATAGAGCAGGAAGCACCGGAAGGCTCAACGCTCGCTCGTATCGGCGGCGATGAATTCGTGCTGGTTTTTCCCTCAACGAGAGCTTCGCTTTCTGCCAGTGATCTCGCCTCCAATATCATAGCCAAAATTGCTCGCCCCTATATCGGGGTCGCGTCCGTGCGCGTCGGGGCATCGATAGGGATATACTTGGCGCAGACGTCGAGCCTGACTGAAATGCTGTTGCGGGCCGATATCGCCCTTTATACGGCCAAGCGCCATGGCAGGAACGAATTTTGCCTGTTCGATGCCGAACTCGACCGGGAACTCCAACGCCGCCAGTCCATCGAACGGGACCTTCATTCGGCGATAAAGACGGGAAGATTGCAACCTTGGTTCCAGCCGATCGTGAAACTCGACACCGAGGCCGTGGTCGGTTTTGAAGCCTTGCTGAGATGGTCCCATCCGACACATGGTGCCATCTCTCCACCCGAAATCATCACAGCCGCACGCGAAACCGGAATGCTTCAGCTGCTGACGCAAACCGTATTCGCCGACTGTTGTGCTTTTATCGACGGCTTGGTGAAAGCTGACCGTCGTAACATTCGTGTGGCGATGAATGTTTCCCCGCGCGAACTGGAAGCCGGCGATATCGACGACATGGTTCTGGATGGTCTGGCGGCAAGAGGCCTGCCTGCAACGATGTTCGAAATCGAGATTACCGAAGAATCGCCGGTGGACCCGGACAGAGTGGATGAAAAGCTCGGACGGCTTTCACATGCCGGTATTTCCATCGCGCTCGACGACTTCGGCACCGGCTTTTCTACCTTGGCATCTCTCAAGGACCGTCGGATACGCAAGGTGAAAATAGACCAGGGCTTCATTCGCGGCTTGGCCAAGTCCCGAGAGGACCGACTGCTTGTCAAATCGGTCATCGAACTCGGTGACATGCTCGGGATCGAGGTCATGGCCGAGGGCGTCGAAACAGAGGCGGATCGGCAAACCCTGCACAAGCTTGGCTGCCGAACCGCTCAAGGCTTCCTCTTCTCCAAGGCTGTGCCTTTGATGCAAGCACTGGAAATGGCAGTCAAACAGCACGCGAACCAGTTGTGACCGCTCCCGCAGCGCCGGCTGTCGCGGCCGTGCGCCGCCGAATTTGGCTACAGAGACTTGCCTGCTCGAAACACGTGGCAGTGGGCGCTGTGCATCAGCCGGCGAACAGTTCCTTGTAGCCGGTCGTCACCATCCAGTTCGCACGGTCGATATGGCTGCGAAGAGCTTTGCGGGCGCGGACCGGGTCAATGGACGGGTCTATGCCGAGAATGCGCTCGGCCATCTCCTTTTCGCCGGCATTGTCGGCGCAGGCATCCAGGATCCGCAGGTAGATCTTGAAATGCTCCCTGTCGTAGCTCGTGAGGTTCTCCGACCAGGGGACTTCATCGCTCAAAGTTGAGCTTCGCGTCTCATCTGTTCCCATTGGTCCATTCATGCCTGCGGATCTCGCCTGTGAGCGCACGCAGTATATCCCAAACTGGGATAATCCGAAACCGGGATTAGTCGCTGATCCGGTCTTTACCCGACCGGTTCGCCTCCATGCCTAAATCCCTTCGATCGCCCCGCCACCAGCGGTTCCTGGCCCGGCTGGTTTTGCTGCGCAAGACCAAAGGCCTGACCCAGAAGCAGCTGGCTGACAAGCTTGGTCGTCCCCAATCCTTCGTGGCCAAGTACGAGGGCGCAGAGCGGCGTCTCGACGTCATCGAGTTTCTCGACATAACTGCGGCCCTTGACGCTGATCCGTGCGAGATTCTGTCCAGCCTCCGGTCCTAGCGGGCGCCCGCGCGCCTGACGACGCGCATCAGGTGCTCGTGAACCGAGCCCGCTTTTCTTCGGCAAGCTCAGGCGGTCTCGGCCATTCGGCTTCGCCCCTTGGCGTGGGCAGCCCTTCGGGCTGAGACGGCCGCCGCCCTTGCGGGCGGCGCGGTTTGTCGGTTGGCCTTTCCCGGTGGGCGCGGGGTGGGCGGCACTCCCTTCTAGGCCCGCCGCGGCAGCCCGCAACCCTTCGCGTGCCGCTCAGGGTCCTCCTCTTCGTTCCGGTCCGTCGGATGCGGTCCGCCTACCACGGCGGGCCTTTCCGGTCGCGACTCGCCGCCCACCCCGCTTCCGGGGAAAGCGCGGCGATTGGTGAGCGGAGGATAACACATGCGTGCAAACAGCAAGCGTACCACCAGCACAGAGGCTGGCGCAGGCAAGGGCCGGCGCCCGGGCGCCAGCCTTTATCAGGAGATCACCGACGGCATCATTGCCGAACTGGAGCGCGGTACCGTGCCATGGGTCAAGCCATGGGGCAGCGCAAAAGCAGGCTTTGGCCTGCCGAGGAATGCGTCCACGGGGCGCACCTATTCCGGCATCAATATCCTCATCCTGTGGGGCGCCGTCATCGAGCGCAGCTATCCCAGCCAGAACTGGCTGACCTTCCGGCAGGCGCTTGCCCTTGGCGGCAACGTCAGGAAGGGCGAGCGCGGCACGACCATCGTGCATGCCGACCGCTTTGTCCCCAAGGACGAGAAGGAGCGCGCACGCCACGAGGGCGATGAACCACTGGCGGTCCTTTTTTTGAAGCGCTTCACGGTCTTCAATGTCGCGCAGTGCGAAAATCTTCCGGAAGAGCTCCATGCCGCCGCCGAGCCGCTGCCTCAGTGCGAGATCGTGCCGCAGGCCGAGACGCTCATTCGCGCCAGCGGTGCGGATTTCAGGGTCGGCGGCGATCGCGCTTTCTACATGCCGGGCAGCGACCACATTCAGGTGCCGCCGCAGCCGGCGTTCCATCAGCAGATCGACTATTACCGGACCTGCTTTCACGAGCTTGGCCACTGGACCGGCCACCCGACGCGGCTTGCTCGCGACCTCTCCGGCTCGTTCGGCTCCAAGGCCTACGCGCGTGAAGAATTGGTCGCCGAAATCGCTGCCGCCTTCGTCTGCGGCAATCTCGGTATCGAGCCGATCGTGCGTCACGCCGATTACATCGGCTCATGGCTGAAGGTGCTGCGCGAGGACAACCGCGCCATCTTCCGTGCCGCCAGCCTCGCCTCGAAGGCCGCCGATTTCCTGCTTGGCCTTCAGGCCGATGCCGAAGGCGAGGCGCAAGAAGGGATTGCGGCATGACGATGCGCGATCCTCAACTGGCCGCGACCGAGCCGACGCCGCAAAGGAGCAGATGCTCATTCCCGGCGTCCAGCCCATCACCACGCGGGCAAACCCTCCTGATGGACGCGCCGATGTGTCCGCGCGCGGCGCAAAGCTGCTCGAAGTCGGCCTCTTAATGGTGAGGCGGATCAGAGGAAGGTCCAGGGAGCCTTTCTCCCGCCGGACGCAAGAAATCAACGCGACACGTTCTGACAAGGAGTCTTTCCATGATCCTGATCACCAATCCACTGCGCGCACGACTGCTCGCCCATGGCGCCGCCGGCGCCGACATCGACCATTTTCCCGTTGTGAAACTGTTTAATCCGACAGGTGCCGCGACCTGGCTTCTGAGCGAACTCGACGCCGATGGCGACACGCTGTTCGGTCTTTGCGATCTCGGCTTCGGCTTCCCCGAACTTGGCAGCGTCAGTCTGGCCGAGCTTGCATCCGTAAAAGGTCCGCTTGGCCTCGGCATAGAGCGCTACCTGCATTTCCAAGCGCGCTTTCCGCTCTCCGTCTATGCCGAAGCCGCCCGCATTTGCGGCCACGTCAGCGAGGCCGAGCGACTGCTGCGGCAAGCAGCAGACGCCCTATCAAAGCCCCATTCCGAGCTTCCGCCCGACACGGCGGAACAGCAGCGCCGATAGGCGCAAAAACCGTCCCGCCGCGCCGGCCTTCGGCCTCTGCGGCGGGGACAACCTTAACCAAGGCAAAAGGAGAGTAACCATGCAGCTTGCCCACATTCCCTTGGATCAGCTCAACATTTCCGCGCTCAACATGCGCCGTGGAAAACGCGCGCCCGACATATCCGACATCCTGCCCTCCGTGCGTGCGCGCGGCGTGCTGGTGCCACTCCTTGTGCGGCCGAACGGCCAGCCGGAAACCTTCGAGATCGTCGCCGGCAGGCGGCGCTATTTCGCCGCGAAATCGCTTGCCGACGAGCGCGGCGAAGGCGATCCCTTGCCCTGCGCCATCATGGAGGACGGTGACGACGCCGATGCGCTGGAAGCTTCGCTGATCGAAAACCTCGCCCGCCTCGATCCTGACGAAGTATCGCAATGGGAGACGTTTTCGCGGCTTGTCAGGCAAGGCCGCACCGTTCCCGACATCGCTGTGACCTTCGGCATCACTGATCTCAAGGTCAAACGCATTCTGGCGCTTGGCGACCTCTTGCCCAATATCCGCGAAGCCTATCGGCGCGAGGAGATCGATACCGAGACGGTGCGCCATCTCACCATGGCTTCCAAGGCGCAGCAGAAGGACTGGCTGGCACTCTGTGCCGATCCCGATCAACACGCGCCGCGTGGCTATCAATTGAAGCAATGGCTGTTCGGCGGCCAGTCGATTTCCACCAAGGTGGCGCTGTTTGCCATCGAGGAGTATCCCGGCCTGATCACCTCGGACCTGTTCGGCGAGGACAGCTATTTCGCCGATGCCGACCTGTTCTGGCAAAAGCAGAACGAAGCGATTGCCACCAAACGCGACACCTATCTAAACGAGGGCTGGAGCGAGGTTGTGCTGCTGGAACCGGGCCAGTATTTCCACGCATGGGACCACGAGAAGACCCCGAAGAAGAAGGGCGGCAAGATCGTCATCACTGTCTCGCATCGCGGCGAGGTCGAGTGTCACGAGGGCTGGCTGTCACGCAAGGAAGCCCGCCGCGCCCGCGAGGGCGGCGAGCAAGAAGAAACAGCCGCCAAGCTGCCGCGCCCCGAAGTCACCGGCCCGATGCAGAACTATATCGATCTGCATCGCCATGCCGCCGTGCGCGCGGCCATGCTCGACCATCCCGCCGTGGCGCTGCGCCTCGTGGTGGCGCACGCCATCACCGGTTCGGGCCTGTGGCAGGTGCGGCCCGAGCCGCAGCGCGCAGCCAACGAGACGGTGACTGCCAGCCTTGCCGGCTGCAAGGCTGAAGCCGCATTCGGCAAAAAGCGGCGCGAGGTATTGGCCCTGCTCGGATCACCGGATGAGGATAGCTTGGTCGCCGGCGGCAATGGCGACGCCGTTGCTATCGCCGGCGTGTTCGCGCGCCTCTTGGCGCTCTGCGACGACGATGTCATGCGCGTTCTCACCCTTGTCATGGCCGAGACGCTTGCAGCCGGCAGCGCCGTCATCGAGGCGCTCGGCAACCACCTGAACGTCGACATGGGCATATGGTGGCAACCGGACGATGCCTTCTTCGACCTCTTGCGCGACAAGGAAATCGCCAATTCGATGCTGGCCGACGTCGGCGGCAAGCTGGTCGCGGACGGCAATGTCGCCGAGAAGGTCAAGACGCAAAAGAACATCATCCGCGACTTCCTGGCGGGCGAGAATGGCCGCCCCAGGGTCGAGACCTGGCTGCCGCGCTGGATGAAATTCCCGGCCCAAAGCTACACCAGCCGCGGCGGCTTCCGCACCGCCGATCAGTGGACACAGGTGCAGCCGCTGTTCGTGCGCGAATAGTCGATCAGGGCCCGAGCGGCGGTTCTCTCGATTACCGCCGCTCAGGTCGCGCGCGCCGCTACGGGCCACGCCGGCTGCCGATTGGGCGTCTTGTCGAGCCAGTGCCGCGCGCGAGAAATTCCGACGCCAGTTCGCCCCATTTCGGCAGCCCCGCACCGCGCCGGGTTGCTTGCTGAGGCGCCAAAGGCGCATGGGGCCAATTGTCCGATCCGGTTGCCGACAGAGCCCGCGCAGCCGGCGCCCTGCATTGCCGCCGGCTTCTTGTGTCACCGATCGCGCCACCTGTCTCCATTGTGTCTCAGGGACCATTCCCCTGCGGCTGGCTGTCGACCTATGGGCGGATCCGGCCCGCCCGAAACCCTCGCCGGCAGCTTTTTTCCCCGCCGCCTGCGGCGGCTTCCTCGCGCCGCTTCGCTTCAAAAAAGCTGCCCGCGCGGGTCCTCCGCTATCGCTGCGGCCGTCCCGGTTCCGGCGGTCCGGACGCGCCCATCACGGTCCGCCATCGCAGGGGAATGGTCCCCTGCGAGCACCAAGAGGAGACTGGAAATGACCGCGATCGGATACGTCACCAAACAGGAAAACGGCGGCTACAAGGGCCAGCTCAAGACGCTCAGCGTCCGCGCCGACATCGATATCGTGCCCAATCAGGCAAAGAGCGCCGACACCCATCCCGACTTCCGGGTGCTGACGCAAGGGATCGAAGTGGGTGCGGGCTGGATCCGCACCGGCGAGACCTCCGGCAAGGACTATGTGAGCCTGTCGATTGCCGCCCCCGAGTTTGGCCCCCGCAAGCTCTACGCCAATCTCGGCCGCGCCGCCGGCCAGGATGACGACGACACTTACGCCATCATCTGGAACCCGGTCGACTGACCGGCCGATCCGGAAAGCCCCGCGCCGCCACCGGCGCGGGGCCTCTCTCAGGACCCGTGAGGGGAAGGGGGCGGCGAAAACTCGCCCCCCACTCTTCGCCCGTCCCCAAAACGATCTCGCTCGCCGATCCTCGCCTTCGCTTGTCCGTAGCGAAACGAGGATCATCATGGACGACGAAAACGAACGCGCAGCCCGCGCCAAGAAGGGCAGTCCGTTTCTCAATACCGCGCAGGCGGCCTTCTATATCGGGCTGTCCCAGCGCACGCTGGAGAAGATGCGCCTCAAAGGCGGCGGCCCGCAATTCCGCAAGCACGGCCGCTATGTCCGCTATCACATCGACGAACTCGACGATTGGTCGAAGGGGCACGCGCAGGAGACCGGGCCCGAGGACGGCGGGCACGATTCCGGCTCGGCCGGCGAGGGAGGCCGCTCATGAGCCGGCGTCCCACCATCCATCTGATCGGCAGCCATCTGCGGCGCATTCGGGCGCGCAAGACGATCGCCGTGGCCACGATGGGCCTTGCCCTGATCGGCTTCGCCGCCTTCGGCAAACCATCGCCCTGGCTGGTCTGGAACGCCTCGGCGAGTGCGCCGGTCGGCCTCTATCGCGTCGCGTCCGGATCGCCGGCTCTTGGTGATCTCGTACTCGTCCGCCCGCCAAAACCGGTCGTCGATCTGGCCGCCGAACGCTTCTATCTGCCCAGCAACGTGCCGCTGGTCAAGCACCTTGCCGCGCTGCCTGGCGAGCATGTCTGCGCCTTCGGCGACGCCATCATCATCGGCGGCGAGATTGTCGCGCGCCGGCTTGCAACCGACACGCAGCACCGTCCGCTGCCTTGGTGGAATGCCTGCCGAAAGCTCGCCGATGCCGAGGTTTTCCTACTCGGCAGCGATAAAAATCGCTCGTTCGACAGCCGCTATTTCGGGCCGGTGCCGACCAAAAATATCATCGGGAGGCTCGTGCCGCTATGGACCGAGTGACCCTCCTGATGCTGGGCATGGTGTCTCTCGCACCATGCGCCTGTTCCGCCGCGACCAACACGAAGCCGGTCGTCATCTCCCATAGTCCGCAGCTTGCAAGATGGCAGCCCTTCGTAGCCGAAGCAAGCCGGCGTTTCAGCATTCCACAGACCTGGATTTATGCCGTCATGCATGCCGAAAGCCGGGGGCAGACGACGCTCAATGGGCGGCCGGTCACGTCGAGCGCCGGCGCCATTGGCCTCATGCAGGTGATGCCAGGCACCTACGAGGAGTTGCGCGCAGAGCTTGGCCTGGGAGCCGCCCCGCACGACCCTCGCGACAACATTCTGGCAGGCACTGCCTATCTGCGCGCCATGTATGACCGCTTCGGATTTCCAGGCCTGTTTGCAGCCTATAACGCCGGGCCGGAGCGCTACGAACAGCATTTGCAGCGTGGGCGGCCACTGCCCAGCGAGACGGTTTCGTATCTGGAAGAGGTCAAGGCGGCGGGCATTTCGGCCGCCGATATGGACGCGCTCACCGACAAATCCCCTTCCAAAACCGCGCCGGGAATCCCGTCCGGGCAGTCGCTGTTTTTCCTCCGAAACGGTGTTTCCGTGACCGGCCCGAATGGCCAAATCCTGGTGCCGCTCGGATCGGAGCGAGCAAGGTCAGGCCGGCCGGATCGCAGGTGAGGGCAGCGGCTACCGTGGTTCGGGCGGGGGGCAGGGAGGCAGGTCCGCGGAAGGCAAGATAAAGGCATCGCCTCCTGAGGCGGCGAAGTGTTTGTCTGCACATCGTTTTCCCGGGAGGTTGCCTGCGGGTCCAGGAGGGTCTGGCGCGCAAGCCTCTGATTTTGCTGCTGGTTCATCGGAGGCCGCATGCAGGATGACGAATTCACGCCGAGGCTCGGCAAAATTGGCTCGCGCGGCTCGAAGGCGGGCAAACGCTACGCTGGCCAGGTCCAGGCCGCGGTCAACCGAGCAGGCGGCAGGAGCGGACGCGGCAGCCGCTTCATCGGAAGCCGGGTGGGGCGCGGCGGGGCTGCTGCCGCCGTTCTTAGAGCACGCGACCGCCACGCGGCGTTTCGGCAGCGGCGCGCAGTCGTCAAGGCACGCATCGTCAAGCTGGCCGGCAAGGGAGTCGACGGAGCTCGTGCGCACCTCCGCTACCTCCAGCGCGACGGCGTCACCCGGGAAGGCGAGCGTGGCGAGCTCTACGCTGCCGACAAAGACCACGCGGACGGCAGGGCCTTTCTCGATCGCGCGAACGGTGACCGTCATCAGTTCCGCTTCATCGTCGCCCCTGAAGACGGTATCGAGTATGATGACCTGAAGCTGCTCACCCGGCGCCTCATGGCGCAAATGGAAGAAGACCTCGGCACCAGGCTAGACTGGGTGGCCGTCGACCATTTCAACACCGGCCATCCTCACACCCACATCATCGTGCGCGGCAGGGACGATCACGGCGAAAACCTCGTCATCGCGCGGGACTACATCTCCTCTGGCCTGCGCGAGCGCGCAGCCGAACTGGTTAGCCTCGACCTTGGCCCGCGCACCGACCGCGAGATCGAGCAGCGCTTGCGCCAGGAGATGGAGCAGGAACGCTTCACCAGCATCGACCGGCAGCTGATGCGCATGCGCGACGAGGGGCATGTCTCACCAGCCAGCCGAGACACCTTTCGCCAGACGCTGCACCAGGGCCGCCTGCGCAAGCTCGAGCGGATGGGCCTCGCCGAGGAGATGCCTTCGGGTCGCTGGCGCCTGGAGGATGATCTCGAAGCCACGCTACGCCGCATCGGCGAGCGCGGCGACATTGTCAAGACCATCCATCGCGAGCTGACCGGCAAGGGGCTCGTCCGCAGTGCCGCCGACTATCTTATCCACGATCGATCCGACGGGTCGGCCCAAACCGTGGTCGGACGTGTCGTCGGGCGCGGGCTGGCCGACGAAATCACTGACCGCCATTACCTCGTCGTCGACGGCGTGGACGGCAAAAGCCACTATTTTGATATCGGCAAAGGCGGGGCCACCCAACCGACACAAGAAGGCTGCATAGTGCGGATCAGGCCGAGGGACACCGGGCCAAGAAAAGTCGACCGCACAATTGCCGGCATCGCCACGGTCAACGACGGGCGCTACAGCATCGATATCCATCTCAAGCATGACCCCTCGGCCACCGAACGCTTTGCCGAAACGCACGTACGGCGACTGGAGGCGATCCGCCGTGCGACCGGTGGCGTCGAGCGCGAGCCGGACGGCACATGGACAGTCGCGCCCGACCATCTCAACCGCGTCGCGGATTACGAGCGTCAACGAGCGAGGGCCCAGCCTGTTGTCGTCGACAAGCTCTCATCAATGCCGCTGGAGAGCCAAGTAGGCTTTGACGGCGCCACCTGGATCGACCAGGAGCTGGTATCAGCCCACCCTGAGTCCTTGCGCGACTCTGGCTTCGGTCGAGAAGTACGTCAGGTCCAGGCCCGCCGACAGCAGTGGCTGATCGCGCAAGGTCTTGCCCATGATGCGCAGGATCGGGTCATCTATCGCGCCAACATGCTTTCAATGCTGCGCCAACGAGAGCTGAACCGTGTTGCCAGTCAGCTCTCGGACGAACTCGGGCTCTCGTATTCTGAAGCGCAGCATGGCAATCGAATAGACGGTACGCTGCGCCGCTGCGTCGAGCTCGCCGGCGGAAAATACGCTGTCATCGAGAAATCGCGCGAGTTCACGCTGGTGCCCTGGCGGCCGGTGCTTGAGCATCATATCGGCAAGGAGGTGTCTGGCGTGGTGCGCGCCGAGGGGATTTCCTGGACGATCGGACGGCAGAGGAGCGGGCCTGGCGTTTCGTGAACTGGCTACAATTTATTTGTTCACGTTGAAACAGGTACTCAGCCCAGACGGAGTTCCTCCGCCTGCTGCTTGCTCGCAGCATTCATTTGGCGGAGAGTCAGTGTTCTGCATTTTGTAGTTCGCTCTGTCAAAAAGCGCTGGGAATATGCATCATGTTCTGCGTTGACAAGGAAGCCGGGCCGACAGGTGCCGCCCTGTGGTTGCGGATCGGCTCCCGATGGCTGCCAGCTAGAAAGGTGGGCTGACTCGTGATAGCGCAAGGGGCTATGGCGGCCGCGGTACGGCGAAGCGAGCTCTGGCATCGAGGATGAAGCCGCACTTCCCGATCTTATTCTACTCGCAGGACCGGCAGACGCGGCGGTCGCCCCTGCGGGTGCTGTTGGCCCTGGCGTGAACTGGCAGTCCGTCCCGCGGGGACTTTGTAACGGAGAAAAGTCGCTGCGATGGCCCGGGTGACGATGCGGTCAGCGACCATGCCAGACGAGATCGGCAGCTTTCTGCCGCGGCACGGCGCCGGAGCCATCAGGCCGCCGCGACATCGGGTCTGGCGCACCTTCGGATGTTGGCTGGCCGCGGTTT
The DNA here is from genome assembly GCF_040323635.1 of Mesorhizobium sp. M0037. NCBI lineage: Bacteria > Pseudomonadati > Pseudomonadota > Alphaproteobacteria > Hyphomicrobiales > Phyllobacteriaceae > Mesorhizobium > Mesorhizobium sp. M0037. The sequence goes on along the minus strand of NZ_JAMYVB010000011.1, from coordinate 133,582 downwards.
ACTTCGAGCAGCGCCGGGTGGGTCATGCGGTGCCGCTACTGGGCACCGAGGCAGCTTTGGGCATGAGACCCGTTCAATCGCGCCGGCCACGTCGGTCATCGCGACATCTGGAGTCGAGGCCAGGTCAGACCGGGAAAAAAACCTGCTCGTCGCGCGGGAGCCCCGGGTTGCGCCGTCGATCCTTCCGCCCAACTCAGCGCCGCGCGACCAGCAATAGCCCCTTGCCCCGAAACTGACGCCAAGCCGACGGACCCGCTCTGCGCATACCGATGCCGTCCGCGCCGTCGTCGGCGGAAATCAGCGAGCCGTGGACCTCACACAATCTGAGCCGCTGGTGACGATGTGCATCGCCTACTTCCATCCGCACTCCTATCGACGAACTCGCCCGCTGCCCGCGGTGATGCGAACCCGTGGATGAATATTTCGCCGAAGCCGCAGTGGGGGCTCAGCCTCGACGATTTTTTTGCCTTGCCCCGGCGGGCGGCGCAACCGAGCATCGAGACAAAAAACGGGAAAGGGAGGGCACCAGCCCGTTAGAGCCGTGGCCATGATGATGTGGGGACGATCTCCTGGAAGAAATGTGGAGATCGACGCTCTCCTGACGCGCTCATCGAAGATTTTAGGCCGCGCCGACGTGGCTGCTTGAGCGATAACACTCACTCCGGAGGCCCCAGTGCGGCTCCTTGGCCAAGCTGCTCGGCACGCCGTGAGTGTGCTTTCTTGTTTGGGGAAGGGACTTACGTCTACAACAATCTCGTTTCGATCTACGATGGAGAGTCGGCGAGACAAGTGTTGCTGATGTTCATTGGCTCCGTAGCAACTTCTGCAGTCACAATGCAGCTTATGTTCCTATGCTGGAGAGTTGGCCATTCAACTCGCGTAGCTCGCTTTGTTGCGGTGGAGCTTGGTCAGAGCACACTGCTGCTTTACCTGCTTCAGGGCGCCGTGTTTCGCTTCATGGATCTAATAGGGTTCGGAGAGCTTTGGGATCTCCCGAGCAGAATCGGGTTCGCCACTTTGCTTGGTGCCGCGATCGTTGTCTCCGCTTGACAATTCGCAGGATTGCGCGTGACCACGGATGGTTGTCGCGCGGCTACGCTTAATATGTGACGACGCTTGCGCCTTGTAGGCAATTGTTGCGGCCGCCCACGGCCGACATGAACGTGCTTGGCCGCACGTTTTCTAAGTGAGGCGGAAAGAGGCGCGCGACCCCTCTCCCCAGCAACCCGCCTTGCGGATTCCTCCTCTGCCCGCTTCGCAGACGGGGATACCCTCCGCCCCCTTGCTATTCGTTGCCCGCCGCTATGCAAAGGACGGGCGACCTGAATCCGTGCTCAAGCCGATCTGGCGGCAGAGGGGGGGCGGGCTGAACATGGGACCCGTGATTGACATAATTGCCGCGCGAATTCTCATGCTCGCCTAACCGGCCGGAACGATTTGCATCCGGGCAGGCTCGACAAATCAAGGAGTAGCTCGTTCCGTGTCCAAGCCCAGACAAGTCTTGGTTATCTCACGGGCGCGATACAAAAGGCACAGGCTGGACTTGGCTGCCGGGGGCGGGGCTTGTCGACCGCTCGATTGAAAGTGAGATGCGAGGCGGAGAATCACCCATGTGCAGAGCGGCAAGGCGCTCGCCTACCTCCCTGTCATTCACCGTCAGCCGATGGTTTAGACGAAGATAGTCCGTCCATGTCGGCGTGCGGAATGTCTCGGTCCAAAGCGTCGACTTCTGAAGGTCGCGCTGGAGGGTCCAGTCCCGCGCACCGGCGCGGCTCTGAACGCGCCGCCTTTCGCGCATGCAGCTCAGAAATTCATCGATACTCTCCTCGGGTATCGAGTACTCCACCTTGATCACGATCGGACCGCTCCTGGGTTTCAAAGGGAGGGCCAGTTCTGGTGGCCTGAAGTCGACGGCCGCTTGATCCGATTCCTCCCATAGCCGCACTGGCAATAGCTTTCCCACAGCCGCGACCAGCAACAGTGCCGCTGCAGCACCTTCCAAAGCCCACGTCAGCGAATAGTACTGCGCGACAGCACCCCAGATCCAGCTGCCCGCTGCCATGCCGCCGTAGGTCAGGGCGTAATAGATGGACAGGGTCCGACCAACGACCCACCTGGGGCTTGCCAACTGCACACACACGTCGGTTCCGGTCCAGGTGACAACCCAGCCAGCGCCACCGATTGCAAGCGCGATCGCCGCCACAGCCACCGACGATGTGAGGGCCATCAAAAGGCAACACGTTGCGCAAGCAACGGATGCGAGCGTGATCAATCGGTTCTGGGACGTAATGCGTCTCAAGTAGCTGCTGCCAATGCCGGCTATGAAGGCGCCTGTGCCGAAGCCAGCCAATAGCACCCCGTAAACAATTGGCCCTCCCGCCAGCTGGTCGCGAACCAGGAGGGGGAGCAGAGCAAGGATCGAGATGCTTGACAGCCCGAATAGGGTTGCACGCACAATCGCCACTCTGATCTCTGAGGATATTGCCGTGAATCGCATGCCATCATGAATGGCCGTAGTCATCCGCTCGCGCGGAAGAGGCGAAAAGCGAACTTGCCACTTTGAGCGCAGAACAGCGCTCAACGGGACCAAGTCACTCAGCGCAGCGAGGGCGAAAGCCGTAAGGGGGCCTAGCAAAGCTAAGATTACACCGCCCAGCGCCGGTCCTATGCTCCGAACCACGTTGTAGCCCACCGACATCAGCGTCACTGCGGCGGGTATGTCGCGCTTTTCCAGGATATCGCCTACCGACGCGTGCCATGCTGGATCGTTCAAGGCAAAGCCGCATCCGGCCAAGAAACTCAGTCCCAGGATCAGCCATGGACTAACAAAGCCCAGTCCCACAGCGAGTGCCAGCGCCGTGGATGCCAGTGCGATAAGGCAGTGTCCGGCAAGCATCACGCCGCGGCGGCTGAAGCTGTCTGCAATGGCTCCAGCAAGGATCGACAAGAAGAACGCGGGCAGTGTCGATGCAGCCTGTACGAGCGCAACCATTAGATCGGAGGCTGAAATCGTCGCCATGAGCCAGCTTATAGCCACGCTCTGCACCAGCCAGCCAAGGCTGGATATCTGCGTGGCTGTCCAGATAGAACGAAAGACCGGGTTGTGAAGAGGGATCAGTGTGTTTGCCGCAAAGCGCGGAGGATCTTGACGCCGCATCACTTCTCTCCTCCACTGGGTGTCGTTCGTCCGCTCATTTGCTTACAGCGGTGCGCTCTGTGCACAGACTGCGTCACAACGAAGTTCCGAAATCGCGCTCGCAACAAGGACAATGTGACATCCATGGTGCTGATGCGCCTTGAGGTACCAACCTGGCCGTTAGCTGATGGGTCCCGCAGCCCGCTGGGTGCGGTCAGTTCTGCCCTGCGACTCTTGGCTTTGGACGGTGCTAGCGCCCCGATGGCCGGCTTGTCAAACTGCCGTAGTGCCAGCACATCCATCCCATCTGTTGACCGCGATCTCCGACGAGGTCGAGCAGCAGTAGGTCAACGGCAAATCTGGGTATTTCCGCTATCCGGTCGAGCGCGTGGCCCTCGTCCGGAAACCCGAAGACGTTCATCACCAGGCGACCACCACGCCCGAGACAATGCGACACGGCGGTAGCGGTTCACCAGAGGACGTGCGTTCTACTCAGCAGGAACATTGTTCTGCCGATCGTCGGCTGCGCCAGCCGTCACGTAAAGCGGCGCCAGAGTTCTTGCACCCGTCATTGGACTCCCGCTTTGCAGGTTTCGCCTAGGGCCTGCATCAGGTCATCTATAATGTCCTGAGGATGTTCAAGCCCTACAGAAATTCGCAGCAATCCGCCTGGCGCTTTGGACTTCGCACCTTCAACGGATGCGCGATGCTCTATCAGAGAATGCGTCCCGCCAAGGCTTGTCGCCCGGACAACAATCTTCAGGCGGCCGGCCACGGCCATTGCAGCATCGGCTCCGCCCTCGACGATAAAGGATAGCATCGCTCCGTAATGGCTCATTTGCCGCGTAGCAAGATCGTGTCCCGGATCAGTTTGCAAACCAGGAAAGAGCACTTTTTCGACGCGCGGATGAGACGCCAGGGCCTCGGCCACTTTCTGGGCGCCTTCGCAATGGGCGCGCATGCGGACCGGCAATGTCTGCAGGCCCCGCAACGCCAGCCAACAGTCGAAGGGCGCTGCGACGCTGCCCTTGTGTTTCTGGACCATCCGCAATGGGCGACCGAGGGGTGACGCGTTTGGGACAATGACGACACCGGCCATCAAATCCGAGTGGCCGCCAATGTACTTTGTCGCCGAGTGCATCACCGCGTCTGCCCCGATTTCGAGTGGCAGTTGAAGCACTGGGGTGGCCCACGTATTGTCCACCACCGCCAAGGCGTCTGCCTCGTGCGCGATTGCGCAGATGGCCGCAATGTCGACAACGCGGATCATCGGGTTTGACGGCGTCTCGACCCAGACGAGGCCAGTCCGCTTCGATGTCACCGCGGCGCGCAAAGCGTCCAAATCGCGCATGTCGACGGGGGCAAAGTCGAAGCGAGACCCAATGTCGGTCTCTTCGATCAGCGAACGAATGCCGAAATACATGTCATCCGGCAGAACGATCCGACCCGCCGACGGATGGCTCTCGAAAACTGCAGCGATTGCGGCCATGCCCGACGCGAACGCGATGCCGTCTTCCCCTCCCTCAAGCGTCGCCATGGCCGCCTCGAACGCATTGCGTGTCGGATTTCCATCCCTTGTGTATTCGAAGCCGGACGGAAATGACCCGTTGGCGCCTCGTTCGAACGTCGTGCTGGTGTGCAGCGGCATGGATACGGCCCCCGTGGACGCGTCGACACCTCGGCCGCAGTGGATCGCCTTCGTCTCAAAACGCATCGGTTATTCCTTCCTAACGGGCAGTTGCAATTTCGTGCCGGTCATTATACTGACCGCAATACGTGAGCCGAGGACCCAAGTCAATATAATGACCAATGTTACGGAAGCGTTTGATGCCGAGCAAGCGCTTGGGCAAGCGATAGCAGCCCGGATCCGAGACTTGAGGCGTGACCAAAGCCTGACCCTGGATCGCCTGGCTAAACTAAGTGGCCTATCGAAGGGAACCGTGGTCGCGCTGGAGCAGGGTAGGGCGAACCCCAGTATCGGCATACTGTGTCGGCTGGCGGCGGCGTTTTCGCTCTCGGTGGCCGATTTGTTGAACGAGCACCCTTCCACGGTGTGCCTTCCCATCGAGCGGACAGAGACCAGGAGGCTTTGGACGAGCGCCAAGGGAAGCTCTGCGCAACTGCATTCGTCGACCTCGGGACGCACGATGTTCGAACTGTGGAGCTGGGTCATGATGCCGGGCGATGTGTTTTCCGCGGACGCTCATAGTCCGGATACGCGCGAGCTGATCTCGGTCAGTCAGGGTGCCCTGAGCGTTGTGGTAGGTACCCACGTGGAAATTTTAAGCGAAGGCGAGAGTGCGCGGCTTGTCACTGACCAACCTCACTCATATGCGGCGGCATCTGATGTGCCCGCCCACTTCACGATGGCGGTGCTTGAGCGTGGTGGACACCGAAATCCGGGGCACTCGTCGACGGCAGCGAAGATTCAGGGGCACGTTCCGTAAGGCCCCGCCGATTACTAACAACCGCACATTCGCGACAGGAGATAAACCGTTGTACGTTCCGCCTCATTTTGCCGTCCCTGATCAGAACGCCCTGTTTGACCTTATCGAGAGACACCCGCTGGGTATCCTCGTCACCCAAAGCAAAGGCACGCTGGACGCGAACCACCTCCCTTTCGAGCTTGACCGCTCGAAGGGAGACAAGGGCGTTCTCAATTGCCATGTCGCTCGCAAGAACCCAGTCTGGGAGGAAGTCGCCAATGGCGATGAGGTTCTCGTAATCTTCCGTGAGGCCGACGCTTACATCTCGCCGAACTGGTATCCGAGCAAGCATGAATTCCACAAGCAGGTGCCGACCTGGAACTATCTCGTCGTCCATGCCCACGGACGCATCACTGTCCGGGATGATGAGCGGTATGTGCGCCGCAACGTGGCGAAGCTCACTCACATGCAAGAAGCCTCGCAGCCGGTCCCATGGAAGATGGGCGACGCGCCGAAGGACTTCATCGACACGATGGTCAGGGCAATCGTCGCCTTGGAGATCGAGATCACCGGCCTGGTTGGAAAATCAAAACTCAGCCAGAACAAAGAGTTGCGCGACATTCAGAACCCTGGCGAAATGCTGCGTGCCCAAGGGGCCATTGCGATGGGAGAAGCGATGCTCGCGGCTGCGGCGGTCAAATCCCAATAGCATGTGTCTTGTCCCGACAAAGCCGCTGGTGCCGGCTTCCCGACGGGTCACCTAGTCCGCCTTGACGCACGGCAATAGCGTTTGACGGCCTGAAGCGACGCTGTGGTCACCCTTGTGATGCTTTTCCACGCGCCTGGTCAGGCGACAGGATTGCTCCGTCGTGAGGACAGGCGGGAGTTTGCAGGTTGCGGTGGGCGGGTTCGTTTCCGGCGCCTGCGCCCCGTCGTATGTCGCGAGTTGAGGAATGCGATCGAGGGCGATGTGCAGGATGCGCTGCGGGAACGTCGTCGGCTGGCACAGACGGACTTCCGATTTCACCTCGACCACCCGCGCAGCGGTTTTGAATGAGGCGCAAACGCACGCGTGTCGAATTGGGCGATTTCCCTTGGGCGCCGAGCTCGACCATGCGCGATGATGCGCTCGACGCAGCTCCAGCTGGCGGCGCCTTCAACGAACTCCTTGAACCTGCAGACCTTGCCCGAAAGCACTTGCTCTTACGGGAGATGATTGGCTTTGTCGCCGAAGCGACTGATGGAGATGTTGGTGGGCGCCGCCGCGTAGGCGACGACCCCGTAATCACAGCGGGAGCTCGCAGGCGGGGTCGACAAACACCCTTGATTGGCCGAGCTTGAGGTGCATCTCTATCAGGCTGATTGCTTATTGGGCTGGTCCAGCGTTTGATCGGACCCATGATCCATCCGACCAGCTTGTGAGGGATGCAACCGAACCAGGCGCTGCTCCCACAGTCTTCGCAGGCCCTCCATTAGAGCTGCATGCCTGGCCTGATCCGGCTCAATCATATTGAGGTGATCTCGCAACACGGCTTCGCCCTCGATCCGCATCAGTAGATTAAACAAGTCGTTTGAAATTCGCACACTGTCAATGCTGGAGTGGTTCGGAATAATCTCGCAGACAGTCTCCTGATGATCTCGCGCTGTGTAAGCACGGGTTTGATGGAGGGAGACTGAGGGAGGCAATGAAATCGCAAGCGCAGTCCAATCCTGCAGCGTTGCAGCCCGTTTTTTTACCAGGAAGGGCCCGACCACAAGTCCATCCAGCTCTGTCGTCAAAAATGTGGCAATCGCGTCTGCAACCGTATCCACGATCGGTTCAGCATTGTTGTTAAAGGACGTATTGAGCAGAATTGGAGTGCCTGTCCGCTTCTTGAAGGCATTGATGACCTCCCAGTAAGCTGGGTTGGCATCGCGCGATACTGTTTGCAGCCGAGCCGTACCGTCGACGTGCGTAATGGCACCCAACAAGGCGCGCTTTGAGTCACGCACGCGAACGACGAAATTCATGAATGGAAATTCGTGCTTACCGTCCGGGAGGTCGAAAAATTCGCTCGCATCCTCTTCCAGCACAGATGGTGCGAAAGGCCTATAGCCTTCGCGCTTCTTGACCATGGCATTGATCCGGTCCTTGTTTGCAGCGGGCCGAGGGTCGGCAAGAATGCTGCGGTTGCCCAGCGCACGAGGCCCAAACTCCGAACGACCCTGCACCCAGCCGATCACGGCGCCGTTGGTGATCCAGTGGGCTGCACTGCTCGCTACGTCATAAGAGCGTTCAACCTCGAGATGTCCGGACCATGCATTCAGTTCCTGTTCCACGGCGCGGTCGCTCCCGAGATCAGGACCCCAATAGACCTCCTGCAGTCGCTCACGCGGCGCGGGGCGGCCCATCTCGTTAGAGACTATCAGCGCAGCTCCCAATGCGCAGCCAGCGTCGTGAGACGCGGGTTGCACGAAGATGTCTTCGAAAAGCCCTGAATACAGCAGCTTGCCGTTCATCGTGCAGTTGTGGGCTACCCCTCCCGCCAGACACAACCGCTTCATGCCGGTGGCCTCACGGTGGTGCCGGAGAATGTGGAACACGATCCGCTCAAGCGCTTCCTGCAGTGACGCACTCACATCTCGATGCTGCTGGGTGAAAGGCATTCCCTTTCGCCTGATCTCGATGTTGCGGAGCAACGCCGGACCGATGCGGTCGAGGTGAACACGGTAGCCACCGTTGGCGGAGAGCTCGTACAACTGCTCGAAGAGCTCGCGATAGGGAGCGGGGTCGCCATAGGGCGCGAGTCCCATTACCTTATACTCGTCGAACATGCCGTAGCCGAGACAGCGGATCGTCTCGAGATAAAACAGCCCAAGAGAATTGTCCTCCGGGAAAGCCTCGATTTGCGTAATTTCTGTGCCAGACCCTACCGCCACAAGGCCCGACAGGAAATCACCACAGCCATCAATCGCTAGAATGAGACTTTGTTCGAAGCCCGACATTGCAAAGGCGCTCACGGCGTGCGCCTGATGATGACCTACGAATGAAATACGCGAACTGTCCAACTTAGTGCCGAACTCACGCGCTAACAGGTTCTGCACCAACATTTTAGCATCCAACGGAGTGGAGAGAATGTCCGGTTGGGAAGCGGACATACCTTCAAGCATGGCGTTGGCATAGGGCTCGCTGGCGTAGACCGCGACACGATCAATGTCGCTGAGCTGAACCCCGGCCGTCGAGAGACAGTATTGAATCGAACCACTTGGCAGCTTGTTCGAGTGCTTGATTCGATTGAGGCGTTCCTCTTCTACGGCGGCTATCACCTTTCCGTCTCGGACGAGCACCGCGGCGCCATCGTGCATAAAGGCGTTCGGACGCTCGAATCGGTTTTCATGGACTTGGTCAAGTCCGCCGCTGATTCCTAGGCACAGCATTTCTTTCTCCAAATAGTAACGGGAAGCCAAATTGGCTTACCTCGACTGTTTCCAACTAAATAGGCGTGTTGTCGCCTGCAGCTGCGACCGCCCGTCAGGCATCAGCGGCATCGAAGAAAGCCTCATAAACGATCAATGAGATGCTTCGACTGTGACGCCTACAGTGCCATCACGCCGAGAGCTTGGCTGGATCATCCAATCCTGAGCGGCTGCTGACATGTATCCGGCGATGTCGTTTTCATCGGCAGAACCAACTTGCGATGCCGCCTGTTCTTGGGAAGGGCGGCCGTCGACGAATAACAGTACCGCCCCCGTGAACTGGCCCGATTTCATTCTCCGAAGCGACCATGGTCGCACCGCCCGACATTGTCGGCCAGTTGCAACTCACTTTCTCGGCACGACCTCCACTGCACGTCAGGGCGCATCGAAGATTTTCTCCTTTGGATTATACCTAAGGCAGCTTTCGTCACGCGTTAGAGCAGCGTGTGATTGGTGCGTGAGGCTCTTTTTTGTCCATGCACGATTCCGGAAGAGTGATGAAATCGATTGTTTTGATCAAAGTCATCCACGCTATGAATAACAGCCGCAGCACATGCGTTTTCAAAGCGCTTCAGGCTTCCCGGATGGCTACTCCGATGTGAAGCGCATGGCATTCCAAGCGCTCTGTCAACCAAACGATGAGTATCGGCGTCGACCCTCATTGCCTTCGTCTTCGCGACTCCGTGACAGCGGCTGGCATTGTGTTTGTAGGGCATCGGGCGAAGATCATGTCGATCGGTCATCTCGCCTGCCTATTGACAAACCCTTGAACAATGATCCACGCACCAGCGCGATTGTGATCACGAGCGCCTCTGAGCTCTGGAGGTTCGGTTTTCTGAGGGTTCCTGGGTCTCCGAAGCGATGGAGGTAGCTAGCCTTCCTGGTGCTATACGGTTGTGCTCTTCATGGAGTGGACGCATTTGCGTCTCGAAAGCGGTTCTTCAGTGGAACCGGCGCCAAGGCCCGTCTGTGGTCGTTCAGAACACGGGGTGCCGTCTCCAAACCGGATATTGGAGCAGGCAGCCGCCGGAATTTGACCCATGGAAATGAGCGCCTGTCAGGAGGCGTTCGAAAACGGCGCGATCTTCATCGCGGCTGTTTCATGGTGTCATTCCTGACATGTTCTTTATAATCGGCAGCTTGCGGATAGTCTTGCCCGTCGCCGCCCGTAGCGCGTTGGCGACGGCCGGGCCGATCGGCGGCACACCTGGCTCACCAACTCCCGTGGGCGGCTCCTCGGACGGCACAATGTGCACCTCGACTCGCGGCATCTGCTCGATCCTGAGCGGTGTATAGGTATCGTAGTTCTCTTGGTCTACGACACCGCCCTTCAGGGTCAGCTCCTCCTGGAGGATCGCACCTAGCCCGAATCCGATACCGCCCTCCATCTGAGCGCGAATCTGGTCAGGATTTATCGCGGTGCCGCAATCTACCGCGCAGACGACGCGGTCGACCTTGAAACCATTTTCATCGTTGAGGGTGATCTCCACCACATCGGCGACATAGGTCGAGAGGCTTTCATGCAGGGCCACGCCGCGGAAACGGCCTTCCGGCAGAGGCTTGTCCCAGCCTGCCTTCTCAGCAGCCACTTTAAGCACGGCGGCATGCCGTGGATGGTGACCGAGCATTGACAAGCGGAAGTCGACCGGGTCACGGTTCGCAGCGGCGGCGAGCTCATCGATCATGGTTTCCACCGCGTAAGCGGTGTGGGTGGAGCCTACCGAACGCCACCACAGCACCGGGATGTTCACGTCCGTGGTGGTCAGCTCGACCTTCAGGTTCGGGATCGCATAGGGCAGGTTGGTGGCGCCCTCTACGGAGGTTGGATCGATGCCGTTCTTGATCATCGCCGCAGAGGTCGAACCGCCCAAGACCGATTGACCCACGATGTGGTCATGGAGAGCGACGACATTGCCTTTCTTGTCGAGCCCCGCCTTGACTGCGTGCACATAGGCCGGCCGGTACCGCCCACCCCGCATGTCATTCTCGCGGGTCCACTGCACCTTCACTGGCTTGCCGCGTCCCAGTGCACGCGCTGTGGAAACAGCTTCGATAATGACATCTGCATCCAAGACCGCGCGGCGGCCGAAACTGCCGCCGGTCTTCATCACGTGCAGCCTCACCTTGTCCGGCGTGGTGCCGCCTACCTGAGCGGCAGCCGCCTGATAAAGGTCGGGCATCTGGTGTCCGCCCCAGACATCGATGGTGCCGTCTTCGTTGATTCGGGCGGCCGCGTTGAGTGGCTCAATCGAAGCATGGACAAGATAGGGGAATTCGTAGTGCCCCTCGATGATTTTCTCAGCACTGGCGAACGCTGCGGGAGTGTTACCGTCGTCGCGCGCGGTGGCCGCGCCCAGATCGTCTGCTGCCTTGTTGTATTCGGCCATGATCTCGGCCGTGCCGCGCTCTTCGGCCTTCTCCTCGTTCCAGGTCACCTCCACGAGGTCGCGGCCCTTCAGCGCCGTCCAGGTGTCCCTGCCAACCACGGCAAGGCCTCGCGGCGTCTGGACGACATCGACAATGCCGTCGAGTGCCTTGGCCTTGGTTGCGTCGAAGCTCTCGATCTCGGCGCCGAACTTCGGCGGATGGATCATAACGGCCGTCTGGAGTCCCTCCATCATGAGGTCGATCGTGTAGGTCTGCGCGCCGTTGGTCTTGCAGGCGGAATCGTAGCGCTTGAGGCTGTCCGATCCGATCTGGGCCCACTTGTCGCGCGGCTTTAGCGGCACGTCGTCGGGAACCGGCATTCCCGCTGCGGCTTCAGCCAGGTCACCGTAGCGCGCCTGCATCCCTGAGGCGTGCGACACGACCCCGGAAGCGACTTTGATCTCGCCGGCTGGCACGTCCCACCGCTGCGCCGCGGCCGCCACCAGCAAGGCCCGTGCGGCAGCACCCGCCTTGCGGTAGCGTTCCCACGACGAGCCCATCGACGTGGAGCCACCAGTTGCCTGTGCGGCCCCGCCCCAGGCGAGATTGCCGTAGAACGCGGTATTGCCATATCCGCCGACCACGTCCACCTGCGCCCAGTCGCCGTCGAGCTCTTCCATAACCAGGGTGGCGATGCCGAAATAGGAGCCTTGTCCCATCTCGAACTGCGAGGAGTGGATGATGATTCGGTTCTCCTTTGTGATCTCGACATAGGTCTGGAAGGGGTTCGCCGGAACCTTTGCAGGGGTCGTTTGTGCGATGTCGGGCGCGGCCAGCACTGGCCGGTAGCCCACTGCGAGGCCGCCGGTGGTAACGCCCGCGCCGACGAGGAACCAGCGGCGCGTGGGCCGCACGGCAGTATGCTTCGAGAGAAACTGCGACATGCCTCAAGTCTCCAGCCGGTTGGCGGTCTCGTGGATGGCCGCGCGGATGCGATGATAGGTGGCGCAGCGGCAGAGGTTGCCGCTCATCGCCGAATCAATATCATCGTCCGTCGGCTTAGGCGTTTCTGTAAGGAGGGCCACGGCCGACATGATCTGGCCAGACTGGCAATAGCCGCATTGAGGTACGTCGAACTCGGCCCACACGGCCTGGACCGTTTCGCCTATCTTGCCCGACACACCCTCAATGGTGGTGATCGAGACTCCTTCGATGTCGCCGACTGCGGTCTGGCACGAGCGCGTCGGCATGCCGTTAACGTGAACCGTGCAAGCGCCGCACTGGGCAAGCCCGCAACCGAATTTCGTTCCCGTGAGTCCGATGACGTCACGGACCGCCCAGAGCAGCGGCATCTCTGGATCGACGTCGAGTGTTCGCGCCTCGCCATTGAGGGTAAAAGCGACCATTGCTTGCTCTCCTTGTCCTGAGCTGGCTATCTCGTTGAGCCTCCGCCCGCCTGGCAACCGAGCTCTTGTTGCTGAGGCCTAGCGACCACACCGTAGGAACGCGCAGCTCAAGCAACAAGCCGCTAGGTTGGCGAGTTACGCGATCGTGAAGTGGGTCGTGTCGAAAGGCTGGAGGCAACTGAATGTCATTTTTGGGCGGACAGGCCGCTTTAGGCTGGGTTACACGAGACTGGACATTCGGGTCGTCGCGAACATCGGCCGCTGGTCGGCCGCGTCCGGCAGGGCCCTGATTGGCTACACGAAATGAAATGGGACTACTATCGATGGGGGCCTACCTCGACCCGCAACCTCCACGACTGGACCCTCAGGTTTCCGGCTATCGTCCCGGGCGGTGGCCGAGCTCGGCGCCTCGGACGCGTAATAGGCGGTGAGGCGTTCGTCGTTGACCAGAAGGCTTGTCGCGCATTCCCAGTCTTCAGCGGGCTCTTGGCCGCGGCGGGAGACGTCAGGACCATGCTTGCCGGCTTCGACCTGCTCAAGATCGACGGCGAGGGTCTTCGCGATCGGCCACTCGTCGATCGGCGCAAAGCGCTAGTTAACCTGCTGAGACGCCGCCAAACGGCATCGTTCTGAGCGACGAGATCAGCGGCGGCAGCGACATTCTCGCGCAAGTCTCCCAGTTCGGCCTCGATGGGCATCGTCTCCAAGCTGCGTGTCAGTCCATATCGATCCGGCCGGCGCCAAGAATGGGTGAGACAAAATGCGTGCTGAGTGATGAGTTCATCGTCATCGGCTGCGAACCCGGCAACAGTTACGGCGGTCGGGAAGCGTGCTCTGGCGAATGTCGAGGACGGAAATCTGGTGTTCGCCGGCGGCATTGGCACCGGCTTCAATGCGCGCACCGGGCCGGAAGTAAAGCGCCGGCTCGATGCCATTCCAATGGATAAACCACCGATTCCTAGTTTGAAGGCGAACGGTGCGGCATGGGCGGAGTGCCCTGCGCAGTCTGTACCTCCGCAGTCGATTGTCGAGTTCGAAGGGGGTGTGATTGGCGTCGAGACCGCTCCAGCCATGGCTATCAGCACGCCGAGTGCGTTGTTTTCGATCAGTTCTCGAAATGAGCGGGTAAATACCTTTCACTTGCCGAACGGGGTTTGCTGTTCACCGGCTGGCATCCGATGGCAAACCTTTCAACGCGGCGGCGATCTGGCGCTTCGATGCTGGGGGCAGAGGCAGGATGGGACGCGGGGGTTCGGCACTGCAAACGTCGAGCAATTCAGCGAGTGCATAGACGACGCGAAGGCTCGAGAACTCCTTGAAGAGGCTCCAGATCGGGACCAGCGCGGCATTGATCCGTCGCGCTTCGGCCGCATCGCCCTGTTGCGCCGCTGTGACGATCGTCATGCAGACCTCGGGCAGGATGCCCGCGAGGACGCTGTACCATGTGTCGGCGCCGGCGATCATGGCCTCGGCGGCGTTCCAGTCGCCGCTGTAACCAATCGAGAACCCTTCCGGCAGTGTGCGCCTCTGGGCGGTCAGGTGGTTCTTGATCGCATCGCTTTTGTCTGTCGGATTCTTGATGGCGACAATCCCAGCCACCTTTGCCAGGCGGCTGACAAGGGGTGGACTGAAATGGAAATGCGTCGTTCCTGGATTGTCGTAGACGACGATCGGCAGGCCACTTTCGCGCGCCACAGTGGAGAAATGATCGAACACCTCGTCATCAGTAAGCGGGGTGTAGGAGGCGGCGGCAAGCAAACCCGCAGCTGCTCCAAGGGCCTTGGCGTCTTGCGCGAGCCCCACGGCTTCATCGGTGCGCAGCGCGCCCACACCCACCACGACCGGCATTTGCCCCGCCGTTTGGTCCAAGGTCTCGGAGAGCGCCCGCCGCCGTTGCTCGCGCGACAGATAGATGTATGTGCCGGTGCTGCCGAGAAGACCGATGGAATCGACCTGAGCAATGCCAAGCCGAGCAATCAGCCTGCGCAGGGCAACGCTATCGACGCGGCCGTCACGATTGGTCGGGGTGATGGGGAACGCGGAAAGACCGCTCAGGAATGCCATGGCAAGGCTCCAGATCTATGTGTGAGCGCAGAGGTGGCCGCACGCCAGGTCATTACAAGACGTCCAAAGCCCGCCGCAGATCGGCGATCAGGTCATCAGCGTCTTCAAGCCCCACCGAGAGACGCATGAGATCCTCGCCGACTCCATCGGCCAAATGGGCATCCTTGCGGATCGGCTGCCGAGCACGGGTGAGGCTTGCTGGATGATAGATGAGGCTGTCGGCATCGCCGAGGCTGACGGCGCGAATGATCAGGTTGAGCCGGTCCATCATCCGGCGCGCTCCTTCGTATCCAGCGTGGAGGCCAAAGGCCAACATGCCCGATCCGTTGGACATCTGTTTTCGCGCCGTCACCTGATCAGGGTGCGAGTCGAGGAACGGATAACTCACAAATACCACCGCCGGGTGCGCTTCCAGCGCCCGAGCCACCGCAAGGGCTGTGGCGCTGTGCCGTTCCATACGCAGCGTCAGCGTCTTGAGACCGCGCAGGATTAGGAAAGCTGACATGGGCGAGAGCGCTGCGCCGGTGATGTAGCGCAGGCCCGTTTCATGCAGCGTACGGAGCGTCTGGGCGTCGCCGAGAAGCGCCCCGCCAAGGGCATCGCCATGACCATTGATGTACTTGGTCATCGAATGGAGCACGATGTCCGCCCCGTGCTCAAGCGGTCGCTGGAGCGCGGGCGAGGCGAAGGTGCTGTCGACTGCAACCCTTACACCGCGCGCGTGAGCGCGCTCGGCAATTGCCGCTATGTCGAGGATGCGGCTCAGCGGATTCACCGGCGTCTCGAAGAAAACCAGCCGCGTCCGCTCGGTGATCGCAGCATCGAGATTGTGAGGATTTGACAGATCGACCGCGACGACCTTGATGCCGAAGCGGGGGACCGCCTGTTCGACCATGGCAAGCGTGTTCGCATAAAGCGTCTTGTGGACGATGAGTTCATCGCCCTGGGACAGGAGCGACAGGATCAGAGTGCCGAAGGCCGCCATCCCCGAGGCAACAACCAGCCCTGCCTCGGCTCCTTCCAGATTCGCGAGCCGCTGCTCGAGGATCTCGGTCGTGGGATTGTATTCGCGCGCATAGAGCCTTCCACCAAGGGCGGCGGCGGCATCGTTTGCTGCCACGCTTTCGAACCCATAGGTTGACGTCAGGAACACTGGCGGCTGGACGGCATTGGAAAAGCCGGCCGGATCGTAGCCATGATGGATCGCCCGGGTGGCAAATCCGGGGCTGGTGCGGTTGAGCGACCCCGTGGGAGCATCGGTTTCGGATTGATGGGAGCTGGTCATTCGGCCTCTGCGATCTCTCTTGGGGTTCCGAAAGATTGACGGCAACCTGGCCAATGTGAAATATCCAGTTGGCGATGAAAGAGATGGTCCAGTCTTCAAGTGCCGGGTCTGCAGCGCGCTCGCACGCGATGGGTGCACGCCAGATATACGAAGCCCTTCGCGAGCAAATCCTCGGCGGCGTCTACGAAACCGGCAGTCAGTTGCCATCCTCCCGGGCCCTGGCAAATGACCTCGGCGTTTCGCGAACCACGGTGACGGTCGCCTATGAACAACTGGCTGCGGAGGGTTTCATCGAAGTCCGTCAAGGCGCACGACCTCGCGTTGCGTCTTCGTTGATGGGCCATGGGACGGGGCGCACTCACGCGCAACGGGTCGGCCCAATCCACCTGTCCGCATATGGCGAGCGGCTGCGCGCGACGTCACCCTGGCCAGATTATCTGCCGACTGGGCTGAAGGTCGAGTTCCGCTATGGCGACCTCGCGCCGTCGGATTTCCCTTCATTGGTCTGGAAACGCGCGATGAACGAGGCGATGGGGCAGCGCCCGCTGCGTCTTGCCTATGACGATCCTCGCGGCTCGCGCCGGCTTCGCCAGGCGCTTCAGGGCTATCTCTGGCGCGCCCGGACCCTGAGCTGCGACCTCGACCAGATCATAGTTGTGAACGGTTCGCAGCAGGGCCTTGATCTGTGCGCGCGCCTGCTTCTCGATCCCGCCGACCGTTTCGTCATCGAGGATCCGTGCTACAGGATGGCGCGTCAGGTCTTTGCCAGTACGGGTGCCTCACCCATCCCGGTCATCGTCGACGAAGACGGGATGAGGACCGAGTTGCTAGCGGGGATCGGAGCACGACTGGCTTATGTGACGCCATCGCATCAGTTTCCGCTGGGCGGCGTCATGCCGATCGCGCGCCGCCATCAGCTTCTGAAATGGGCGCGGCACAACAACGCCTATGTGATCGAGGACGACTACGACAGCGAATATCGCTACGACATCAATCCGGTCCCTCCGCTGCACAGTCTCGAGGACCACGGGGCTGTCATCTACCTCGGCACGATCTCCAAAACGCTCTCGCCGATGCTGCGCATCGGCTACCTCGTCGTCCCGCCCGAATTGCAGGAGGTCTTCGCAACCGCCAAACAATTCGCAGACCGGCATTCGCCGGTCGCTGAACAGGAAGCGCTGGCATCGTTGATCGAGAGCGGCGGCTACGAAAGCCATGTGCGCCGTGTGCGCAGGCTGAATGGCGAGCGTCGGGAAACGTTGTTGGGTGCCTTGCAGCACAGCTTCGGGGATCGCATCACTGTCCAGGGAGCAGATGCGGGACTGCACGTCGCGGTTTGGTTCAATGACCTGCCACGATCGCGGGAAACGGCCTTGGTCGAATCCGCCCGCGACGCTGGCCTGGGGCTACACCTGATCTCGCCGCTCTACGAACGGCCATCGGACGAAGGCCGCACCGATCGCGTCGGACTTGTCATGGGCTATGCCGCCTTGAGCATTCGGCAGATCGGGAAGGGCGTTGAGGTCCTGCGAGAGGTTGTCAAGCAGGTGCAAGACGCGATGCCGGCGCGGAACAACTGAGCCGGGGCGACGCCGAAAGCTGGCGCTGAAAACGGTCCGAGGGCCCCCCGTATTTCTTTCCAAACAGCCAACTGGACCGGGAAAATGCCATGCAACTGGCGCTGTTGATCAGGCCAGTTTTGCAGCAGGTTTCCACGGACGAATTTCGGAGAGCGATGATGACCTGGCGAGGAAAGCTGCTTCACGTCCATATCGCGCCTGCCGCCTCCTATGAAATGGAGGAGCTGGCGCAGGCGCAGCTTATTGCCGGCCAAGGCATTGTCGGAGACCGCTACTACCTGGGGACGGGGACCTATTCCGCGCGTCCTGACGTTCGCGAAGTGACGCTGATCGAAGCTGAAGTCATGGACGCCATCGCGCAGGGCGAACCCAGAATTCCGGGCTTCAAGGCCAAGCTCGCACCCGAAGATCACCGGCGCAATCTGACGACACGAGGCGTTCCGCTTAGCCATCTTGTCGGCAAACGCTTCCGGGTCGGGGAAACGATTCTCAGGGCCGCCCGGATGAATGTGCCGTGCAAGTATATCGAGGAGTTGCTCGGGCTTCCGGGTCTCTACGAGGGGCTTCTGAACCGCTCCGGCCTGAACTGCACAATCGAGGTCGGGGGCGTGATCCGCCCCGGTGATCTGATCTTGCCCATCGACGAGTGAACGCCATGGCCTCGCCGCGCATCATCATGAAGCTGACCGTGACCGCCGCCCGCAAGGAGCCGGGCGACGTGCTGGTCATCGACCTGAAACACCCACGCAAACCTGTGCTGCCGGCGTTCGAAGCGGGTTCTCACGTCGACGTCCATCTGCCTGAAGGGAAGGTGCGTCAGTATTCACTTTGCGGCGACCCGACCGAGCTTGGCCGCTACACCATCGCGGTGAAGCGCGAGAATGACGGCCGTGGCGGCTCGGCGTGGATCCACGAAACCATTGCCGTCGGCTCCACACTGCCTGTCTCCGCGCCACGCAACCATTTTGCGCTCAAGCCAGGCGAGGGGCCGACTTTGCTGCTGGCAGGGGGAATCGGGATCACCCCGATTCTGGCCATGGCGCGCGCGCTCACCCGGCAGGCCAAGCCCTTCGAGTTGCACTATTTCACCCGCAGCCGGGCGCTCACGCCACTCTTGGCGGCGATCGGGAGCGATCTTCCTGGCGGCAATGTGCGGATCCATTTCGACGACGAGCCTCAGACCCGGCAGAACATCGCCGCGCTGCTGGCGAACCGTTCGGACGACGCGCAGACATACTACTGCGGACCGCCTGGCTTCATGGCGGTTGTGGGGCGCGCGGCTCAACACTGGCCCGAGGGTACTGTTCATTTCGAAACTTTCCAGCCTCCCGAGTTTGATGGCGCGCCACCGGAACCATTCGTCATAGAACTGGCTGAGGGCAGGGTGGTTGAGGTTTCGGCTGAGACCACGGCACTGGCCGCCTTGCGTGCGGCCGGTGTGCCGTTGATGGCCTCGTGTGAGAACGGGGTGTGCGGGACCTGCGAATGCGCAATGCTGGCGGGACAGCCGATCCATCGGGATGCCGTCCTGTCCAAGGAGGCACGCGGCCACCGCTTCATCCCCTGCGTGTCGCGCGCGACAGGTGTGTTGAAACTCGATCTTTGACCATTTGGGCGGGGTCCTGTGAGACCGGCAGCTGATTTGCGGGGAACTGAATGACGAGGAAACTGGAATATCTGCACGAGATCGAGCGCTGCGTCTCCTGGCTCGCAGCCTGGACGATCCACCACGCCAACCACGTCCGCGAGGGCGATGAGATCAAGGTCGGGGGGCATCAGGCCTCGTCCGCGTCGCTGAGTACCATCATGACCGCGCTCTACGGTTCGGTCCTGCGCCCGCAGGATCGGGTGGCGGTCAAACCCCATGCGGCGCCGATCTTCCATGCACTTCAGTATCTGGCGGGCAACCAGACCCACGAAAAGCTCATGAACTTCCGCGGCTACAAGGGCGCGCAGAGCTACCCTTCGCGGACGAAGGATGTCGACGATGTCGACTTCTCGACCGGGTCGGTGGGTCTCGGCGTTGCTCAGACGCTGTTCTCGTCGCTGGTGCAGGACTACGTCTCGGGTCACGGCTGGATGAAGGAGCGTGCCGAGGGCCGAATGGTCAGCCTGATCGGCGACGCCGAGATGGATGAGGGCAACATCTACGAGGCCCTGATCGAAGGCTGGAAGCACGGGCTCAGGAACTGCTGGTGGGTGGTCGACTACAATCGCCAGTCGCTCGACGCCGTGATCCGGGAGGGCCTCTGGCAGCGTTTCGAGCAGATTTTTCGCAACTTCGGCTGGGACGTGATGGTCCTGCGCCACGGGGCTCTGCAAGAGGCTGCCTTTGCCGAGCCGGGGGGCGAGAAGCTGCTCGAGTGGATAGAGCGCTGTCCGAACCAGCTCTATTCGGCGCTGACCTTCCAAGGGGGTGCTGCCTGGCGCAAGCGGCTGCTCGACGAGATCGGAGACCAAGGGCCGGTCACCACTCTGATCGAACGCCGCTCCGACGACGAGTTGCAGGCGTTGATGACGAACCTTGGCGGGCATGACATGCCGAGCCTCCTCGAAGCCTTCGAGGCGGCGTCCAGGCATGACCGTCCCGTCTGCTTCATCTGTTACACCATCAAGGGCTACGGTCTGCCGCTTGCCGGACACAAGGACAACCACGCGGGGCAGATGACGCCCACGCAGATGGAAGACTACCGCCTGCAAATGGGCGTAAAGCGGGGTGAGGAGTGGGACAAATGGGCGGCCGCCACCTTGCCGGAAGCGGAACTTGACGCCTTCTTCGCAAAGGCGCCGTTCTTCAGTGAGGGGCATAGGAGGCTGTCTGCGCCGCCGGTGCCGGTGCCTGAAACCCTTCCGTCACCGGGGCAGCCCGGCAAGCCGCTCTCGACCCAGATGGGGTTCGGCCAGATCCTGAACGACATCGCACGCGAGCGCAGCCTGCTTGCCGACCGCATTGTCACCACCTCGCCCGATGTGACGGTCTCGACCAATCTCGGTGGCTGGGTCAACCGGCGCGGCCTTTTCGCCCGGGAGACCATGGCGGACACCTTCAAGGCCGAACGCATTCCGTCGACCTTTACCTGGGAATTTGGGCCGAACGGGCAGCACCTCGAGCTCGGGATCGCCGAGTCGAACCTGATGATCATGCTCGGGGCGCTCGGTCTCTCGCACTCGATCAATGGCGTGCGCCTGCTGCCGATCGGGACAGTCTATGATCCCTTCATCTACCGATCGGCCGACCAGCTAAACTACGCCTGCTATCAGGATGCGCGCTTCATGCTGGTCGCAACGCCCTCGGGCGTGACGCTAGCGCCCGAGGGCGGAGCACACCAGTCGATCGGCACCCCATTGATCGGCATGGCGCAGGATGGGCTTTGCGCCTTCGAACCGGCCTTCGTCGACGAACTGTCCGTGATCATGCGCTTTGCCTTCGATTACATGCAACGTAATGGCGAGGGGGATCCGGATGAGACGACGTGGCTGCGTGATCAGACCGGAGGATCGGTCTATCTTCGCCTGTCAACCCGGCCGCTCGAGCAGCCGCTGCGCGACATGAACCCGGCGCTCGCGCGGGACATCGTCAATGGCGCCTATTGGCTGCGTCCGCCTGGGCCCAACGCGAGTGTCGTCATTGCTTATCAAGGCGTCGTCGCGCCGGAGGCGATTGCCGCGACGGGTCTTCTGGCGGAGGACCGGCGCGATGTCGGGCTGCTCGCGATCACCTCCGCGGACCGGCTTAATGCGGGCTGGCAGGCGGCGGAACGTGCCCGGCAGCGTGGCGCGATTGGCGCCCTGAGTCATATCGAGCGGCTGCTCGCGCCGCTATCGCGTGACTGCGGCATCGTCACCGTGATCGACGGCCACCCGGCGACGCTCGCGTGGCTCGGTGGGGTTAACGGGCATCGCGTGAAGGCGCTCGGGGTCGAGCAGTTCGGCCAGACGGGGACTATTGCGGACCTATACCGTCACCACGGCCTGGACACCAACGCCATCGTACATGCGGCGCAGGCGGTCAGTGCGGGACCGGCTGTTCGCTACCGGAAGGCGCTGCCTTGACCATGAGCTACCGGATGCTCCGTGGCTGGTACGGATCGGCTGTTTCCACGGGCGTTCCGGTTCGCTTCAAAGCGGACAGGGGCCGGGACACTGTGGACGTTCTGATCGCGCTTGAGTAGCTTGTGCGACCTGGAGGGTCACCTGGAATACGCAGGGAGGCGGCTTTTATTTAGCCTTGCGTCCAATTACGAATTCGATTCAATCCAGTCCGGAGCAAAAGCTCCGCGTCCTCCCGATTTTCGGCTTCGACGTAGCACCGCATTTCCGGGGCATTTCCGGATGGTCGCAAATGCAAGACACGCTTATCCGCGAGAGTGATACGAAGTCCGTCAACATCGCTAACCTTGCTTACCACTCCAATCGACCCGACGAAGGCGGCGATGTTAGTTTCCGCTGTACGAAGGTATGTCATGAGGCGAGTGCTGCTTTCGACGGAAAAATTTTCCAAGCGATCCGCCGCCGCCGCCGGCAATTGAAAGGAACTGCCAATCTCCGACAGTGGCTGCCCACTTGTATTAACAAGGGAAAGTGCCGCCAGGATGGGGAGAAAACTGTCGCGTGTAGGTAGCGCTGGCAGTTTAGTTCCGTTCGGGTCAAAGTCCGTGCCGGTCAACAAACCACCGTTTGCTTCGAAACCAACCACGCGCTCGTGACCCGACGCAACCAAATCGAGCATGGCAGCAATAACAAATGGCGATCCAACCTTGGTACGCACGACTTTAAAAGAACCTGCGGTCTCGATACCAGAGTTTGATGTGACCGGCGTGACGACTGCCTTCGCTTGCAGGAAGTTCGCCGTAATCAGGCCTAACAAATCACCGCGAAGGGGGTCTCCATGGTCGTCAGCTACCAGTGGGCGGTCACCATCGCCATCTGCCGAGACGACCGCATCAAGCCGATGCTCTTTGGCCCAGAGCTTGAACTGTTGAGCAGTCTCGTCAGAGACCGCTTCAGTGTCGACAGGAATGAAAACTTCCGAACGTCCCAGGGTTACGACCGTCGCACAGTGATATGAGAGAATGTCAACCAAGAGATCGCGCGCGACTGTGCTGTGCTGATATACGCCCACCGTTAAGCCCTTTAGAGCATTAATCTCCATAAGCTTTCGATTGCGCGCCATGAACAAGGCCTTGCATTCGGCCTCCCGGTGCTGCCGACGTGCAACAGCACCTTCAAGGACGTATCCGCGCTTCTCCAACTGCAAGGCGATGCGCGTTATCTCCCGCTCATCACCTTTGTCGATCTCACCGTCGGGTCGATAGAATTTTATTCCATTACGGTCGGCCGGAATGTGCGAGCCTGTGATCATCAAACAACCACTCTTACGCGCCTGAGCATACAGTGCCAGGGCAGGGGTGGGGACTGCGCCGCAATCGACCACGATGAAGCCGAGCGCGGACAGCGCCGCCGCACAGACGGCGGCGATGGCCGGACTCGAGGCGCGAAAGTCGCGCCCTATGAGTATCTCGTCGCCAATTCTGGCCAGGCCGGATTCCAACAGGAATGTCGCGAATGCCGTTGCATATAGGGCAGAGGCGGCTCCTGCCAATTCTGTCGCTAGGCCCCGTAATCCACTTGTTCCGAAATTCATACCTAGTCCGACGTTGCTGACCGTGTTTTTACTCAAACCTTGGCCTGTTCGGAATGCCTACCGACAAATGCCTGCGATAAAAACAGAAGTACATTTCGTTACCATTGACGGGTTCGGTTCTCGACGGCTACGCTTTTGTGAGGATTGATGCGGTCGGCGTCAGCGAGGGCAGCGCACCGTGACATTCACGGCGACGATTCGGGCGGATGGCGCTGAGGTCCGGCAGGGCCTCCTCGCCGCTGCCTCACATGAATGCTCGCCAATCGAGTTGTCTCCGTCCCAATTCATGCTCTGGGTCGCAAAAGCGCCACAGGCCTGAGATGCAGCAAATCCTCATTGTCTATCGCCGTTCGGTGTAGCTGCCGTTCAGAAATGCATGATAGGCACTCTCGATGCCTTCCATGAGACTGATCTTTGCCGCCCATCCCAAAGTGCGCAGCTTGTCGACGCTCATCAGCTTTCGCGGTGTGCCGTCGGGTTTAGAGTTATCATGCACGATCTCCCCAGTAAATCCGACTACACCGCAGATCATTCTGGTCAGCTCTAGGATCGTGATGTCCTGTCCGTAGCCGAGATTGACGTGGTCATGGCCAGAGTAGTTCTTCAGAAGGAAGACTAATGCGTCGGCGCAGTCGTCCACGTGCATGAATTCCCGGCGTGGTGTGCCCGTGCCCCAGATGGTGATTTGCTTATCACTTATGAGCTTAGCTTCATGCGCTTTCCGGATCAGCGCTGGAATGACGTGGCCTGACTGCAAGTCATAATTGTCACCTGGCCCGTAGAGATTCGTCGGCATAGCCGAGATGTAGTCGCGGCCATATTGCTGACGATAGGCTTGAGCCAGTTTGATGCCGGTGATCTTGGCGACGGCGTACCATTCGTTGGTTCGCTCTAGTGGCCCGGTCAAGAGCGCGTTCTCAGGAATCGGCTGGGGTGCCATCTTCGGATAGATGCAAGACGAGCCGAGGAAGAGGACGCGGTCGACATTGTTATCGTGGGCTGCCGCGAAGATATTGGACTCGATCACCAGATTGTCGTAAAGAAAGTCGACCGGATAGGTAGAGTTCGCGAGAATACCGCCTACCTTTGCCGCCGCCATGACAATAGCGTCCGGTTTCGTCACTGCCACGAAGTTCTCGACCTCAGTCTGTCGCTTGAGATCTAGCTCTTCCCGAGGGGCGGCCACAACTTTGCAGTCTTCAGACGCGAGGCGGCGTACAACAGCGCTGCCTACCATACCTTTGTGGCCCGCGACCCACACGGTTTTTCCCTTCAGATCATACATTACGCTTCCTTCATTATTACCGATGTCTGCATGACCTTTAGGTCTTCCCGGACCATTTCCGCGGCAAGCTCGCGCACGGATGTCTCATGCACCCAACCGAGCTTCTCCTTCGCCTTGGTAGCGTCACCCAGGAGAAGATCGACTTCCGTGGGGCGGAAGTAGCGTGGGTCTACTTGGACTAGGCATCTGCCGGTCTCTACATCATAGCCCTTTTCGTCGACTCCCTGGCCACGCCATTCGATCTCGACGCCGACATCTTCGAAGACCCACTCGACGAATTGGCGGACAGGGGTCGTTTTACCCGTAGCCAGCACGTAATCATCCGGTTGATCCTGCTGCATCATCATCCACATACCTCGCACGTACTCACGCGCATGGCCCCAATCGCGTTGAGCATCGAGATTGCCGAGATAAAGCTTGTCCTGCTTGCCCAGGTAGATAGCAGCGGCAGCGCGTGTGATCTTGCGCGTCACAAAAGTTTCGCCACGAAGGGGGCTTTCGTGATTAAAAAGAATGCCGTTGGAAGCGTGCATACCATAGCCCTCGCGATAATTGACGACCATCCAGTAGGCGTAGAGCTTGGCGGCGGCGTAAGGGCTGCGCGGATAAAAGGGCGTCGTTTCGTTCTGCGGTACGGACTGCACGAGGCCGTATAGCTCTGAAGTCGAGGCTTGATAGAAGCGGGTCTTGTCCGTCAGACCGAGGAGGCGAATCGCCTCAAGAAGTCGCAATGTACCGATACCGTCCGCGTTCGCTGTGTACTCAGGTGTTTCGAACGACACCTGGACATGGCTCTGAGCAGCCAAGTTGTAAATTTCATCTGGCTGAGATTCCTGAACCACGCGGATGAGGTTAGTCGAATCAGTGAGATCACCGTAATGCAAGACTAGGCGCGGATCGGATTCGTGCGGGTCTTGGTAGACGTCTTCGATACGACCCGTGTTGAAGGAAGAGGAACGTCGCTTAATCCCATGAACGACGTAGCCTTTTTTGAGAAGAAGACGGGCAAGATAGGCACCATCCTGTCCAGTTATGCCCGTAATAAGAGCAACTTTCCTGCTATCACCCATTCTATTCCTGCTCTATTAAAGTTTAAAGTTTCGGCTTCGGCTCGCCACGCCGACACAATGTGCGGCCCGCCCCTTGCTCTATGGAGCACTTCGACAGATGCGGCGCGCGGCTCGTCATTGACAGTCCGCCAGCCGAGCACACCTGCTCTTGCTTGGAGTCACAGCAAAATAGAGTTGCGCCGCTAACCTGACGGATTCGTACATGCGGTCAGAGTGCCGCTCAGCTCACGCCGTGAGCGACTGTACTCCAAGCACCTTGCAGCTGATTTGCTCATCTATCAGCGAGTGAGGACGCCTTTCTTTCTTGCTTCAGCGTCTTCTAATGGGAATTGTTTGGATCAGTGAAATCGATTGTTTGGATAAAGTGCATCCACAGAATGGATGGTCTGACCGAGCAGCGAGAGCGCATCGCCGGCCCGGAGTCGGAGGCGCGAGCTTCCGTTCGGAGCGAGGACAAAGTTCGTGGCCCCGAGCCCTCACCACAGCATCCGGCACAGGTCGTGCAGAACTTTGGGAGCCGACTGCAGATTCTGTCGATCAGCTGGCTCCAGGCGCGTCGAGCCGTCGACCTCATCTCGCCCGGTACCGGTTGCTGTATGCAGCCTTGCACCTTGGCGTACGGCGTCGACGGAATGATTTGCTTCGGCAGGCAGTGTCGCAGCGTTTCCCGGCTGTTTCGGCTCTATTGGCCGGGCCCGCGTCAGCCGAGCCCTTCATCATGGCATCCAACACATGGATGGCCGGCATCCACTCAATAGATTTTACATATGCCGCGGAGGCCCAGTAGAGAAGGCTGAACCGGAAGCGAGGGCATCGGCTTCAAGCTGTGCGAGCGTCACGGGATTAGTGGGCAGTGCTGAGTGAGCTCTTCTGCCCTATGGCCCGGCCTCTGCCAAGCGCCCCGCGTCAGGGTCTACGTGTCGACTAAGGATACCAAACCGGGCAACCTCCTCTCTGAACGAGATTTCCGAAAATGCATGTTAGTGGATTGGAAAAGTGCCGGTTCGTCGTCTCTCGGAGGCGTACGGGGTTCGGTGATTGTCTGTGGTCATTGGCGGCCGCTTGGCGCTACGCGCAGCGGTCGGGACGAACTCTAGTCATCGACTGGCGGGGGGCCTGCTACCTCGACCAACCCTTCACAAATGCGTTTCCGGTGTTCTTCCAGCCGATCAATGACATCGCTGGCGTGCCGGCTATTTCCGACGACCGGATCAACGACGTTTCCTTCCCTGGTCCATTCTTCCCGGAGTGGTGGAACAGGCCGGCGATCGAGTGCCTTTACCGGCCAGATGAGCAGATTTTCCAAGAGCGCGATGAGTTGGGCGAGCTCTTTCAGGCCGAACACGATGTCGAAGCGAACACAGTAGTGTGTGACGCTTGTCTGATGTGGCGGTGCGATGAGGATGCAGAGCGGCAGGTGTTCCAGAGTGTCCAGCCTCGGCCAGAAATTCAAGCCCGCATAGATGCCATTTATCAGGAATGTTTTGAGGGGCACAGCATCATCGGGATTCATGTTCGGCACGGTAACGGTGAAGACATCATGGAGCATGCGCCCTACTGGGCCGATCCGGAGCTCGCCGTTCGGCAAGTGTGCGCTGCAATTGACAAGGCTAAGGCGTTACCGCACCCCAGGCCTGTGCGGCTGTTCTTATGCACCGACAGCGCGCGGATACTGGATCTTCTGTCGGCCAGGTTTCCCGATCTGCTCACTGTCCCGAAGCACTTCGGATCCAATCAAGGTGGCCCTTTACACACTGCAGCACTCGGGATTGACGGCGGAATTTCCGCCCTCGTTGAGATGTATCTTCTCGGGCGCTGCGATACCGTAATTCGGTTTCCCCCGACGAGCGCCTTTACACGATATGCACGCCTTTTCGCACCACGGGTAATTGAATTCGATCTGAAAGAGCCAAGTCGTTTGATTTTGATAGAAGGCAGCCAAGTCTCTGATCTCAGTTAAGACCCGCCACCTGCGCAATTCGGCAGACGCAACCAACAGGCATAGTTGAATGCGCATTTCTCACCGACGCCAGTGGAGGCGTCGTACATTACCGATACCGTCGTCATCTGACGCCGCCTGCAACGTGCCAGAACTTCGCTGTTACGCGGGGGCCGCAGACAAGCCAGAGCGACGGCGATCGTGACGCTGACGCTCGAAAGAACGCGGGCGATCACTCCAGAGACGAAATTGAGGTTGGTTATGAAAGTCATTCCCGTGATCATCAGCGGCGGAGCCGGATCGCGGCTATGGCCCGCCTCAAGGCAATCGCACCCCAAACCTTTCCTCAAAGTGGCGGATGGATATTCTCTCATTCAGCACACTGTGCTGCGCGCCGCTTCGATAGAAGGTGTCGTGGAACTCGTCGCTGTGACATCCGGGGACCACCTCTTCCTGACCAAGGACGAATTTGACGAACTGGATTCCGTGGTCCTGCCACGCACCTTTCTGCTCGAGCCCGAAGCTCGGGATACGGCCGCCGCCGTGGCTGCAGCCGCGATCCATGCGAGGGCAACGCAAGGCCCTGACGCGATCCTGTGCGTCTTTCCGGCCGATCACCTGATTAGCAACCTGCCTGCGTTTTTAGACGTGATGGGCCTGGCCATGGAACATGCGAAGCTCGGGCGGATCGCCACATTGGGCATCACCCCAACCAGACCGGACACCGCATTCGGCTACATCGAAGCAGATGGTGAGAACGTCGTCCGTTTCGTTGAAAAACCGGATCTGGATACAGCCAAAGCCTATGTCGCGTCTCAACGCTTCTTCTGGAACGCCGGTATCTTCTGCTTCAGTGCGCAAACCATGCTCGACGAGATGGTTTTGCATTGTCCCGAGGTGCTCCAAGCCGTCGCCGACAGCTACCAGAACGCCCGCGCCAGTCAATGCCAAGGCTTTGCCAAAATCGAACTCGCGCCTGAGCATTTCGGTTCCGCGCCGCGAATCTCGCTCGACCACGCTGTCATGGAGAAGACTAACAGACTTGCCGTGATTCCCTGCCACATGGATTGGAACGACATCGGATCTTGGAACGCAATGGCCGATTTAATCGCCCCCGACGAAAGCGGGAACAGGATACGCGGCGATGTGCACATGGTCGACACGACCGGCACCTATGTGAGCTCCGACAAGCGCGTCATCGGCACGGTGGGCGTAAGCGATCTGGTGATCGTTGATTCCCCGGACGCTTTGCTTGTCACATCCCGCGACCGCGTTCAGGACGTTAAGAAGCTCTTCGAGAGCCTCAAGGCTTCGGGACATGAAGCCCATCTGGTCCATAGCACGGTACACCGGCCCTGGGGTACCTTTACGGTTCTGGAGGAAGGCGAGCGCTTCAAGATCAAACGCATCGAGGTGAAGCCCGGTCGCCAGTTGAGCCTGCAGATGCACTATCATCGTTCGGAGCACTGGGTCGTGGTCAGCGGCTCCGCCAAGATCGTCAATGGCGAGCAGGAGTTGTTCCTAGGGACAAACGAATCTACTTACATCCCCTGCGGCCATAAGCATCGGCTCGAGAACCCAGGCAGAATTGACCTGGTGATCATTGAAGTGCAGAGCGGCGATTATCTCGCCGAAGATGATATCGTTCGCTTCGACGACGAATATGGTCGAACGTAGATAACAGTACAAAAACCTTAAACGACGAGCCGTCGCTCAAGGATCTCTGTCGTGGGTTCTGGGCCTGACATTGGCAAGCAGCGGGCCGAGCGTGTCATAGTATCCGCCCCGCACTCTCATCAGGCACTCGATCGTGGTCGAAAACATCGGTGAGCGCTTGACAGCGCGCCGTCCGCGGTAACGAAGACCTCAGATCTTTCTTAGATGTTTGATCCCAGGCTTTGATGGCGCATACTTTTCGTCCGAATCAAAGGATGCGCTATGGGGCCAGGTTCTTCATGGGAGCGCCACGACGACAGAGGCGATCCGTCGAGCGATACAGCATAGTCAAGAGAGTCTGAGGGCGCTGGCGAAGCGCTACGGCATCAATCAGAAGACGGTTAGGAAGTGGAGGAACCGGACGTCGGCCGCCGATCTTCCGACTGGCCCCAGAGATCCGAAGTCGTGTGCTATCGACTGAGGAAGAGGCGGTCATCGTCGCCTTTCGGCGTTATACGCTGCTGCCACTGGACGATTGCCTCTATGCTCTCCAACCGACGATCCCGCATCTGTCGCGGTCATCCTTGCATCGCTGCCTGCAGCGTCACGGGATAGGCAGGTTGCCGGATGTCGAGGGCGACAAGCCGGCAAGGAAGAAGTTCAAGGCCTATCCAATCGGCTACTTCCATATCGACGTCGCCGAGGTCCGAACCGAGCAGGGCAAGCTGCATATGTTCGTGGCCATAGATCGGACCTCGAAGTTCGCTTTCGTCGAGCTGCACGAGAAGGCAACGACAGCGGTCTCCGCCGATTTCCTGCGCCATCTTCTTGATGCTGTCCCTTACAAGATCCACACAGTGCTTACCGACAACGGCATTCAGTTCACGACCCCAGGTGCCGGCGGCTCGGCCGTTCCGCTGATCAAGCAAGCCATGGCGGCGGGAGAAATCATATGGGCGCACGCCTTCGAACATACTTGCGCCAAGGCCGATATCGACCACCGAACGACAAAGCCAAGGCACCCATGGACCAACGGCCAGGTCGAACGCATGAACCGCACGATCAAGGATGCGACCGTCAAACGCTTCTACTACGAGAGCCATGACCAACTGCGCCAGCATCTCGCCGATTTCGTCTTAGCCTATAATTTCGGCCGTCGACTGAAGACCCTCAAGGGCCTCACGCCCTTTGAATACATCTGCAAAATCTGGACAAAAGAGCCCGAGCGATTCAGGCTCGATCCAACCCATCAAACCTTGGGACTAAACACCTAGGCGGATCCGTTGCTCAGCTGTTCAACGGCACAGCCGTATTTCAGCCTGTAGGCGGCAATGAAATCCTCATCGCTGCAGATGCAGCGGCCGCTGGAATCTTTGGCTTTCGGATCATGGAGGTAAGAACCAAGGGGGCGCAGTAGATTCACGCGAGTGCTGGTCGTCGGACTCATCGGAAAACCCGCACTATGCTTGACCAGGTCTGCGGCAAGCATGATGCCGGCAAGCGCTGATTGAAAGGCCATCGGAACCACGGTTCGAAGGAGACGACTTCCATCGCTAAGCTGGAACACCAGGCCGCCGCAGATAACCTGCTGATAAAAGGACCGGAGGGGCTGGCCAACAAACGCGGCGAGCGGCTCAAACGGCACAGCCATCGCCGTAGCCACCCGAGCTACGAACTCATTGGGGACTCCGGTATTGGTCTGCAGGAGCGTTTTTACCTCCTCGTGTGCTTCCGGCATTCCGAGTTCCTCCGCGACCAGTTGGTGTTCGTCCTTGGATTTCCCGGTCGGCATGTACATGCAGCAAAGGCAAGCCTGGCCGTCATCGAAACCATGCCGCGAGATGCCTAGATCTTGCTCCTGAGTCCAGGCGTTCGCGATCCATCGGGGCAGAGCACCTTGGACAGCTAGACGGTCGGCGGCGGTGTCAAGCGCCACACCCACTCGGTCGAATACCCAATCGCCCCGGCGCGCAACATATTCTGCCCACTTCATAGGGTGCGCCTCCACTTCAAGGGCGGTGGACCGAAGGGCTTGGGTTGCTAGGGCCGCCTTAGAGAGGCCGACCTCCGCCTGACCTGCCAACACGTAGCGCTGCAGGTTTGAGAGTTCGATAGCTTCGTGATCAACTACATGCAGGCGCCCCGACAGACCGGATTGCCTCGCCAGCGCCCAGAGCGAGCCATGGCCTATCGCGCCGAGCCCAACGAGGTGCGTTTCGCCAAGGTCGACAGGGAAATTTAAGGGGCTGGAATCGCCGGCGTTGCTCTTGTTGTAGGTGCATAAAGAGAGGTCGATGTTCTCGTCCAGCTCGGCGCCGGTCAACTGGGAAGCAAAGACGGTTCGAAAGACGTTGGCGGCGGCAAAGCAGCTTGCGGCGCCGGCTCCATAGGGCAGCAAGCTCGAGCCAGAGCCCACCGGGTCCGTACGCGACAGCTTTGCCGCCCAACCCTGCGATCCCATGAAAAACGTTGGGCACCGAAGTGATGGGTGCACCGCGCCTGCAGCTACACAGACCGTCGCATACTTGCCGGAACGCCGGATGCTGATTTTTGGATTGATCGACTTTGCCAAGCGCTCGAGCGCTTGGGCTTGAGAGCTCGCGGCCATGTCCAGGGGGAGTATGGCCAGAACCGGATAAAGTCTGGCAAGCAACCTAAGCGTAAGGTCAAGCGTCGCCTGGCCCTCGGCACACGAAGCGGCTTGGCTGTCGAAGGCCACAGCCACGACCTGCTTTTCGAGGGCTGCTTTGAAGTCGCATAGATGAAAGTCGGCCAGCACCTGAGAAGCTGCCGTGGCGGCGCGGTCGATGAAGTTAGCGAGTGCCATCGTTCAACCCGTTATCGTGATCATCCGCCTGAGTGCCGCGGATGGGACCTCATTCCAGTTCGCCTTCGCGTCAAGTCGATAGGCGGCGACCCGAGCAAGATCGAAAGGCTCGCGGGCGAAATTGGGCACCACCAGCGACAGACACCCAACCGTCGTAGCGACCGCGTAGGCGTCGTCGGTCGTCGAATGGTAGGCTCGGCCCGGATGGCTATGGATCTGGGCGAAGAGTTTAAGGCTGCTCTTGTAGAGCCAGACATTGAGCCGGTGTAGTTCTTCGGCCGGAACTATCACGCAAACGCCGTCGCCCGTCCGAATGTGACGCTGTGCCGGTATAACGGTCTCTGTTACGCCAAAGTGCTGGTCCTGCTGAACGCCGACCCAGAGCGCCATCCCCTCATGGCCCTGTCGCCCAACTGAGCGCAGGTGCGCCTGGACACTTGAAAGACAGTCTCGGGGAAGAGCGACTGTCCCGACATCCTTGAGCTCGGTCATTCTGGAATGGCGGGTAGGGGTGCTATCATGGCTCCCACTGAGATTTGGAACTGATACTGAAGCTGCTCCACGGGACCGGTCCCGTACTTGATGATCTTGTCCAGGATGAAGGCCAAACAGCCTTCGCCAGAACCCCGGTGGAGAAGCCATGAATCACCTGAATGGGCTGGATTGTCGTGGTATTCCCGGACGCCTGACATGCACAGGAATGGCGTGTGTTCCGCACTGTTGGCCTGGATGAAGTCCGACAGCGACAGAGCGTTCTGCTGCATGAGGACCAAAATCATATCCGGTGGGGTTCCGGGTAGATGCGGTCGTCTCAGCATCCTGAGCAGCAAATCCTTCCGGGCAATCGGCCGGCGTATAAAGGGGTCTACGAAGACCACCGACGGAGGTCGGAGGTCGTAATTGGAGAAGTCGATCTCGACAGCTGCACCGATGATCTGTGGCTTT
This sequence comes from Mesorhizobium sp. M0037, assembly GCF_040323635.1. Taxonomy (NCBI): domain Bacteria; kingdom Pseudomonadati; phylum Pseudomonadota; class Alphaproteobacteria; order Hyphomicrobiales; family Phyllobacteriaceae; genus Mesorhizobium; species Mesorhizobium sp. M0037. The sequence goes on along the minus strand of NZ_JAMYVB010000011.1, from coordinate 100,496 downwards.
ATCTTCGGCGGTACGAAGATGAAGAAGGCCGTCGGGAAGCTCGCCTCGATCAGGAAACAACCCTGAGCCCGGTAAATACCTGCTTGTGTTTGGAACCAGCCGATCTGCCGACCGAACTTCGCTCGGGACACCTCCGGGTCCACAGTTTGGAGTTCAGGCACCTGCGACGCCCGCCTTCAGGCTGAGGAACAGGGTCACAGTGGTCGCGAAACCGAAATCGCCAACTTTTTTGTCGACGTCGAGCAAGGTGCCGGCCTCGTCCTTGAATTCCCAATTCTCGGCCGGTTGGGCGACGTTCTGCGTATTTTTAAGCGCTTTGGTGCGGACGACGTGAAGCGGCTGGTTGGGATTGGCTTCGACCTGTGTGGGCTGGCCGTTCACCACCACCGTGATCTCGATCTTCCCGGGGCCGCCGCCGTGATTTTCGCCCTTGCCCGAATCCTTCGACATTGTCCTACTCCTGTGGCTTACCAACGGGCCCCAAGCCGCCAGTGCAGACCTGCTAGTGAGCGGGCTGGCGGTCCTCAATCGTCCACTCGGCGCCACGGACCGCGAGTACGCGAAAGACAAGGGATAACATCGAATCGATGCTGTCTCCTTTTATGGGGACTTGTGCGGCAAGTAAACGGCCGAAACTGCTCTTCACAACTATAATCGATTTGAGCATTGGCAAAATACCGGCCCCCACCTATTCATAAACCCGCTGCCGCTTGCTCATTCCACTGGCCGCGTGCAACTCGGGCACTCAGTGATTCAGTTGGCAACATGCAAAATGGACCCACGCCGCAATATCCAACGTCGAAGTCGGCAATACCCCCGCAAGTTGTCCCTGCTCGTTTGGAATAACGCGCCTGGGTTGGCCTCGCTCTCGCCCTCTCCTGACAACGTCGCCCAGGCCCTCGCTCGCGAGATCGGCTCGCGGGTGCAGATCGCGGGCGCTCGCGCTGCGAGCGTGCTTGGCCTCTGCACCCAAGTTCCGGCCAGGAGCACTTACCTGGCCGATGGCCTTCTCGTCGCGTTGTTGTGGATCTGCGTCACGCCTCCCCGAAGCATCTGATCGCCCCGGGCAGCGCCGCTGGCACCGTCGTGCACGCTCTGCGTCACCTGGATCCAATGCTTGCGCACGACGTTGCCCAGGTGGCCGCGCGCCAGCTATCGGTGAGCGACAAGAAAGCACTTGTCGCTGGCGCCACTCGGGCACCTGCATGGATGCGGCCGACGCTCGTCGCCATCGCCAACAACGCAAGTGGTGCCCTTGGTGGATAAGGTTGCCCTCTTGCCGTCCGAAATGCGACTGCGGACCTGCGCTCCGACTACCGTGGCATGCCGCCGTATGTTCGATGAAAAGCCACTGTCGTGCGACGAAGTCGTTTCGCGTCACCGGAAATTTAAAGAAACCACCAAAGCCTCGTCGCCCGTTCTGCAGAAGCCGGACGAGTAATTCAAGTCTGAGCAGCGTACGGCCGAATACAGGGCCCGTTCCAATTGGGGCAATCGGCCGGCACTGGCGGTGGCGTGATGGCGACAGGAACAGTTCTCGATCTTTTTACTTCGCCAACCACTGCTTTGCGCCCCCGTCTCGGCCGTCCAGGGCCTCGTAGCCGCCGCCTGAAAGCGGACGTCCCCGACAGCGAAATTCAGTTCGAGTTTGTGCTTGAGCGGACAAGTTTGCCTTCGGATCGCTCTATCTTAGCAGGGGCGTCACGAACCCACGGTCGATCGATTTGGTTGCGCCGCCGCCAGATCTCGGCCAGAGGAGGTCTCGTGGCGCATGAGAGAGCGCTCTATGGCGCGGATGATCGCGATCAGCAGCAGATTGATCACGAGGTAGAGCACGCCGGCAATGGCGAAGATCTCGAAAATCGCGAAGGTCTGGCTCATCAGCCGCTTGGCGAGGTGAAGCCGTCGAGAACTGGCGCGGCGTCGCTGCTGAAACCGGCATCGGCAAGGCCGAAGTCAACCGCATGGCGTCGGCGTTCGAACACGACGACCTGTCCCAGGCGCTTGCGTAGAAGTGTAGATGTCATCCCTGAAACGCAGGCGCTTCTCGGGCTGACAGCGTAACGCCAGTGGAACGCCTGGTCGGCACAGGAAGCGCCCGAGCCGGCCCGGGCCGATGGACGGAGGCGGGATCATGCGCAGCCGGTTCTTGAGACCGCGAACGCCACATTTGTTCGGGCATCTGGCCATTGTCACCCGTTGCGAGTATGCCCGGGAACGACCATCTCGACATTTACCATTTTCGTGCGTGCCTGCCGTCGGATCTTGTCCAAACTCTGGATGTCAACATTTCGATTGGCATCGATCAACTCGCACAGGCGCCGAACTACAGAATCAAAGTCGCCCGCACGATCAGCAAGCATCAAGTATTCGATCAGGTCCGCAGGTATCCGGGAGCGCCGTAGCGTCGACGTGATCTGGCCGAAGAACCCCTGGCGCCCGGGGTCGTATCGATCTGATGAAACCTCCTGCCCTACCACCTGTTGCCAAGTTTGGGGCAAGCAGGCGTTGAGCAAATAGGCGAACGGCACGATCCACTCAGGCTGCCTGACGGAACAGTACTGTCGCGCGAAACGCTGAATTCGGCTGCGGTCACCCCAGGTCGCGATCGCGCTCAAAAGGGTTGTCGCCTCAGCGATGACGTCGCGCTCCTTGAGTATCTGCCTTGGAACCTCCGCCATCGAGCCGCGCTCGATAGCGTCTCTATGCTCGGTTGCAAGAGCGCGGAATTTGTCGGAGGCTCCGCGTCCGCGCGAACCGCTGCCGCCCGCCCAGTGGACGAGAATGGCATATTCGGCAAATGAGATTCCGCCCAGTATGCGATCCTTTTCCGCCTTTGCCCAGATCGTCAGTGCAGTGCCTTGGGTTTCGAAACCGACCTGCAGCAGGAATCGTAGCGAGCATTCCCGCATACGGCCCTGGCCGGAAGCGCCGGCGAGCGAATCGCCGAGGCGCCATTCGATGTGGGCGAAAAGCGTGGGGTCGTAGAGTCCTGCGGTGATCAACGACTGCGTCAGCGCATGCCAGTTGTCGTTGCCGCGGCTGCTGTACAGCGAATCGATCAACGCAGGATAGCGTTGGGTCCAATACGCTGGCGGGCGTTCGCCGGCAAGCGAGAGCTGGGCTACGTAGAATGCGAATTGGGTGAGATCGAACTGGGCCGAGGGGATCACCAGAGCGGCCGGGTCGAGGCGCGACCAGAAGCCGCATTTGATCTGGATTGCCTGCCAAGCACTCTGCTGTCCAACATCGTCGGACGAGGCCGGCCTGTCGCGCTCGGCCAGAAGCTGTACACGCGGCTCGATCCTGCGGTCGTTTATGCCGCGCAGACCGCTGCCGGTGCGACCGAGATGCTCCCACAAGAGATCATCCGGGAGCTGACTCATATGGTCGAATTCGAGTGATCGTTTGCCAAACTTCGCTTGAATCAGATTCCAGGCTGGAGAACCGGTTTCGAAATCCTGGATGTCGACCACGAACTCGGGGAGGTAACCGTGAAGGCTCCGATCCGAGTAGATTTCCTCTTTGTCGCCCCGCAGCAGGACATAGTATACGTGCTCGACGGGGTCCCGGTCGGCGTAGTAAACAATCAGCGCCTCGACTACCCGGTTGAACCTCTCCGGATCGCGGCGGCGCATCAGCGGGAGCGTGCGCGCCCTGAGTTCCCTGCGGTGACGAATGCTGTCACCGCCGGGCTGTCCTTCGACGAGCCATGTCTCCCGGGACAAGAGATCAAAAGCCACCTCAGCTTCCGACGCATCAAGTCCGCAGACCGGCGCCAGCACCTCCCGCGCCATGTGGCGCGTGACGTTGCGCGCAACCAGCCCGGGCCATGCAAGCTTGCGGGCGCGTTCGTCGCGGACATGGTCCAGGATGCGCCGCTCATAGAGTGCGGCGACGAACTTGTCGTCGGCGCTTTCGCCCAGCCGGACGATGTCGTCGACGACGGTCGCTCGCATGTCGGGCTTCGTGTCGCGCACCATCTCGACCGCTACTCGCAGGCTGAGCGGCTCCCGGCGGCTGTCGGGGTCCTTCTTGCGCCCCGCAATCCGCCGCGACCAGCTTTCAACCCATTCATTGGGGAGCAGGTCTTTGCCCAACTGCTCGACCATGCCCCGCGCGTCGTCTACTGAGAGCGGTTGTAGCTTCAGCGGGGTGACCTCAAACGCATCGCCGACCGAAAGCTGGTCGACACCAGACCTTCCCGCGGCAACAACGCAGAATTCGAGAAATGGATCCTCGGAATCGGCGCCCAGGGTACGCAGCAAGATGACGACGCCCTCCGTCGCTGCCAGGTCGGACTCCACTATCTCCAGCGTGTCGAGCACCAGCAGGAACGTCGCGGCGCCATTCAACCTGAGCGCAGTTCTGATGATGCTGCGAAACGTCTTGCACCATTGCCTGAGGTCGCCGGTCGCCCGGCCCATGAGCGACTGCCGCATTTGTTCGCTCAATTGATGGAGAGGCTGCTCAGCGTTCGGATACTGGAAGGACAGTTGACGGCAGATTTCCAGCAGCATCAAGCCGGGGCCGCGAGGCTGGACATCCGAGCGGTCGAAGTCGAGATACGCGAACGGAAATTGCTGCCGGGAAAGCGTCGCATGATCGTAGAGGAACTTCGCCACCAGCGCCGTCTTGCCTAGGCCGCCGCGCGCGACAAGAGAAAGCAGCCTCGGCTTGCTGCGGATTACGCGATGAAAGCCGCGGCTGGCCGATTCCAGGACGGAGTGCGAAGCCAGCTCATCGACAACGCTGCGCAAAATGAGCAGTTCCTCGGCCCGCCCGACGAACCGGTCTCCCACGCTCTTTGGCGCCTTGGCCGGATCTACTCCGATCAGAATGCCGAGCGGGATCAGGATTTCCGCCAGGCCGGCACGTCGCCGGCATTCCGCCAGCGAGGGGACGGAGGGCGAGATGTTCATGACGCCCTCGAGTTCTTCGCGGGCGGCCGTGATCGCACGGCGGTGATTGGCCAAGAGCGCATCCGAGACGCTGCGTCCGCGGAGGAATTCGCGCAGATACGTGTCGGCGAGTTTCTCGAGCTCGGCGTTCGGGGTCGACAGCATGGCGCGGTCGTCGGCCTCGTACTCACCAAGCAAGCTAGGCAGCGCGAGTGTCGCGTCGACCGAATTCAGCAATCGCTGTCGCTCGGCATTCAAAAGACGCAGGTGTTTGGCGCCCGAAGCAGAAACAAGAACCGACTGGCGAAGCAGCCATGCTCGCGTCCTGACGTCAGGGTTTAGTGCATCGAGGTGGTAATTGTAGCTGATGGCCGCGCGCAGCAACGCCCCAGAAATATCAAGCGGGGGTGTCGCGGCATCGGCAGGCGTGGACAGGCCCGCTGCCTCAAGCGCCGGCAAGTCGGGACCGCCTTTCTGCGCTCCGAACTCCGACACGTCCGAGCCTGGTCGTGCCGGCTCGAACGATGGTAGGTTGGGGCCCGTCCACGCCGCGTCGAACCGAACGATCGTCTCCAGAGCAGTCTTTCCGACCGCTTTCTCCAACTGGTCGCGAATGTCCGACCTTGCGAGGAGATTGGTCAGATAGTCGGCGGAGAGGCTTTTCATAGCTTGTGCCCGCTGCTCTGGTAGGCGCCGGCAATGAGATTTGCCAGAATCTGCTGACAAACACTCAACGGCGTGTGGTCAAGATTGCCCTTTGCGTGTTCGCCCTGCAGAACGCCGGGCACCAGCAGCAGTACGCCCGATGCAAGGGCGAGCGGATCCTGCAGGATGCCGGCCTCGTCAAAAGCTGCCTGAAATGTGGCCGAGATATGCTGGACTTGCACGTCGGCCGGAGAAAACGTCTCGACGGACATGTCTTGCGAGGTCAGGAACTCTGGAACGGCTCCTAGGAATAACCACTGCAGCTCGGCGCGCACGTCCGTCACCGCACCCTCATCAATGTCGGCGCCGATAAGGCCGGCTGTGAACTTGCGGACCTGAGATGACAGCGGACGCTGGTCGAGGTCGTCCAACAGTATCCAAGTTTTCGCCCATTTCACGGACGACACCATCACCGGCGGATTCGCGTTTGCGATGGCGAGATCCTCTTGTGTGTTGGGACGCCCGAGCGCGATGTTGTCCTGAACAATTCGTTTCAAGACTTCGGTCGTGTTGACCGTGGTCGTGCGGTGCGCGGCGAGCCGCTTGGAAAACCACTCCGGCATCTCCTGGGATTCCCAGCGATCGACCTTGTCCCCGTCCTTGGCGTCTTTTGGCAAGTCAACGCTGGGCCTTGGTGGGAAGGCGCCAAGGTCTTCCTTCGACATCCCGAATCCGGCTGCGAGCGCGAGCACGAAGTCCTCCAGAGTTTCGGGAATGAGCTCGGTGTCGCCGCCCAACACGATAATATTCTGCGTTCCATCGGCCGCCAGAAAGGTCCTCACGATGTCCGCCGTGAACGACTTTCCGGCACCCTTCTGTAGCGCATCGGCGACATAAACCCTGTTGCTGCGGCTCCTTGTCTGGGGCGATGGACTTGTCGCGTTGTCGAGCCACGTCTGAAGCTTATCCCTGCCCAGCACCGGAACCAAGGCACTTCCGGGCCGTGTCACGCGCCAGATCGATTTTGCCGCTCGCTGCACGGAGTTGATCGGAAGATGTGTGAGGACTTTCGGATGGATTGCATCGATGCGGACGGCCAGATTTCCCTTGAGTACCCCTGCAGGCCTGTATGCAGCGCTGTGGATGCCGATCAGTTCCATCCGGCTGTTGAGACAGGGGGCGCCAGAAGAGCCCTCGTCAGTTTCCAACTCGTAGATCACACGGGTGTTGGGATCCCAGTTGCCGAGTATCCTGCCGAATGCGTGCTGCATTGACATGCCTTGCGGATGCTGCGGCATGACGACCTGGCTCTCGACTGCGTAGGCCGGCGGCGCAGGCATGTCCACGGCGAACCAGCCACGTCGCGCCCTGAAGCCGCCGCTGACGGGGAGGTTTCCAACAGCTTCGTCCAGCCTGATAAGCCCGAAATCAAGATCGGTTGCCAGCTGCGCGAGCTCTTCGTCGTTCAGCGCCGCCACGGTGCCCGCCCATGGAACGGGCGAGCTTTGTGCAACCAACCAGTTGGTTGGGTGCAATCCAACCACGCGCACGCCATGGAGATTGGCGAGGTCGGCCGTGCCCTGAATCGGATCACCCGCCCAATAGTCGAAAACGACCTTAAACGATTGAGGCACCTGGGCGGACCGACCTGATGAAAGCAGCGGGTCGAAGGTGTGTAGAGCCGTCAAGATCAGGTCGGGACCCACGAGAAAGGCGGTCCCGCTTGTCGAGACAGCTTGACCTTGGGCGTTGAGGAATGTTCCCACCACAATGGCCACCCGTGGGCGGACCTTGGTAAACAGCTCTGAAAGTCCTCGGTCGGTGATGAAATGGCTGCGCTTTTTCAGCAGCGCCTGGAGGGCGTTTGGCGTCGCGGCCGGCATTCGAACCGATCGCGCCAATGCCGCTATCCTTTCCTGGTGATCCCCCGACCATGAGATTTCGAAGAAGAGCCTCTCGGCGAGATCGCACGCAAGTCCCTTTTCGTTGAATTCATGAAGGAGCGCCCGAAACAGGGCAAGCACGGGGTCAGCCTGCCCGGCGGACTTCTCCTTCACGAACGCCTCGTAGTCGGGAACAATCTCGAAGGCGCGCACTTCCCGTTCAAGACGGCTCGGCGCGACGTCACGCGCGCACGCAGTGGCAAAGACGTCCAGTTCTGCTGGCGTCAGCTTCATGTTCGCAGTCTCGGGGCAAGACGCTGGCTTTTCATGGCCGCGGCAGCAGATTGCCCAGTTCGGGGTGGTTCACGATGTCATCCGCCGGGATGGCGCGGTTGCCGGACTTGGAGTCTCCCCAGTAGTGCAGCGCGCGGACGTCCGGCGCGGCAAAGCCGACGACGGCGGCCCCCGAATAGCCGCCGACCGTGGAGGCGTCGTGGACGATGTGCGTCTGTTCCGGGGCTACCGGGTCCATCAACTCGCCGAAACTCACGCGCTTACGCTCGTCCGGGCGGCCGAATACCGCCATGATGTCGTCGGGCACGCTCTCCAGATAGCCGGGGTGGCCGACGATATATAGTCGGTCGATGTCGAACACATCGGCGCGTGATACGGCAAGGGGAGACGGGCCGGCGCCATGCACACATTCGACGCGCAGCAGCGCGGCGTCGACAGGATCGGAATCGGAGGCCACAAACGGCACGTCCATTATCCGGTAGAGGATCTGCCTTGCCGCACCGTTGTCGAAGGCGAAGTCGAGCAGCACCTCGTAGTCACCCTTCATGCGGGCCTTGTTCGTGCCAGGGAAACGCCGCGCGATGCGTACGCCACCGTCAGGCGGGAACAGGACGTGGCGGTTGGTCAGCGCCAGATCAGGGCCGATCAGGAATGCCGTTCCCTGGACCCAGGGAGGCCGGTTGGCAATGAGCCGGTCGGTGACCCGCACTGCAGCGGTTGCCGACGTGACCGTCCAAAGGTTCTTGAAGTGCTCATCGGCGAGCAGTTTCCACAGACCGGCCTCCGGGTAGACGCCAATGTCCTCCAACCCCTCCGACAGCACCCTGACCGCAGGGCGGCCGCGCACATGGACCACCGCCTCCAGAGCGATCGCCTCGGCTTGGTTGAGTGCTCCGTTGGACGCTACGTCGAGTTTCAGAAGCGCCCGGTTGGCGCTGGCGACGATGGTACGGGCGATCCCTTCCGCCTCCGCGGGGCCGATAGGTCGGCCTTCCTGGACACGCGAGGCCATCAGTCGCCTGGCGATGGCTAGGACGTCGCGGTCAGCGGGACCGCCGCTGGACGCGCCACCCGACTCCGCGCCAGTGCTTTCGAGACTACCCATCGGTTTCGCCACACCGCCTGCCTCAAGCTGGCCCGGGGCGCGCCCAAGGATCTTGTGTACGCGGCTCGCTGTATGCTCAAGCCGCAGCGTGTCGATATCGCTCATGGCCGCCCTCCCGTGGCGGTGGTGCGTGTCAGAGACGGCCCCAATTGTGTCCGCAAGCCCCTGGAGATCCGCGCCGGTGGCATGGCTTCCAGACTGCCCTCGCGGGCACGCGCCATGCGGGCACGGTCGAGCCCCATGCAGGCAAGCTCCAGCAAGCCCTGATTGTCGCTAAACAGCGGGGCCACCGCCTCGAGCTGGCTGAAGGCTCCGGTCTCCGCCAGCAGATCCCGCACCTGATCCGTCGTCGAGCGAGCACCGGCCGCTTCGGGTGCCCCCGCGAAGTCGGGCGCGCGGCGCAGCAGCGCTTCGGCGTTGACGATCCCTGCCCCATACTCGTCCGTGTCGAAGCCGGGTGGTACGTGGGCGCTTCGTTGCACTGTCGCCTTGAACACAGACTGCAACTTCGTTCCGGGCCTGAGGTTCTGAACAAGCTGGTTGCGCCCATGGTGGGCAAGCCAGCACGCGGCGACGCCAGCCAGGTGAGCGACCGCGTACGATGTTCCCTCGCCGCCGCCCACCTTGCCGGCATTGGTCGGATCGCGCGCGTCAGCGCGCAGCACAAGTTCTGCTGGGCCGGAGATATCCACGGCCTGGCCGTGGCTCGAGCCTTTCCAGGGCAGCATCTTCTCATTGATGCCGCCAACCGCCACGACCTCGTCATAGCGCGCCGGCCAGACGACCGTCCCGACGCAGTTGCCGGCTGCTGCGAGGACGATGATGTTGGCGTCCACCGCCTTACGGACCGCGGCTTGCAATGCCGAACCAAAAAGCCCGCCCAGGCTCATGGTGATCACATGCGCGCCCTGCAGCCTGGCATGGTTGATCGCCTGGGCCACGCGGCTCTGGTCGATAACGACGACGGAGGTGATGGCGCGGATCGGTATCAGGGTGGCCTCCGGCGCGCTGCCGCTCATCGCGCCAGCCTCGGGACTGGCAACCACGCTGCCAGTCGAGGTGCCGTGGCCAATGTTGCCAGAGCCCTTCATCGGATCGACGGGCGGTTTGCCGGGCTCGATGAAATTGGCCGAGCGCTTGTCCTTGTCGACTTTCGTGGGCATTTCGGTGTGGGTTGGCACCACACCGGTGTCCGGCTGGAACACGAGGATGCCCTTGCCGCCGCGCGGGCGCCCCTGCGCCTGCGAGAATGCCCAGGCCTGGCGAACATTGGTCTTGTTGATTGCCCAGTCCGGGTCCAGCGGAGCGTCGTCCTTCTCGTCCACCCAACACCAGAAGGCAAAATTCGCGCTCTCGGCGGTGCCGTCCGCCGGCGGCGCCGCGCCGACGGCGAAATAGTTGGTCGACAGGTCCGGCTCCACCGTTTCGCTGCCGAGCAGATGGTTGAGGTGGCGAGCGACGTCGAACAGGTCCGAGCGATCAGTGGCGACCACGCCTGGGATGGTGATGAGACGGAAACGGTCGAGCTGAGGATCGGCATCGAACAGCGGCCCGACCTCGACATCGAGGTTGAGCGCTCGGCTGACCTCAGCGCGAATAGTGCTGTCGGTCATCGGGGTCGACAGGGTGACGACGAGCCGAATATCGTCGGCGGAGGGCTTTTGGCTTTTCTGCACGTCGCCCCAGAAGGCCACAATATCGGCGATGTCGGCGCCGGCCGGCGGAGGCGGCGCGGCCGGACCTTCGCCGGCCGCCAGCCCGGCGGCGACCCCGGCCGACGCCATGATGCCGGCGCCCTCGGCGGTGGTGAACTGGTCCGCATCACGGATCTTGCGGGCGAAATCGACGCCTGCGAGTTGCTCGATTTCGGCGATCGGGCGCATGTACTTGACCCACTTGTCGGGCACCACCAACTCGGTGTCGACGCCCGACAGGTCCTGTTCCAGTGTGAAGCCGTAGCTCTGCAGCCGGCCCTCGGTGCTGGCGACAATCAGCTTCCAGAACTTTCGAGGGATCTTGATCGCGATCTCGCCCTCCGTGTCGACGCCGCGAAAGATCGGATCGTCCCCGGCGAGAACAGGTCCGCCGAAGACCGCCAGGTTCTCGGTTCGCGCGCTCTTCAGCACCAGGTTCTCAAGCGCGCCCCAATTGTCGGCCTCCTCGTCGGGCCGATTGAAACGGGCTGTCTGCGGGGAGCAGTTGGTGACATGAAACGTGTCGCCATTGGCGTTCTGCATCTCGGCGTAGGTGTCGCCCCAGGCGACGTCCTCCCGCCGCACGATATGACCCTTGTCGAAGGCCTTGCGGTCCTTGTTGTAGAACTTGTCCGGCAATTGCTCGGTGTCGAGGATTCGCCCATCGCCGAACCATTTCTCGCTATCGTCCTTGCCCATGCCGCCGAGGCCCTTGCGGCCATAGTCCGCTTGTGGCCGATTGCCCGGCCTCTTCCTGGCGGGATCGGCGCTGACATTTGCCGCCGCGAAAAGGGCCAGCCGTCGCGCCTTGTGCATAACCACTGAGAAGTGATGGTAGGAGATTTCGTGGCTGCCATCCGCCATGCGGACCAGTTCGTTCGGGCGTCGCGGCTTCGGCATGGGGACGGAGACCCCAAGGAATGTCGGATTATAGCCTTTGCGTGTCGAATAGTCGGTCTCGTGCACCGGCTCGACGGCGCGCTCGACGATAACCGTCGCGGTAGCGTTGGATTGTTGCGTGGTCACGGACGCGGCACCGAGTTGCGCCTGGCCGAGGCGGACCGTGATTTCGAGCGGTATGGTGATGCGCGTTTCTTCGCCATTCGCGGCCATTGCACGTCCTCCTGAGCCAGATGATGGGGATGCGTCCGCGGTGATAGGCCCAGTCGTGATGTCGACGGGCTCGGGCCGAGCCGAGCCGGTGGACACTTGGCGCCAGGCGTCGTCCCATGCGGTCGCCCTGCGCGTGACCGGGCCTGCGAAGGTCACGCCCGTGTCGATGACGCGCCCGTCGGCGGCCAGGGCGCCCGCGGGAACGCAATAGTTTGCGACGGCGTAACGCCCACCGAAGTGGAGACCGAGCACATCGCCGGTCTCAAGATCGAGCACGCACGACCCCGAATTGCCGCCGAGCGTGGAACTGTCATGGAGGGCAGCATCGACGACGCGGTTGTAGTAGGTGTCGACGGCTGCGATCTCGCGTATCTTTCCGGGTTGAAGGCGCTTGATGCCGTAGACCCCCGCGAACACATCGTTCTGGATGTCGGCGGGGTTGCGAATGTCGAAGGTCGGATAGCCGATCACGGCGACTTCCTTGCCCGTCATCGCGCCGGGATCGAGGGTTGAGAGACGCAGATGCTGGCGGATCGCGGGTAGACCTTCGACCTCAAGGAGGGCCATGTCCCAATGGGGGTGGATCATAGCAACCCGCAACACCTGCAGATAGGCCGTCGCTGGGAGACCGCGCTCCTTCAGGAAATCGATGCCTGCTTCGAGCCCCTGAATGAAATTCAGACCCGACGTCCCGAGGCCCTCCGCGAATGTCTCCGCGACATGCCGGTTGGTCATGAGCAGTCGGGGTCCGACCACGAAGCCGGTGCCGCCATAAGGCAGCGTGGGGTGATTTGGCAGTTCAATCCGGCCGATGCCGGGGAACTTCGCCTTCAGTCGGTCGCGGAGTTCCGGCTTGTTCAGATGCAGCCAATCGGGGTGTCGTGTGCTGAAGTCGCCGCCCACAATGTCAATGGCGGGTCGCTTCGCCGGCAAGATGACCGCTTCAAGATGGTAGCGTTCACGGGGATCGAGCATTTCGCCACGGTCCAGCTTCTGAAGTGTGGTGCGGGTCAGAGTTTCAGCCGCCCCCGCGCTTTCCGGCCCAGAAGCACCGGGCATCATTTCTTCGATCGTTTTGGACGCCGTCGTCTTCGTGAGGAATTCGCGCAGCTGATTTTGCGATGCAAAGGAAGTCATGACCGATTCGATGCCTCTTGCGTCAATTTCCAGTGCAGAACTATCTGAGTTCAGAATATGGGTGGTTTGCCGACGGTTTGGGTCTGCACTGGCGAAACCCGCTCCGCTGTCGCGAATCTCAAGCCCCGGGCAATGGCGCGACAACGGTCCGCGTTGCCGCAAGCGCCAGCGCGCTTTCGGTGGCCGCGCCGCTCGCATGAAATGGCTTTACAATTCTGATCGGTGTCCCATTGATCTCCGTCAACACGCCGTTCCACACCATCTGATAAAGGCGCTTGAGATCGAATGTGTCCTGGGAGGTTAGCTTACTGTCGTTGCCGTAATTCATTATGCTGAATTTCTTATGCTCCCCGAAAATCTCGGCAGGCCAGTCGGTTTCGCTGATCAATGCAAAAAAATGTCTCAAGCCAAATATGTGGCCGATCTCATGGATAAGCGTTTCGACCTGTTCTTCCGAAGGCTGTTCGAACATACGCGGATAAAGCGTTAGCTTGTGACGCCCTGCGTCTGGGAAAAACGCACTGGCCAGCACGCACCCATTGTCATCGCAATCGTCCGTCGATCTCATGACGACTTCGAAGTCCCAGGAATCGTCGCGCTTGGCAAATTTGACGGGAGCCGAGTCGCCCCACTTTAAGATGGCTTGGCCGAGCAGTTCTTCTACAGCCGCTTTCGCCGCGGCCTGATTTTCAAACACTGCGAAGGAATTGTCACGGAAACGCCAGCGCAGTGTGGTGCCCTTGGCCCACAGCGGAATAAAGCCCTCGGACGCATCGACCACAATTTCTAGCGGCGTGCGTCCGTGTGGCGTTGTGTGCCCCCTCTTTTCCGTGTCGCAACGCACACCCTCTCTAATAATGTGGGCGTCTTTGACTTGCGCCTTTTTCGTTCTCGTCAGTTTGAACGGATTGGCGTTACCAGCTTGTTTGGACGCCGTAGTCTTCGCGTGTGAACGTGCCATCGACCTATCCTCCAATACGTTCGGTGCATGCGCTTGACGTCAGTTTTACGCATCTTACACATTACGGCAGTTAGAAATTATAATATATGTCATACTTGTTTGTATGATACAACAGTATATTATGATAAAAAACAGTATCTATGCGACTCAACACAAGACCTTTGGCAGTTCGATCAAGCTGATCTGTGCTGCCAGAAATAACTTACGTGTGTCGCGGTGACGAGAAACACCTGCCGCTGCAGTTGACCTTCTTGTTTGCCTATCCAGCTTTCACCGAGACGTGTATGTGGGACGAGTCCTCAAAGAAAACCCAGTCGCAACCCGCATCCACCGCCAGGCGAGCTAGCCTGCCGAGCTTTGCACCGTCGACCGGATTGGTCGTGAGGTCGGCGGCCCTGCCTTCGTAATGGAGCGAGGCGTCGGCATGTTCATTGTCCTCATCCCAAGCCTCCGTAACCCGCAGCTTGGCGCCGGGCCATTCCGACGCAACCACATTGGCAAGGGAATCCAGTTTGCTCTTGAGGCGGGGCGTCATCATGCGATCCGCGCCGGTGTTTTCCTCGTCCTTGAATACGATCTTGGCGTTTGTATTCGTGACAAGACCGGCGAATTCGGGATCGGTGCGTGTAATTTTTTTAGTGATCGGGCCGCAGGTCACCAACTCCGATGCGTTGGGGACCTTTTGACCCTGCGATAGGTCGCCAGTGGTAAATGTCGCAGGACCGCCGCCTACCCGTCTATCGGATGAAGGCCTGATGCCGAAATATGCGTACGCCGCTGATACTGCCAGGCCAAGCCAGGTGGAGCCGATATCGGAAAGGGTCGAACTGGCCTTTGGGTAGAGCATAACGCCGACAACGAGTGCGGCCAAGCCGGTTGCGATCCATGCCAGAAGGTAGAGCACAACAACGGTGTTGGTCGCGTAGACGGCGGCTTTGGATTCCGGCGCGAAGGAACCAACGGTGGGCGCATTTCCTGGTTCGGTAACCGTCAGGTGGGCAATGACCAATGCAGAGACCAAGCCGCCTACGGTGGTGACGACATACTTGAAGCCGTCTCCAAATAACGGAGATGCCGGCTCGCATACCGGCATGGACCGACAATTTTCGACGACCAACGAAATCACATAAAACGTCGAAAACGAAAACAGGCACAGAAGAAGTACTGCGATAACACTGCCGAAGAATGCAGTCATCGGAGAGTTCATACCCTTAGCTCCAGGTTACATCGTAAGTGTTTCTGCGATTGGCGGTGAGACGCTGACGACACACCTGCCGCTTTTCATTTGCTGTCAGCTCACGGTACTCGGCGGCTAGGCCCCGCAGCCGCATCTCGTTGATCGCCACGATCCGAGTTCGTAGTTCTCGCTGCCGCTCAGAGGGGAACGTCAATGCTGGAGAAGCCGCGCTGATCTGAAGGGGGATCCTCCTCCTCGACTTCCGCACAACGGTCTCCATCGTCACTGATAATCTGGAGCGCGCGTCCGTCCTGGAGCACCATGGCAACTTCCGGATCAAGACCGGAGAGATTCGGTTGTGTCTCCCAAGCCACCGCTTTGTGCTCGGGCTCCCCATCCCACCAGTAGAGCGCGTAATCGACGGCTGCCGCGTCACTGGCCTTGCCAGCAACGATCAAATAGCGATCCCCAACCCGTTCCAGGCTGCGAATGCCGCGCCCATCCAGGTCGAGCATCGCCGTATCGCCGAATTCAGCCAGACTGTCTTTCGCGGCGAGCACCAGGTCGGCGTTCTTCAGCTTCACAACCGCCGCCTTGCCGTCGACGAGATTACGAAACCCGAACAGCAAGCCTCCATCGGGTGCGGCGGCGAGACCCTCGATGTTGATGCGACCGTCGGATGATCCTGAAAGCTTCACCAGCTGCGGCTTCAGATCCTCGCGCAAGACCCCCGTCGGTTCGAGCGTCGTGCCGCCGTTGCCCTGCACAATCCGGGTCGCGAAGATCACCTTTCTCTTTTTGTCGCTACCGCCCGAGCTATTGGACTGGGAGGCAGTCCAATAGACCGTGTCGCCTCTCGCAGTGGCGCCCTCGAGATCAGACTTCTCGTACCCGGTGAATGTCGTAAGATCCACGGAAGCAGAGATGGTGGGTGATCCGCGCTCATAAATCCGGATCACATTCGACTCGTCGCTTGCGACGGCGAACCTTGATGGGCCGATAAACGCTCCGCCGGAGGGCTCGCAAATCCCACTGTATCGCTGCAGGTCGGCCGTCGATCCGGCCGCTGCGGCTCCGCAAAAGAAAACGATAGCGATGCCGACGCTCCTGTTCATAGCTGCCTCCTTGCTGCCGTCTGTCGAACCCGCCGGCTAGACAATCCCGATTTCAATCAAAAGCGCGCAGGCATCGCCGTACCATTTTGCCGCCCGGTCGAGATGATCGCCATAAGTGCGCAGACCCCACGGACTATGCGCGCTGCTGTAAAGTCCGCCGGCGTTGAACGCGGCTGCCACGAAGATCGGATCAATGCCGCTCTTGTCGAGCCGGATCCGTATTTCTGCAGCGCCAAGATCAAGATTGGTCGCAAAGTCATACAGCGGATGACTGTCCGGTTTGGGGTGGGGTTTGGCCGGATACACCGGTGCGACCGCAAAAGGATCGTAGTTGAGGCCGAACGCCGTGCCTTTCGAGCGGATGACCCAGCGCGCCGTCGTGCCGAGCGATTGCACGGGGCCCGCCGAATAGTCCCCAAGCGTCGGCGGATTGACGTCATCGTTCTCGACATGCGCCTCCCAGCGAAATGTCTTCGGGCCTGTGAACTTGTCGGCTTTGTAGATGTGCGTCTCGGTCGCCACCGTCATCAAGAGCAGCGCCGGCGGTATGCCGTGTTTGGCGCTCGCGGCAAGCAGCTCCGAGCCCATGTATTGCATGATCTTCCTTATCGTATCGAGACTTTGCTCCGAACGCTGTTGCTCGACGGTGCCGTTCTCGCGGGTGGCAAGGCCACGCGCGTCGTACCGCCATTCCCTTGTTCCGTTGCCGAAAGGATGCCAATCCTTCTCATCCATTGGCGGGACGGCCGTCGGCGCGAAAGCAATCGAGGGCGCGCTGACAGTCTGCATGCGGTCCGATCTTGCAACATTGAGGGCAGTCGTGGCATGATCGGCATCGAGCCGCACGGCAGATACAGCGAGGTCAAGAAGAAGCTGGCTTGGATTGCGCAGCCGGCTCGGGCGGGGGTTGGCCTTCGGCCAGGAATAGTTTTTGGTCGTGCCGCTCGAATAAGTTTCAAAATGCAGCATGTTCAATCGGCCGACAGTGCCGATCCGCTGCCCGGCGTTCACCCGGTCGCCGACGCTCAGGCCGAGCGATGCGAGCGAGTTGGGCGAGACTTCGCCGTAGTTGACCACATATCCATCGTGCTGCACCAGGAGCGCGTTGGTGTTTTCATAGAAGGGGTAGAAATTTGCGATTCTGCCGTCTTCAACGGCGACGATCGCGTCTCCTTCGGAACAATAGAGATCGATCGCGCAGTGATAGCGGGCGCCGCCGCTTCGATCGGCAAGGAAGCGACGTGAGGCGTTGGCACCCGAAGCGCCTCCGCCGACCAGTCGCGTGTTGACTTCCAAGGCGCGCGGATGGCGCGTCACAACAGGCCAATAGACTGTGCTTGCTGTGGACGCGGCGAACGCAATCGGGTCCCCGGTCGGGATCGGCAGGGCCTGCTCGGCAGCGGTGCCGGCGTCGGCATGCGCTGCAAAGTGATGATCGATGGACCTGAGCGCGTCGTCCATGGCCTCTGGAGCTAGCTTGCTCGCGGCTCCCGCCTTTGCCGCTGCGACAAAGGTGACGTCGGGCATTGCGCGCCTGCGCGATCCCCTGCTGTAGAAGGCGACGCGGTCGAGGAACGTTTGCCAGCCATTTGGCCGCCCGCGCAGGACGCTGGGGCAGTTTTTGCCGGTCCAGTCATGATGCTGGCGCAGGCCCTCGGGCACGGTGATGCCGAGCTGCATGCCCAGAAACACGCAAAGCCGTGCCGCCCGGTCGTATGCGGCTGCTTCATTCATGCCGCGATGCATGCAGATCTCGATGCCAATGCTGGATGCATTGGCGGCAGCATGGGCGTGCCAGCCCATCTCGTTGACCGGGAGATGCTGGTAGATCTCGTTGTCGTCCACCGTGAAGTGCCACGATACCTTGCGCGCGACTGCGTCGCTGCCGCGAATGTATCGATTGTGCGCGTCGGCATCGGCGCCCGGACCGGGGTTGTCGGTGTTGTGAATGGTAATAGTGGTCGGCCGTATCCGTGTGCCAGGCCGCGTCGGGAAACCCGGTGGCAAGAGGTCGACAATGATGCCCAGCGGATCGGCGGATGCCGCGCTGGTTGCCCGGTGCGAGCCGGTATTCGATCTGACCTTTGTTTTCGGTGCCTGGGTATCCAACGCATCCTCCTTCGATGGGCAATTCAATCGTTCGAACGATCTCACCAAATCGGCTTTGCAAAATTGTTCGTTCGAGATGCTCGCAATCCTAGATCAGGAAAAAAATCGCGGGCGTGAAAACACCGTGAAATACATCGATGCGAGCTTAAGGGGTGAATGGAGCCGCTATTGTGCGTGTGTCAGCTCACGCTTACCCAGCAACTCTTGCCGAACGGACTTCGCTCCCTTCAGCAGCAGGATTTTGCTTTTCCCCACGAGGATCAGCAAGGACGCATGAACATTTGCTTCTTCTAATGGATAGCGGGACGCAGAAAATTGCAGTAAGTAAATATGGGGCACAGAATACTTCTGCAGGGCGGACATGCTAAAGCTAAATGCTCTCGGCAGGCTTACCCTCACCGATGAGGGGGGGCGTGATTTCGCGCCACAAGGTGGCAAGGCGCGCGGCGCGATTGCTCTTTTGGCCGTCGCGCCTGGTCACACCCGCACGCGGGCATGGCTGCAGCAGCGCCTGTGGAGCGACCGGGCCGCGGAACAAGCGGCAGGCAGTTTGCGGGCGGCCCTTAGTGAGATACGCCGCGCGTTGGGGCCGCACGGCCAACTGCTGGTGGCCTCGCGCCATGCCGTTACTCTAGACCCAGCGAGCTTCAAGGTCGTGTATGAAGCGTCTGCCGACATGAGGCGGGCAGGCACGGTCGAGGCCTTTGAAGACGTCGACGTGCACGACCATGAATTCGAACATGTTATCCGCGACGTGCGCAGCCATGTCCTCGAGAGATGGATGCAGCAGCGTAGGGCAGCGCCGCGCCGAAGACGCATCGTGCTGGTGCGTAGCGATGCACGAGGAGCGCCAGCGGCCGATGTCGGCGCACGATTGTTGCAGAATCGGATTCTGAGCGCATTGCGGCAGATGGACGATTTGGAGATCATGAGTGCGGACGGGGACGGCGGCGCGGATGATCTCGATGCACCCGCAGGCCAACCGCAGGCGATGCTCTTGATCCGGGTGCTTTCCGTTGCGGTTGGTGGTGACGTTTTCCTGTCCTGCGAAATTCAGAATGGAAGACGGCTGTGGTCCGACAATGCAAGCGTACCTGGCGCCATCGGCGCGATGCACGAGTCGGTCGACTTGGATAGGCTTGCGCTCAACACAGTCGAACGGGTTTGCGAAGCTTTTGCCGAATCGGCATCGATTGATGGAGCGGATGCTTGCGCATCTGTCCTGGCGCACCAGGCGCGGAACCTGTTTTTTCGTCTTGACAAGAAAAGCCTCGTTGCTGCTGACAGCCTGTTCAAGCGCGCCTTTGAGATAGAGCCGCGCGGCCGGTACCTGGTGTGGCGGGGCTTCTTGCGCAATGCCGCATTCTTTCAACATCGAACGATGTCATTCCTGGACAACGTTGCGCCGGTCACCGAGCTCGCTGCGGAGGCGCTCCGCCACTCGCCCGACGATGCCGTTGTCCAGACAATCAGTTCGCAGATTGAATATATTCACCAAGGCAATCTGCGGACCCCGCTCGTGATGGCGCAGCGCGGCGTCGAGCGCGATCCGACGGACCCGTTGGGATGGGCGCTGCTCTCCAACGCCCTGAGCACAAACGGCAAGTTGGAAGAAGGATACCACACAGCCCGGCGTGCTCTGGAACTTACAAAGCACAGTCCCTATCAGTTCTATTTCGAGCATTTCGCTTGCATGGCCGCAACCGCTCTGGCTGACTACGATCAGGCGCTGCTGCACGCCAGAACGGCGCTTCGCTTCCGCCCGGATTTTGTCTCGACACGGCGTTATGAGGTGGCCTTGCAGCTGCGCCGCGTTGAAGTGCCCCAGCTTCGCCAAGCTGTTAAGGCTCTGCGAGAGCAGGAGCCCGACTTTGCTCCAGCGGCGCTGCTTGATCCGGCCTATCCGGTCAACACGCTGCGGCGGCTGCCGATCATGGCAGCAATAGAAAAGAAGGCTGCGGGCCGGGCCGATGACTGGCTGGAAGCGTAGCTGGCCCATCCGCTAGCGACGCGGTCTGGCGTCCTACCGCCGTTGCGTGAAATCGTCGTGAATTCGTCCCCGACGGCCTGAAGAGCCCCAGCGCCCACTATCCTTTTTTTCCTGAAGCGCATTTACTCGAAGAAAGCTTCAATCGCGTTCAGCTAGGAGGCCTTGTTGCCTGGGTGGACAAACAAACTGCCCGAACGTCGCGATCGCCTCGGGCGTGAAGAAATCGACGCATGTCGCGCACGACAACCCGCGACCAGAAAGGACAGCCTGTGACCGCACCTGAGCGACGCAGATTTGACAGTGCCGAGCGGCAACTGCTTGACGCCGCGTTGGCAGGGCAGGAACTATGGCCCTATACCAGCAGCGGCGATCCAAAGCGGAATTTCTGGAACGAGGCCCGTGAGGCTTTGGAAAACTACTATAGCGACACGAGCGGCGAGCGTCTCCGCGCCGTCCCGGCGGGATCTGGCACCGCCGCCATCCACGTCGCGCTTGGCGGCCTCCAAATTCCCGCCGGAACGGAGGTTATCGTTCCACCAATCACCGACATGGGAACTGTCATGCCGGTGATCTTTCAGAACGCGATTCCCGTGTTCGCCGATCTTGATCCGAATACCGGATTGCTGACGGCCGAAACGATCGCGCGCGTCGCTACCAGTCGCACTTCGGCGGTCATTGTCGTGCACCTGGGGGGCTCGCCTGCAGATATGGATCCGATTCTTGATTTCTGTCGGCAACACAATATCAAAGTGATCGAAGATGCTG
Organism: Mesorhizobium sp. M0037; assembly: GCF_040323635.1. Taxonomy (NCBI): domain Bacteria; kingdom Pseudomonadati; phylum Pseudomonadota; class Alphaproteobacteria; order Hyphomicrobiales; family Phyllobacteriaceae; genus Mesorhizobium; species Mesorhizobium sp. M0037. The sequence continues at coordinate 79,607 of NZ_JAMYVB010000011.1, read as the reverse complement.
CGCAGGCTCAGGGGGCCAGCTATAAAGGACGTCCCGCGGGAACGCGAGGCGATGCTGGCTGCTTCAGCCTCAACTCCCAAAAACACATCACGTGTGGCGAGGGCGGCTTTGTCCTCGTAAGGAGCGAGGATGATTTCCTGCGGTGCCTCAACTTCTCCGACAAGCACCGCAACCGGACCGGCGTCACGGATCCCAATAGCGAGCACTACATATACAACGGGTCAGGTGTGAATTACCGGATGAGCGACCTGGAGTTCGCCATGCTCCTGGCGCAGCTTCCCAAATTGGCTAAAGTAGCGGCTCGCTTTACAGCCGTTGGCCAACGGCTTGATGAGAGGCTGTCAAAGATCCCCGGTGTGCGGCCGCAGCAACACCACGGCAAAGCGATCTCCAGCTATTTCTTTCAAATGTTTCGCTTGGAGCCGGATCTTGTAGCGCGCCGGGAAGATGTGCTGAAGGCAATGCGCGCCGCTGCGACTTCGGTCGGCATGGGCGTCGGTAAATCCTACGGCGATGAGACCCTTTATCGGACTGGGGTGTTCAGGAACCGAAACTTTTTCGACACTTTCGGACAACCCAACAACGAAACTCCAATCTGGCCGGCCGAGCTGGTTGCGCGACAAATCTTTCCGGATATCCCCGAGACTGTCTTTGACTATAAGCAGACACACTGCCCGGAAGCTGAAAGGTGGATCGAAAGCTCGTTGCAGATAGTGTTCCACGACGGCCATGAACCACATCACGCCGACATCGTTGCTGATGCAATTGAGACCGTACTGTCTATCTAACACGGATCGCCCAGAAAATGGACAGTGGGACGGGGTATCGTCGAAGGCGAGAGCGATCCCCTGAGGTAGAACACCGTCGCCCGAAGCAACGGTTTGCCAGACCTTATGCCTGACGACACTGAGGGACCTTGCGGTATTAAAATAACGATCACTGCAGGTATAACATAATCTGGCAGACCGGTGACTACACCAATGGGGGACGCGGATGCGTGTCTGTGCAAATGCTATAACGCTGATTTGGATGTTGCTCGGCATCTTTGCTATTGCGCCTCGGCCGGCTCACGCCGCCTGCGACGTTGCGGAGAACGCCTCGCTCGATACGGCGGCGAGTATCCTCTTCAACTGCTCAAGCACTATGGCTCTTGCTGGTCTGCCTGCCGGGGAGAAGGAGTTCGTTGCCAATTTTTCCTTTCCGAAGACCCTCCCAGCCGTGGAGACTCCATGGCGTGGGATCGACTTTCGAGTACAGCCTGAGCGTTACCTTCGCACTCTTCTTGCCTATGGGCTGAAGGATAATGTCTCTATTGACTGGAGGATCGAGAAAGGATCGCAAAGTTGGTGCCACGCGCCGTGGTTTCAGGACATTCGCGAGCGCATTCACGGTATGACCCGCGAGCGAGGATCGCGCCTCTTCGAACTCTCGGAGCATCAACGCTCTCGCGCCGAAAACTGGGCAATTGGGTTCTACAACGGGGTTGGATGCTATGGGCTCGGTCAGGTTTGGGGGGACCCCGCGCGACCGAAGACCAAGGGCATGGTGTTCCCGCTCAACACATTTGCAATCAAGCTGCTCTTCACCACCGCGCCGGTTTCGCGGGTGCCATATCTAACCGGGTCGAAAATATGGAACGCCGCCATTGGTGAAGGCGGCTCCGTGCAGGAAATGCGCCTTTTGCAGGTGGATGTTGCGGTGAAGGATCCAGCGGCTGGCGCCCTGACAGGTTGGGTTTTTGGCACGTTCATGTACGACGCCTATGCACCTGGTGACGATGTCTGGTCAAAGCTCGTTCCCGTGGGACTGATGTGGGGAAACGACCCTGAACTGACTGCCAAGAAGTATCAGGAAGATGGAGGCACCGTGCAGGAGAGCTGGGTCAATCCCACGGTAGCTGCCCGGTTTTTCTCGCTGCCTCGGCACCATCTTGGACTGTTTGGGCGCCTCAATGGACCCGTCGACAACTTCAAGTCTGCATGCCTTGCCTGCCATGCGCGTGCCCTCGATTGGGGTCGGGGAATTCCGCCTGAAGGCCCTGTTTTTGATGAAATGAATGGCCTTTTGCCGTTCACCATCAATCCTTACGATGAACAGGCGCTGAGACATTATTTCAAGAATCGCGCACCCACAGAACCATTCGTCGCCGAGACCCAGTCGCTCGACTATTCACTCCAGCTTGCGGGTGGCATTTTCAATTTTCGCCGTTGGGTGGATCTAAAGTTTTCATCCCAGGCCGCGGAAACGCGCGATGTTGCCCCTTACATTTTTGAAGCAGAAAAGAGCGGCAACGCCGAAGCAGCACTGTCCAGGATACTGCCGCCGACACAAGACAGGTCCCACGTGGGTCCTTCGCCGTTTTCCCGCGACGAACCATGAAGAACGCTTACCGCAACTTGCCGGTGTGAGGTCTCCCACCGCAGGGTGAGCACCTAGAGGAACGACGTTGATGCGTGCAATTGTGACTTTCGCTTGGCTTTGTGCGTGGACGGGCTGTTGTCTTGCACAGTCGACCACAATTGTATCCTGGAACATAGGTCCTGGGTTGGAGGAGTCCATGCTTGGCCGGCAAGCTGACTTCGCGGGCCTGGATGCTGAATTGTCACCCGATGTGGTCGTAATGGTCGAGGTGATCGGGCGAACTGGCGCCGAAATCGTTGCCAATCACTTAGGGCGGTCAAACTATCACGTGGCGGGATCCGACCTATCGGTTCCAAATACAGCAGCCCACGAGGGCCTGGAGGTCGCGGTTATCTCCAAGATTCCGATGATCCGCGTCACAGAGTACGATGTGAAACTCGACGGGCGGACGCATGAGGTCTTTGGAAGCTTCGGCGGACTGCAAGTGGCGGAAGAACTTCTAACTTCGAGCGGTCTTTCGCAGGTCCAGCCAACAGGAGGCAACGACCGCGGTACCCTGCGCGTGGATCTGGCGAACGGCCTTACGATCTTTCCTGTGAATCTGAAGAGCAATATCAACAATGCATGCTCCGACGCGACGGACGCAAACCGGGCATTGGAAAATATGGCCATCGATGTTCCAGCCAAGCTCACCACAGCGATAGCACAAGGCTTTGCCCGTCAAGTAGATGCCGATAAACGCAACGCGGCCGAGCGAGAACGCGTGATCGCCGCGGTGAAGGTCGTCGCCGACAAAGCGACCGCAGAAGGCCGCACAACGATCATCGCCGGCGACTTCAATACGAGTCTTGAACAGGGCAAAGCAGGGTCCGCTTTCGCGGACTGCAATCTCCAGCCGTTTGAATGCAAGAAAGCGCCCTTTCCCGCCGCAGCCTGCGTCGCCGGCGACGGGTTCGACGATACTTTCGCAATCCTGACGACACCCCTCATCGGTGCAAGCGCGTTCACAGGGGCTGGGTCGCACTTACAAGGACACCGCTTTTGCCGACGCTGCAATCGATCACATGGCTGTGCCGGCTGGCGATCAAGCCGATTTCAAAGCGCCGACGCTTGGTTGCAACGCCGGCGTCGACCTGGCGCAGACCGATTGGGCGGCGAAAGCTTGTCAGTTGCACGGGTCCGATCACTTCGCAGTCGTGACCACCTACGACCCATAAACGGTTTTGGCGGATCCTGAGCAATCACTCATGGAAAAGGCGCGCAGCCACCCGCCAAAACGCAGCGTGTTGCACCTGCTAACTTAAAGGAGACGGAACCGTGACACTTCAAGCTGCAGATTTCTCAGAAGACCGCTGCATGGCATGCCGGCTCAAAATCGAACACGGCGCCGAAAAGTGTCCTCACTGTGGCACATCTCAAAAGAAGAGCTGGTGGGGCAATCTTGGGAACGCGTCAACGGTCTTGGCTATAATCACCGGTTTGGCGTCAATCGCCACATTTCTGGTCGTCGGACTTCCGGCACTAACCAAACAAGTGACGGAAAATCGTGCCATTGTGGCTGCCAGCTTTGTGGGCGGAGGGTCCAGCCCGGGGGAGGCCGGGTATGTTGAAATCTTGTTCGTGAACTACGGGCTCAGGTCGGCGATCGTTTTCAAGCGGTACCCGTGTTATTCCTATACCGAAGATGACAAGCAGGTAGTGGACAGCTCGGGTCAATCATATCCAGAGATATTTATTACGACCGCAGACAATACGACCGTCGACGGCCAATCCACGAAGATCATCCGCTTTGACTCCCAGGGCGGGCTTCCTCTCCCGGAAGGCTCCCAGCAGAATGTCAAAATCACCTATCAGCTCTGCGATTTACAATTCGTCGACATATCCGATGTCCCAAAACCGGGCGCAGAGCCACGCATTCAACGCTTGCAAGTGAAGGTGCCGGTATAATGTCAGTGCTGATTTCGCAGACGTTGCGCAGAATATGCTGACGAGGAAGGACGTCCCGGTGTTGCCGAGATATTCAGCTGCTGCCCGTCGTTCTGCAGGCGGCTCATTTCTCACCTAAGTGTCAGTGCCTCGACGCGCAAGAGCGCACGGTCTGGAGTGTCGGGTTTGCTCTGAGACGTCGAGAAGGATCAGCGCTAAGATATGCCAAGCATCATCACAAGCGGGTTCGCTTCTTCTCGACGGTCGAGCTGGTCAATGCGCTGGAACAGCAGAAGGCACAGGGACGATCGGGCCAGATCGCCAATAGCCCAGCGAGTGGGCCAGTGTCTTCGGCGATGCCAAGATGACAACCGCGCTACTCGACCGGCTGACCCATCATTGCCACATCCGCGAAACCGGAAACGACAGCTTCCGATTCAAAAACAGCTCTGCCCACGAGCCTAAAAAAGCGAAGGAGAAAGCCAGAACCTTGACCCTCAATCCCGAACCGAAACATACATGAAAGGCGGGTCAAATCTCGGTGGAAACGCCGGGTCAGTTCTCAGTGAAAATCAACACCATAGTCATACGGAGGCAGGCACCGAAGCGCCCCCGACCATCGAAAGATTGGGGCAGCTTGTCGAACGCGCCAAGGCAATTATCACCAAAGCAAAATCTGATAAGTGGAAGGACTAGAGATTTTGATGCAGTACACTCAGCAGTCAAGGTCGCCTTCTCATACGTTCTCCACGACGTGAATGGCAGCTTTGCGCCTCCTCTCGGTCATTGCCGTGTTGACGGGCGCTGCCCAGAAGCGGACATCCATCAAACGTCGCGCGTTGGCTCCTTTGCGCCAAAAGCGGGCGTTGCAGGAGAGAGGGGCGATGTGCCGGCCTGCCACGCTCCGCCTCATGGGGACTCCGCGATGAGGCGAAACGACAGTCGCGTCTGGGCAGGCGCATGCCGGGATCCAGCTCAGGCGTTAACCTCGATGTCGCTCTCAATGGTCGAGTTTTCGACAAACGCTCCGAGAGAGCTATGCATCTGGTTGAAGACGGCGTCATTCTCCTGGCCCGTGCCGATAGTCAGCACGAAGTTGACGCTCATTTCAGGCGTCTCGTCCGGGTTGTCGTAGCCATACAGATACAGGTCGCGCGTGTAGATGCGGGCGTAGACCAGCAGGTTATCGCCATCAAAGCTGACACCATAAAAGCGCTTGTGGTGATGCCGGATGGGGCTCCACTTGTGATCGATTTCGCGCGCCTCTTCCTCGGTAATTTTCTTGGTATCGAGCGAACCGAGCAGATTGTGGTTCTTGCCGCCGCGCTCCACCTGCAGCGCTGTCGCAAGCCTGGCGGAGAAATAGTTCGGCCCGGCGATTTCGCTGACGAGGGGGTGCGGATCCAGAACGGCTGTGAGCTTGCCGTACCCGTTGAGCTTTCCGCCTGTAAGGAGGGCGGCGGGGATGGGAAGCTCCCAGTAATAGGCCGCGCCCGTCTTGAGGGATGCCGTCCACTGCAGGGTGACCCCCTCCCGGCGGGCTGTTCCACGGCATGGAAACGCCAGGCGACCCAAAGCCAAGCGCGACATCGTATTTGGGATTGTCCGCATTGTGCAGGATCAGCGCCTTCACCAGGTCCGGCGAGGGCTCACGCAGCGCCGCCATCGTGTGGGCGGCAAGGGGTGAAGTAAGGGCCGTCGAGAAGCTGGACCGGCCGAAACGGAGCCGCCAATCGTACGCACATGCGAATAGTGGACCGTTTCCGGCTTGAGCATGCTGGCGGGCCCCGGACCAGACAGGGACACGGGGCATTTTGCGCCCGGCGTACCATCAGGCCTGTGCAGGCGTCCACCCACGGTCAGCGCCGCCTCGCAATCCGCGGGCGGCTGAATGCGCCCGCTCGGCTGGTTCCCCGTCGAGATCACGAGAAGGACGTTGTGCTTGCGCGCAAGGACGGCGAGGTCGTGCCCAAGCGCGCTCACGGAGTTCAGGTCGCAGTCCGTCCGCTGATTGAGCGACAGGTTCCAGACCTTGGTTTCCGGATGCCCGCCCATGACGATGTCAAGATAGGGGACGAGGGAGTCCGGATCGAGAAGGTAGCCCGCGTTCGCACGTGGCACCGCCTGTACGGTGCCGACCCGGCAATACAGCGGTGGCAGCTGCAGGTTGTTGTTCCAGTCATGCCCCTGTACGATCAGGTAGCTGACCATATTGCCATGGGCCGCATCGGCAACTCCAGCCGGCACGAGCGGCTGCGCCTTCCAGGCCTCTGCCGCGCCATACGACGCAGCCGTCAGGCCGCCATCGACGACGCCGACGATCGGCATTGCGGCAAGTGAGGAGGGGAGCGGCCGCGGCGGTTCAGTGCCTTGGCCGGGCGAGGTCGAGGTGATCACCGGCAACGGGTCGAGGCGGAATACTGCCGCAGACCCCAGAATGGAGGCCAGATGGTCCTTGTCGCGCACCGTCACGCCCACCTTTGCGCGATGCCGGGCCCGGTAGTCGCGCAGGGCAAATGCTATACGGTCCGTCAGAGTCGTGACGAGCCTCTGACGCTGATTGGCTTCATCGCCGGGAGCAACGGGGAGGGCGGGCAGTTGCAGAAGCGGCGCCTGCGGCAGGCTCCCCAGAACCTGCTCATTGCGCAGACGGGCTATCTCCTGCAGGACAACCTCGACGCTGTCATTGCTCCGATATGGCATGAACCACAGGGTAAAAGCCCTGCCTTCGGGCGTCTCCGGCGCCAAGTCCCACAGCTGGTCAACGCTATAGCCGTGCGAGACGTCATTCACATCATACGCCCGGACATCCTCAACGCGTGAGATGTCGACCATGTCGCGGTCGTCGTCCGCCGCCATCATGAGGTTAGAGTAGAACGCGAGCCGCTTCGTCTCGATCTCTATGAGATACCCCGACCGATAAGGTGCAATGATCGAAGCACCGCGATTAGCGTGGAAAATGTCGGTCGGGGTCCAAGTCGTGGCCCGCGAGTCGCTGAACATCGACGCATAGATCATCGTCCGCCCCGCCGCAGACGGCAAAGCTTCTCTACGACGGCTCAAGTTAGCGAACGCATCGCCGAGCGCGTTTCGCTGATCGTCCAGCCGCTCGAAGCGGATTCCCGTGCGGCTCTTCGACCGGCCAGTTATGCCTTCCGGGCGCGGGTCCTTGGTGAACCGCAGGACCGGATTGAGGATCGGGCGCCGTGGTTGCTCGTCAGCCATCTACCTCCCCGTCCTCTCCCTTCAGGTATCTGTGTGCCATCTGACGGCTCACACCGACCATTCTCGCGATTTCCGTTACTGGAAGTTTCGCACGGTCATGGAGCGTCAGGGCAAGCTGCTTCTTATCATCGGTTGTGAGTTTCCGTGTATCAGCAAGAGAAGGGCTTCCACACCTTGATGAAAGCAGCGCCACGAGAAGATTTGGCAGGTTTATTTCTGCCTTATCCAGAACCGCTCGGCGACGTGCGCTTAAGGAAATATTCTGGATATCTGCTCCGGTCAGGCCGTCCGATACGATCGCCAGTGTTTCCGCGTCAGCTATGCCTTCTGGCGAATCAAGTCGTAGAAACGCCTTCCACATCTCCGCGCGCGTGGCGGTTGATGGTAGGCCTAATTCAAGCTTGTACGGAAACCGGCGGAAGATCGCAGGATCGAGAAGGTGAGGATGATTGGTCGCGCCAATGACAATGACGTCGTTTGTCAGCGTATCCAGGCCCTGAATGACGGCATTGACCACGCGCTTGAGCTCGCCCAGCTCATGCCTGTCGTCGCGCAGCTTCGCGATCGCATCCATCTCATCGAGGAACAGAACGGCGTTCCGGACCGGAATGAAATCAAATATCCCGCGCACGTTTTTCGCGGTCTCGCCTAGCCGTGACGAAATCACCGCATCCAGCCTCGCCACGTACAAGGGACGGCCAAGCTGCGCCGCGATATGGGAGGCGAGCAAGGACTTGCCGGTCCCAGGCTCGCCGAAAATCAGCAGCCGGATGGGCGCGTCCACCCCAGCCTGTTCCAGCTGGTCGTGATTCTGAGCGTCTTCAATGAACTGCCCTACGACATGCCCGGCCGCCTCATCAAGGATCACAGGCGTCGTCGGCGCCACGCCCTCCTCAAGGAGCGGAAGTCGCGTTCCGGCGTCGACCGGAAGAGTCTCGACATAGCCAGACGTTTGAAGCGGAACGCCTTTTTTTCGGACAACGGCCTGCACTGCGCGTGCGCCGTCGACGTCTTTCGTGTCGAGCAGCTGCTTGGAGAGCCCGTTCGCAGTCCTGCGGACCTGGGTGTAGTCCGCCGACATCGCGGCCTGGAGGAGGGTGATGAGTGTTTTTGTGCTGATTTCCATGCTCAAAGTGTCATCCTTTTCAGCCACTTAGTCAACACTTTTTTCTCATGTGTAAACGTATCTTGCCAAAACGTAAACTCATATGCTAAGGATTGATCAAGGGTCGGAGATCGACCTCCGGCGCGGCATCGCCCGCCGAACACAAAGACCTAGGAACGCGAAGATGACTGACACCGAAGATGAACGCCGCGAGATCGCGGAACTGAAGCATGACGCGGCTGAGCTGGAGCGCGACATCGAGGAGCTTGAAGAGCTTATCGACCTCGAAGAGCAGGCCAAGGCGGGCCAGAAGCCCAAGAAGGCAAAGAAGTACCGTCTGCGGATCGACAAGGAGAAGAAGGTCGTCGAGGTACACCAGATGACCGGGACGCAGATCCTGGCCCTGGTGAACAAGGCGCCCGACAAGTACCTGCTGTCGATGAAGGTGCACGGCGCCGGCTTCCAGCCGGTGGCTCCCGATCAGGTGGTGGTTTTCCACGTCGACCACGTGGAGCGCTTCCAGACTCTCGCCCTCGATCCCTCGGAAGGTTGATATGCGCAAGGCATTTCAGCTTTCGGAAGAAGACGAGGAGTGCCTCGCGCAGGGCGGCCGTGTCTGGGAAGCCATCCGGGAAGGTGATGCCAAGTGGCTGATCCTTCCCGGTCACCAGATCCCGGACGGCTACAACGTGAGCACGGCCACGGCCGCGCTCCGCATTCCGCCGAACTACCCGGATGAGCAGATCGATATGGTCTATTTTGACCCGCCGATCTCCCTCAAAAGCGACCGCATGATCGCCAACCTGTCCCCGCTGGCGCTCGACGGCAGGCAGTACCAGCAATGGTCACGCCATCGCACGGCGGAAAATCCGTGGCGGCCGGGCATCGACAATGTCTGCACGCACCTGCTGCAGGTGGACACATGGCTTCAGCGAGAGCTTGCGAAATGAGGGCGATCAAGCTGCGCATGACCGGGTGCCAGCAGCAGGCCCTCAAGGCGCACCTTCTGCCCGGCGACGGCCTTGAGGCCGTCGCTGTGGCCCTTTGCGGGCGCAGGCGCGGCGATGCGGTGCACGCGGTGAGTGTCCTCGAGATCCTCCCCATCCCCTACGACGAATGCAGCGTACGGCGGCCTGATCGGGTGACCTGGTCGACCCGGCGGATGATCCCCTTGCTTGAGCGTGCGGCCAAATACGATCTCGCAGTCCTGAAGATTCACAGCCACCCCGGCGGCTATCGGGCTTTTTCGTCCGTAGACGACGAGTCCGACGCTGACATTTTCAATTCGGTCTATGGCTGGACCGACAGCGCCTTTCCGCATGTAAGTGCGGTGATGCTGCCCGACGGCGAAATGTTTGGGCGGGCTATTCTCCCCGATGGCAGCATGCAGCCGCTCGACGCTATCTCGGTCGTCGGCGACGACATCAAGATTTTCACCCCGGTGACCTCGGCTGCGACGCCCGGCTTCGCGCGGCGGCACGCCCAGATGTTCGGGGCCGGCACCGTGAGCCGTCTCAGGTTGATGTCGGCCGCCGTCGTCGGCTGCTCGGGAACCGGCAGCCCGCTGATCGAGCAGCTCGCACGCCTCGGGTTTGGTCGACTCGTGCTGATCGATCCCGACGTCGTTGAGGAGAAGAACCTCAATCGCATCCTCAACAGCACGCGCGAAGACAGCTACCTTGAGCGCCCGAAGGTCGAAGTGATGGCGCGATCGATTGCCGCCATGAGCTTCGGCACCGAGCTGAAGATCATCCGCGCCGACCTCAGCACGCCAGCCGGCATCGAGGCCGTCGCCCAATGCGATGTCCTGTTCGGCTGCATGGACGGCGTCGAAGGCCGTGCGATCCTGAACCGCATCGCTGCCTTCTACACCATTCCGTACTTCGACCTTGGCGTGAAGCTCGAAGCTGACGGGAAGGGCGGCGTCGATGAAGCCGTTGGGGCTATCCACTATCTGCGTCCCGATGGCGACACCTTGATGGACCGCCGCGTCTTTACCCAGAAGCAGCTGATGGCCGAGGGCCTGAGGCGGACCGATCCCGCCGCCTATCGCGACCAAGTCGCCCGCGGTTACATTCGCGGCGTCTCGGAGGATCGTCCCGCCGTGATCAGCATCAACATGCAGGTTGCGAGCATCGCTGTGAACGAGTTTCTGGCGCGCCTCCATCCGTACCGGCTAGACGACAACGCCTCGACCGCCATTGTCCGCGTCAACTTCGTTGGCTCCGAAGTGATCCGCAGCGCGGAAGGCGAACCGTCAGGCATGTTCTCAAAATGGGTTGGGCGGGGCGACGCAACGCCGCTGCTGAACATGCCGGCGTTGAGCGAGGAGGAGTCGTGAACCCCATCCTGACCTTGCTGCTCGCCGCTTGGGCCTGGTTCGTTTCAGCGCCCTCGCGGCTGTTTAACCGCCTGTTCCGCCGGCAGGTTATCTGGCTCTTTGAGCACGTGGAGGATTTCCCCGACGAGCCCGCCCCCGGCCGCGTGTACCTTGCCGGCGATGCCGGCGAGTTCTGGGGCGCCGCGATGACGTGCCCATGTGGTTGCGGCGAGACGATCGAACTCAATCTTCTGCCCCAGGTCCGGCCACGGTGGTCCGTGCCGTCCGCAGCGAGCGGCCCGGCAACGCTCATGCCTTCGGTCTGGCGGCGCAGCGGCTGCAAAAGTCATTTCATCGTCCGGAAGGGGCAGATCGTCTGGTGTTGAAGGCGGGCCCATCTGTCCACCGCACCCACTGTCCGTAAGTTACATTATCACTCTGTCTGCATCAGCCGGACAGTCAGGCATAAAGGGCGTCTATAGTGTCATGACGCGGCATTGGCCTGACCACCGCACCGCCGCTCTTGCCATAGCCGCCGCCCCCCAGCCACTAGGCTGTGTTCCTAGTATCGCATTTCCGGCGCCGCCCGAGCCACCGAACACGGATACACCACCAGCAGTAGTGGTAGAGCTGTACTGCGGGCCGTCATCACCGCCGGTAATGTTTCCGAGGAGCATGCAATTGTAACGGATAGGCGTTGTGAGCGCACCACCTACGCCTCCCAACCCCAGCCCTAACGCAGTTCAATGCGCGCCTGGCGAAAAGAGCGCGTGGTCGGACTCTCGTGCCAAGTTCTTGCCAGCGCACGAGATCAACTAAGTGCTCGAGCGGGTGAACGGAATCGAACCCTTGTCGTAAGCTTGGAAAGCTGATGATGTCAGCTTAGGGCCAATTCCGGACCTGTTCTTTCGTCGTTAGCATGTCCGCTTCTCGCTGGAACTTCCCGATAGCGTACCGTCTGCCACCGGCCCCAAACAAGTCATTCGCTCGTCGCCTTCGCGATGACACTTCTTGGCGCCCAATCTTCCAAGCCTGCAACGTTCACTGCATCGCACGGGCGCGTATATTGGGTATCTTCGATTTTCTGAAACGTCACGTCATGCTGCTTCCATCTACTACCAAACAGTGGAGGCTGTGCCCGTGACACCGACGAAGCTCCTTGTCGGCCAGATCGTAGTTGTGTTCGCCATCGTCGTCGTTGGCGTATGGGCGGCAACGCAATGGTGCGCCCACATGCTGGACTTTCAGCCGCAGCTTGGCGCGCCATGGTTTGCCGCGGCGGCCCGGCCGATCTACAAGCCGTGGAAACTGTTCGAATGGTGGTTTCACTTCGACGCCTATGCGCCTGAGGTCTTCGACAAGGCCGGCATGCTTGCCGGAGCCAGCGGATTCTTGGGGTGTGCGGCCGCAATAGCTGGCTCCCTCTGGCGCGCGCGGCAGAGGGGGTTGGTCACCACCTACGGTTCCTCACGATGGGCCGCGGCTCGGGAAATCGAGAAGGCAGGCCTGTTTGAGCCGGCCGGCGTTTTCCTTGGCAAACTGAAGGATCACTATCTGCGACATGACGGGCCGGAACATGTCATGGCCTTTGCGCCGACACGTTCGGGCAAGGGCGTGGGATTGGTCGTTCCAACGCTTCTTTCCTGGACCGGCTCGGCCGTCATTCACGACATCAAAGGCGAGAACTGGCAGCTGACTTCCGGCTGGCGGTCGAAGTTCTCTTTCTGCCTCCTGTTCAATCCGACCGACTCGAGATCGGCGCGCTATAACCCGCTGCTGGAAGTGCGCAGGGGTTCAGATGAGGTCCGCGACGTTCAGAACATCGCGGACATTCTCGTCGATCCGGAAGGCGCGCTGGAGCGGCGGAATCATTGGGAGAAGACTAGTCATTCACTCTTGGTCGGGGCCATCTTGCACGTGCTCTACGCGGAAGAAGAAAAGACGCTCGCGCGCGTCGCCACTTTCCTGTCGGATCCGCAACGCTCGTTTGCCGCGACACTGCTGCGGATGATGACCACCAACCACCTCGGCACGGCGGACACACCTCGGGTCCATCCCGTCGTGGCCTCGGCGGCTCGCGAGGTGCTGAACAAGTCAGAGAACGAGCGTTCTGGCGTTCTCTCGACCGCAATGTCGTTTCTCGGGCTCTATCGTGATCCGACGGTTGCCTCGGCAACATCGGCCTGCGACTGGCGCATTGCCGACCTCATGGATGCGGAACGACCGATGTCGCTCTATCTAGTGGTGCCGCCATCGGATATTTCGCGCACCAAGCCACTGGTGCGACTGGTGCTCAATCAGATCGGCAGGCGACTGACGGAGCGGCTGGAAGGTGACCCGAAGAAAAGCCGCAAGTACCAACTGCTCATGATGCTGGACGAATTTCCGGCTCTTGGTCGCCTCGACTTCTTCGAGACCGCGCTCGCCTTCATGGCGGGTTACGGCATCCGCGCCTATCTGATCGCGCAATCCTTGAACCAGATCTCCAAAGCCTATGGCGAGAACAACGCCATTCTCGACAATTGCCATGTGCGCATTGCCTTTTCCTCCAACGACGAGCGCACGGCCAAACGCATATCGGATGCGCTCGGTACGGCGACGGAACTCAGGTCCATGCGCAACTACGCCGGCCACCGGCTGGCGCCCTGGCTTTCGCACGTCATGGTCAGTCGCCAGGAGACCGCTCGCCCGCTGCTGACGCCTGGCGAAGTGATGCAGTTGCCGCAAGCTGACGAATTAATCCTTGTTTCCGGGTTGCCGCCGATCCGCGCCCAGAAGTTGCGCTATTACCAGGATCCGAATTTCACCGAACGGGTGCTGCCGGCGCCGGTGTTGCGCGACGGTCTGTACGCGGACTGTCCTGCGTCGCGCCCCGACGATTGGAGCGGACAAGTCCGCAGTGTTGACCGCCGTCTCGCTGCCGATGACGAACACGCCGGCGCGGCAATCGAAGAAGGGAGCGGCGTGCAACAGCAGCGTCATCCCGGCCTGCCTGAAGACCACGTCGTCGTCTCTCGGGAGCCTGATCAGGATGACCTCTTCAATCTGTCGGACGATGACGCCGAGGCACTCGCAGACAAGCGCGTCATGGACCGGGTTTCTACCGCGGCGAGCGCCTACGGCCTCAACGAGGGAAGGGGCGACGACAAGGACATCATCCCCGGCTTCTGAACGCTTTCCGCAACTGAGGCGTATCTCGGCGTAGATAACGCCCATAAGCGATTTTGCGGATCTCGGCGATGTTCGTTCGCACCGGCGCATCAGCGCCGGCCAGTCGGAACGAGACGTATGAAGCCCCGTCGCATTCGCCACCAGTTTCTGCTCGAACCCGAATTGAGCGAGAAGCTGGAAACCCTCAGCCGCAACCCGTCGACCACGAAATCGGCAATCGTCGCGAAAGCGGTCGAGGCCTTCATCGAACGGCGTGGTGAAAACGAGCTCGACCAGCGCTACGGCAAGCGGCTGGACCGTCTTTCCCGCGATCTCGACCATGTCAGGCGCGACGCCGAAATAACTCTGGAGAGCCTCGCGCTCTTAATCCGCTTTTCAATCACGCTTCATGCGCACACGCCAATTCCGGATCGGGCGACACAGGCGATCGCCCAAGAGCGCTTTGACAAATTCGTCGAGCAGGTCGGTCGCCAGATAGCCTCCGGGAAGCGCTCGCTTGGTTACGGCAATGGTAACGGAGGCGAAGGATGAACTCTCATCCCGCAGCGGACCACCGCCGCCGAGCCATGCTGCGCACAGCCATGGGCGCCGCGATCACCGAGGCCCTTGCCGATCCGACCGTCATCGAGGTGATGGTCAACCCCGACGGCGCGCTGAGGCTCGACCGGTTGGGAGAAGGCCGGGTCGATACAGGCGTGCATATGCATCCTGCCGAGGCGGAACGCATCATCCGGCTCGTCGCCTCCCATGTACGCGCCGAGGCGCATGCAGATAGTCCGATTGTCAGTGCCGAATTGCCATCAGGCGAGCGCTTCGAGGGTCTGCTACCGCCGGTCGTGCTGGCGCCATGCTTCGCCATCCGCAAACCGGCGGCAAAACTCTACACGCTGGCCAACTACGTCGCCGATCGCGTCATGCTCCCGCTGCAGGCTGATGCCCTGAGGAAGGCAGTGCGCGAGCGGCGCAACATCCTGGTCGCCGGCGGCACATCGTCGGGCAAAACGACACTTACCAATGCTCTACTGGCAGAAGTCGCCGAATGCGATGAGCGGGTGATCCTGATTGAGGACACCCGCGAGCTGCAATGCGCGGCCAAGGACTGCGTTGCCATGAGGACGAGGCGGGGCTCCATCACACTCGCCGATCTCGTACGCTCGACCTTACGGCTGAGGCCCGACCGCATCATCGTCGGCGAAGTCAGAGGCGCGGAAGCGCTCGATATGCTGAAGGCATGGAACACCGGACATCCCGGCGGCATTGCCACGGTTCACGCCAATTCGGCACGCTCCGCACTCTATCGTATTGAGCAGCTCGCCCAGGAAGCGGTTGTCACCGTTCCCCGCCGGCTGATCGCCGATGCCGTCGACTTGGTCATCTTTATTGCCGGAAGAGGACCCGCGCGCCGCGTTGACGCGATCGCCGAGGTCACGGGTCTCGACGGCAGCGGCGATTACGCCGTCACCCCGCTCACACTTCCGCAACTCCAGCAGCTCTGAAAGGTCACCTCATGCGCAAGAAGCTTCGCTTTCTTTCGTTCGCCGCCGTCGCGCTTCTTCTCACGGCCCAGGCCCACGCTGCCGGCTCCGGCATGCCGTGGGAACAGCCGCTGCAGCAGATTCTGGAATCGGTGCAGGGGCCGGTCGCCAAGATCCTCGCGGTGATCATCATCATCACCACCGGTCTGACCCTTGCCTTCGGCGACACGGCAGGCGGTTTCCGCCGGCTGATCCAGATCGTCTTCGGCCTGTCGATCGCCTTCGCGGCCTCGAGCTTCTTTCTTTCCTTCTTCTCCTTTGGCGGCGGGGCAGTCGTCTGATGAGCACCGGAGAGCAGCATATCGAAGGCTTCGAGGTTCTGGTCCATCGGGCGCTCACCGAGCCGATCCTGCTCGGCGGCGCGCCGCGGGCGGTGGCGATCCTCAATGGCACGGTGGCCGCGGCCATCGGCATAGGCCTGCAGCAGTGGATTGCCGGTCTGATCCTCTGGATCGCCGGCCACACGCTCGCGGTCTTTGCCGCACGGCGTGATCCGGATTTTGCCAGCGTGCTTGTCCGTCATCTTCGTCAAAAGGGCTGGCTTGCATGCTGAAGCTTTCCGAATACCGCGGCAAAGCCGACCGGCTTGCCGACCATCTGCCCTGGGCAGCACTCGTCGCGCCCGGCATCGTGCTCAATAAGGATGGCAGCTTCCAACGGACATTGCGGTTTCGTGGCCCCGACCTTGAAAGCGCGACGGAGGCCGAACTCATCGGCATATGCGCGCGGGCAAACAATGCGCTGAGAAGGCTCGGCTCTGGCTGGGCATTATTCTTCGAGGCCGAGCGCATCGAAGCGCTGGGCTATGCGAGCTCGGCCCTTCCCGATGCTGCCTCATGGCTGATCGATGAGGAACGGCGCGCGGCCTTCGAGGGCAAGGTCGCGCATTTCGAGAGCATCTATCATCTGACCTTGGTCTTCATGCCTGGGCCCGATGGCCAAGCGCGCGCGGAAAGTGCTCTCGTCGACTCGCATGACTTGGGAGGGGAAAGAGACTGGCGCCAGGAGCTTGCCCGGTTCCGAGACGAGACTGACCGCGTTCTCGATCTTCTTTCGGGCTTCGTGCCCGAGGTGCGCGCGCTCGACGATGCCGAGACCCTGACGTACCTGCACGGCACGATCTCGACACGCCGTCATCCGGTCGCCGTGCCGGAAACGCCAATGTATCTCGACGGCGTCCTGGTTGACGCGCCGCTGACCGGCGGCCTAGAGCCGATGCTGGGCGAGCAGCATCTGCGCACGCTCACAGTTCTCGGCTTTCCGAACGTCACCCGGCCAGGAATCCTTGATGCGCTCAATAACCAGGATTTCGCCTATCGCTGGGTGACGCGCTTCATTCCACTCGACAAGGCGGAAGCCACGAAGACGCTGACTCGGCTCCGGCGGCAGTGGTTTGCCAAGCGCAAATCGATCGCGGCTATTCTGCGCGAGGTGGTGACCAACGAACCGGTGCCTCTCGTCGACAGCGACGCCGACAACAAGGCGCTCGATGCCGATGCAGCACTGCAGGTATTGGGCGGCGATCATGTCGGCTTCGGCTATCTCACCACAACGGTGACGGTGTGGGATCAGAACCGTAAAGCCGCCGCGGAAAAGCTTCGCGCCGTCGAGCGGATCGTCAACGGGCTCGGCTTCACCACCATTCGCGAAAGCATCAATGCCGTCGAAGCGTGGCTTGGTTCATTGCCGGGTCATGTCTACGCCAACGTTCGCCAGCCGCTCGTTCACACGCTTAACCTTGCCCATCTCGTGCCGCTGTCGTCCGTGTGGGCAGGTCCAGCGGAGAACGAGCACCTTGCCGAGGTCACCGGCGATTACGCTCCGCCGCTTCTTTTCGCCGAAACCAGCGGCTCGACGCCGTTTCGGCTTTCGACCCATATCGGCGATGTCGGCCACATGCTGATTGTCGGGCCGACCGGTGCCGGCAAGTCGGTTCTGCTTGCCCTGATCGCTTTGCAGTTCCGGCGCTACGCTGGCGCGCAAATCTATGTCTTCGACAAAGGCAATTCGGCCCGCGCCGCCGCGCTTGCCATGGGCGGCGACCACCATGCGTTGGGTGCGAATGGTGCGCTTGGTTTCCAGCCGCTGCGCCACATCGACGACCCGGCCACACAGAGCTGGGCGGCCGAATGGATCGCCGGCCTCATTGCCCACGAGAATGTCACCGTCACCCCGGAGGTGAAGGAGGCAATCTGGTCGGCGCTCACCAGCCTCGCCACCGCGCCGGCGCAGGAACGCACGCTGACTGGCCTGTCGGTCCTGCTTCAGTCCAATGCGCTCAAATCGGCATTGATGCCCTACACGCTCGACGGACCATTCGGCCGCCTGCTCGATGCCGATGACGACCGGCTGGCCATCTCGGATGTGCAGTGTTTCGAAACCCAGGAGCTGATGCACAGCCAAGGCGCTGTGCTGCCTGTGCTCACCTATCTGTTCCATCGTCTTGAGGACCGGTTTGACGGGCGGCCGACGCTGCTCATGCTCGACGAGGCCTGGGTCTATCTCGACAACCCGCTCTTTGCCGCCCGCATCCGCGAATGGCTTAAGGTGCTGCGTAAGAAAAACGTCTCCGTCATCTTCGCGACGCAGTCGCTTGCCGACATCGCCGGCTCTTCTATCGCACCCGCAATCATCGAGAGCTGCCCGCAGCGCATTTTTCTCCCCAATGATCGTGCGGTGGAGCCGCAGGCACGGGCAGCCTATGAGCGCTTCGGTCTTAATGAGCGACAGATCGAATTGGTCGCCCGCGCCACGCCGAAGCGCCACTACTATCTGCAGTCGCGCCGCGGCAATCGCCTCTTCGAGCTCGGGCTAGGCCCGATCGCTCTTGCGCTTTGCGGCGCCTCCGACCCGGCCGCGCAGACCCTGATCGACAATATTCTTTCCGAAGAAGGGCAGGGCAGCTTTGCCGCCCGTTTCTTCAGTGCGCGCGGCCTGGATTGGGCTGCCGAGCTTCTCCAGCAATTTCCTCAACCTAACAAGGAGCAATCGTCATGATCGGACGCCGCCTTTTTACTAGCCTGGTCACCGTTTCCCTGATTGCCAAACCGATGGCTGACTACGTCCAGCCGGCCTATGCGCTCATCGTGTTTGACCCGTCCAACTATACGCAGAATGTGCTGTCGGCAGCACGCGCATTGGAGCAGATCAACAACCAAATCCAGTCGCTTCAGAACCAGGCGACCATGCTGCAGAACATGGCGCGCAACCTTCAGCGCCTGGATTTCTCTTCCGTGGGCCAGCTTACCGGCTCGCTCCAACGGATTGACGGTCTGATGACCCAGGCGAGCGGCCTGAGCTTCGATCTCGACAAGCTGCAGGACCAGTGGCGCCAGCAATATCCGGAAAGCTACGACGCCACCATCAAGGTCAGCAATGTGGCGAGCGCCGCGCGCGAGCGCTGGCAGAGCGCCATGCAGGCGTTCCGCCAGACCATGAGCGCGCAGTCGCAGATCGTCGAGAACGTGCAGGCCGATGGCGACCTGCTTGCCGATCTCGTCAATCGCAGTCAGGGCGCGGCAGGTGTCCTCGAGGCAAGCCAGGCTACCAATCAGCTGATCGCGCTTTCGACCAAGCAGCAGATGCAGATCCAGACGCTGCTTGCGACCCAGTTCCGGGCCGAAGCCGAGGATGCGGCGCGCAAGGCGCAGTCTGAGGAAGCCGCTCGCGAGACGACGAAGCGTTTCCTGGGCACCGGCACGGCTTATCCCGGCAACTGAGCGGCAGTTCTTCAAGACAACGAGGAAGGCGGCGACATGAACGACCTCGGAGTCATCGATCGCTTCATGGAGACCTTTACCCGCTACATTGACAGTGGGTTCGGTCTGCTTTCGGGCGACGTCGCCTTTCTCACCACCATTCTGATCGGCATTGACGTCACGCTCGCGGGCTTGGTCTGGGCGTTCGGCGGCGAGCCCAACATTCTCGGCCGGCTTGTTCGCAAAGTGCTCTATGTCGGCGCCTTCGCCTTCGTCCTGAACAATTTCAAGAACCTCGCCGACATAATTTACCGCTCCTTTGCCGGTCTCGGCATCAACGCATCGGCCGGCAACCTGTCCGCCGACAGTCTCCTGCGGCCAGGCCGCATTGCCGCGGCCGGCTTCGAGGGCGCCTGGCCGCTCCTCAATCAAGCGAGCCAGCTAGTAGGCTTCCCCGAGATTTTCGGTAACGCGCTCACCATCTTCGTGCTGCTTCTGGCCTGGTTCTTGGTCCTCATCGCCTTCTTCATTCTTTCCATCCAGCTCTTCATCACCATCCTCGAGTTCAAGCTCACCACGCTGGCCGGCTTCGTCCTGGTGCCCTTCGCGCTCTGGAACCGCTCGGCGTTCCTGGCCGAGCGCGTGCTCGGCAATGTGATTTCGTCGGGCATCAAGGTGATGGTGCTTGCCGTCATCGTCGGCATCGGCTCCACGCTCTTTGGCGAGTTCGCTTCCGCCCTGCAGGGCCAGGAGCCGAACCTGGCGGCGGCCATGTCTCAGGTGCTGGGTGCGCTGGCGCTGCTTGGGCTCGGCATTTTCGGCCCCGGGATTGCCTCGGGTCTTGTTTCCGGCGCGCCGCAGCTTGGCGCCGGCGCGGCACTTGGAACAACGGCGGCCGCAGCTGGATCAACGCTCGTTGCCGGAGGCGCTACGTTTGCCGGCGCGCGCATGGCAACAGGCGGCGGCCTCGCCGCAGTCCGTGCCGGCGCCGCCATGGGGTCCGCTGCCACCGTCGCTTGGCAAACGGGGCGCGCGACATCGCCCGAGTCCGGGCTGTCCGGGGTAGCTGCTGGGCTGCATGGGGTTGCGAGTGCCGTTAGCGGCGCCGCGATGCGGGGAATGCGATCCGCAGCAGAACCATTCCGCCGTAGTGCCGACGCCGGTCGCGATGCCGGCTGGACCGCGACCGGCGGCATGCCGACCGCGTCAAAGACAGGAACCTCGCCCGCTGCAGCCTCTGACCCCGCGCCGGTCTGGGCAAGGCGTCTGCGTTCCGAACAGACCGCACGCGCCCATCGCAATGCTGCCACGCAGGCGGTGCGCGATGGAGATCGGGGCGGAAGCGGCGCCAATCCCTCCCTCAATGACAAGGAAGACTAGATGCTCTTCAAGCGACCCGTTCAGCGTTATGGAAAGACGCCCGAACCCGTAACACCCTACCAGAAGGCCAGCCAACTCTGGGATGAGCGCATCGGCACGGCGCGCGTCCAGGCCAAGAACTGGCGCTTCATGGCCTTTGGCTGCCTGGCTCTGACGACGGGGCTTTCCGGTGGGCTTCTGTGGCAGTCGATGCAGGGCCGCGTCGTGCCTTATGTCGTCGAGGTCGACCGCTTTGGCGAGGCGCACGCGGTCGCGCCGGCAGTCCAAAACTACCAGCCCGACGATGCCCAGATCGCCTGGCATCTCAGCCGCTTCATCCAGAATGTCCGTTCGGTTTCCACCGATGCGGTTCTGGTGCGGCAGAATTGGCTGTCGGCCTACGACTTTGCCACCGACCGAGCGGCGCTCTTCCTCAACGAGTATGCCAAGGCGAACGACCCTTTCGGCCAAATCGGCACGCGCAGCGTGTCAGTGCAGGTGACCAGCGTGGTCAGGGCTTCCGACAGCTCGTTCCAGGTCAAATGGACCGAGCAGGTGTTCGAGCGCGGCAGCCTCGCCAGCACGACGCGCTGGATCGGGATCCTCACCATCCTCATCCGCCCGCCTAGGACAACCGAGCAGCTGCGCAAGAACCCGCTCGGCGTCTTCATCAACGCCATCGACTGGTCGCGCGAGCTCGACAGCGCCGCGCCAACCCCCGTTTCCCCTAAGGAGCCCGCCAATGACAAATAGAGCCCCATTGCTTCGTGCTGCCTTGATCCTGTCGGCGTCTGCTGCGGTTCTTTCGGCCTGTGCCTCGAAGCCAGTGCCGCCGCCTCAGATTTCCTTTGACCACGAGGACTTCAAACCAGCCGCGATCGAGAAGGCGCCGGAGAAGCCGGTCAAGGTCGTGGAAGTGCCGAAACCGTTACCGTTGCCTGGTCAGTTGATGCCCGCACCCGGCAAGCCCGCCCCAGATAAGCGCTCGCCGGAAGAACAGGTCGCCGATGCCAACAAGGCGGCGACGCAACAACCCACCAAGTTTGGCTATGTCAATGCGGTGCAGGTTTACCCCTTTGCCGACGGCGCGCTCTACCAGCTCTACGCCGCGCCGGAGCGCGTCACCGATATCTCATTGCAGCGGGGCGAGAAGCTGACCTCGGTCTCAGCCGGCGATACGGTCCGTTGGGTGATCGGTGACACCGCTAGTGGCTCAGGCGATGACCAGCGCACTCATGTGCTGGTGAAGCCATTCGCGCCGGGGCTTGCCACCAATCTGGTCATCACGACGGACAGGCGATCCTATCACCTGCAGCTTCAAAGCACTGAGAAAACTGCCATGGCGGCGCTCTCCTGGATTTACAGCGAAGACCAACTCGTGGCGCTTCGGCGGCGCAACGCTCAGGCAGAGGCTGAAATGCCCGCGGCCTCGAACGTAGCACTCGAAAACATCCGCTTCCGCTATTCGATCACCGGCGACACGCCGCCGTGGAGACCGACGCGCGCCTTCGATGATGGCAGCAAGGTCTACATAGAGTTCCCGAAGCGCATTGATCAGGGCGAGGCGCCACCGCTCTTCATCGTCGGTGCTGACGGGGACAACCAGCTCGTCAACTATCGGATGCACGGCAACTACTACATCGTCGAGCGCCTCTTTGCCGCGGCTGAACTCCGTCTCGGCGCCAAGCAGCAGCAGGTGGTGCGCATCACCAGGACCGACGGACGGCAACTGCCGCGGCGGATATCGCTCTTTTCGCGTTTTGGCAGGTGAGGGGAGGCTCATGACCGACACGTCCCGCCCCAATGTTCCGCCCAAACTCGATCCCGAACAGCTGCAGCTGCGGGCCTCACCGCGCCGGGCCGTGCGCTTCAAGCGCGGCATAATCGTCGCGATCGCAGCTGTTGGCTCCGCCACCATCTTTGGCGTCACGATGATGGCGCTGCAGGGGCCGGCACTGCGCCTGAAGCAGCAGGCTGAAGAGCTTTACAGCACCGACCGCAACCCGACCGCCGAGGGACTTGAATCGCTGCCCAAGGACTATTCCGGGAGCAAGCCGAAGGCTCCGGTGCTTGGACCGCCGCTGCCCGGGGATCTCGGCCGTCCTATTCTCGAGCACCAGCGCCAGCTTGGCATCGCACCTGGGCAAGACGTTTCCGCCGAGGCGCAGCGGCTTGCACAACAAGCGATTGAGGCGCGCGAGTCGCAAGTCCTCTTCCGCATCGAAAACCGGCCCCAGCAGACGGAAGCTTTTGGCAATGGGCAGGGCGGACGTTCGCCTTTCGAGACGGCGTCTCCGCAGCCAGATACCGAAGGCCAGCGAGCTTCCGTCGCGCCGGCCGAGGGCGACCAGAACAATCAACAGCGCAAGCTCGATTTCATCGATCAACGGAACACCGGCGGGATCTACAACTCGCATGCACTGCAGACGCCGGCTTCGCCCTATCAGATCATGGCCGGTAGCGTGATCGCTGCAAGCCTGATCACCGGCATCAATTCCGATCTGCCCGGCCTTGTCGTCGCCCAGATCACCGAGAATGTGCACGACAGCGTCACCGGCAGCATCCTGCTCATCCCGCAGGGCTCACGGCTGATCGGCACCTACGACAGCGTTGTAGCCTTTGGGCAAAGGCGCGCTCTGTTGGTGTGGCAACGCATCGTGATGCCGGACGGCTCCTCTACCGAAATCGACAATCTGCCCGTGACCGACGCGGCCGGCTATGCCGGGCTCGAGGACAAGGTGGATTTCCATACTTGGCAGTTGATCAAGGGCGTCGCTGTAGCCACATTGCTGGGGGTTGGTACCGAGTTGAGCTTTGGGGAAAATGAAAGCGACTTGGTCAAGGCAATTCGTGAATCCACCCAGCAGAACGTCAGTCAAGCGGGCCAACGGATCACTGAAAAGAACCTGAACGTCCAACCCACGATCACCGTGCGCCCTGGTTGGCCGTTGCGCGTCATCGTCCACAAGGACCTCGTGTTGCGGCCATACACGGGGTGAACAGGAGGACTTCATGGCTAACCTGAAACTCGGAAAACTTCCGGACCGGACACCTTCGAAGATCACCATCACCGTTGGCGCCGACTTGAGCCAAGCACTCAACGACTATGCCGCACTTTACCGTGAGACCTATGGCGAGTCCGAAACGGTGGCGGAACTGATCCCCTTTATGCTGGTCGGGTTCCTGGAAGGCGACCGGGCGTTTGCCAAGGCCAGAAAGGAAGGTCTGCCGGGCGCCGGCGCGTCGGAGAAACCACGAAGGCAATCATCTTCCACACTGGACAACGGTTAGCGCTTGGTGTCGTTTTGGAGCACGCTAGGTTCTTGATCCTGACCGCGTTGCCGCCGGTCCGTACTCCACCAGTTCGAGTGCCTCCTCCTTTGTGCAGGAATTCGCCTGAGCGAGTTCGAGCGCCTCTTCAAGGAAGCGATGATTGCGCTCCTGTACATCGAGGTGCGCCGGCGTCGGAAAGCACGCGACAATCCATTGCCACACGCGGTGTTGAAACGAGCCTGAAGGCATGTCTAATTCCCAGCGGCTACCTTGAGAAGACACTGAGTCTGAGGGAGATTCAAGTTTCAGGGGAACAACTAAGCCTGCTAGACAATAAGTGCATAAAAGCCGTGGCTTTTTCTTGCGGCCGGCCTCGTTCTCTTCGGACAAAAATCGATCTTGTCACGATGCCGCCAGACCGGATGCTGAATGACAGCTTCTCGCCAACAGTAATTGAATAGCGGACCAGACCGCTCCCGGCCCCGACAAGTTGTTGAGTTCTCGACCAGCGGTCATTCTCGATGGTACCGTGGCGAAAGGTCGATCGCACATTGTTGCGTGGCGCAATGATTTTATATAGGATGGTATATGAAGGTTGCCGATATGTGAACCTATATAGCGTTAAATTGATATAGTAACGTATATTGATACAGTCATATACGGGCGTATATCAGGCTAGCTCATACAGAAATCGTATACGCCATGAAGATCAGAACAGCTCGCGACATTGGAATCCTGATCAAGGAGGCCCGCACCCGGCGCGGCCTGTCACAGGCTGCCTTGGCCAAAATGATCACCACGACGCAGACGTGGGTGTCGTGGATCGAGAACGGCAAGCCCAGCGCCGAGATCGGCAACGTGCTGCTGGCGCTGACCACGCTTGGTGTGGAGATGGACTTTCAGATCCCGCCGGCGCCGACGTCGGCTGATCATCATCATAATGCCGATGAACGGCATGTCGACGATGACGACGACGAGATTCCCTACAAGCTCTAGATGACGATGATCATGATGAACCCGATCGACACCCTCGACGTCTATATCGCTGGCAGACCGGTTGGGGGGCTCCACCACCTGCAGGGCGGCAAGCTTTCGTTCTCCTATCACGAGGCATGGATGGAAGGCCGGGTGGCGATCCCGCTCTCCCTGTCCATGCCGACGATCACCAGGACCTACGAGGGCAAGGTCGTCGAGGCATTCCTCTGGGGCCTACTGCCGGATAATGAGCAGACCCTCGCCAGATGGGCGCAGAGGTTCCAGGTCTCCGCCCGAAACCCGTTTGCCCTGCTCAAGAATGTCGGCCGCGACTGCGCCGGCGCCGTCCAGTTCCTTTCGCGTGGCGACCAGATTTCCCGCGGCGAGAACGTGGAGTTGCTCACCGAGGCGCAGATCGGCGACCGCCTGCGCGATCTGCGCAAGGATGGTGC
Organism: Mesorhizobium sp. M0037; assembly: GCF_040323635.1. Lineage (NCBI taxonomy): Bacteria > Pseudomonadati > Pseudomonadota > Alphaproteobacteria > Hyphomicrobiales > Phyllobacteriaceae > Mesorhizobium > Mesorhizobium sp. M0037. Next base: position 54,207 of record NZ_JAMYVB010000011.1, on the reverse strand, counting down.
AGCGACCCGGCGCATCGGCGATCCTGGTCAGTTCAGTCTCGCTGGTGCGCAGGCAAAGACGGCGTTCCATTTCGATAAGGGCAGCAATCGCTGGGGGATCCCTCTAGGCGACACGCCCACGACACACATCTTCAAGCCGCCTTTGCCGCACTTGCACGGGCATACCGAGAACGACCATTTCTGCCTGCAGCTTGCATCCAAGCTCGGCATGGACGCTGCACATAGCCAGGTTCTCGACTTCGCAGGCGAAAAGGCAATCGTTATCGAGCGCTACGACCGCCGCAACAACGAGGGCAAGACCATCCGCATCCATCAGGAGGACATGTGCCAGGCCCTGTCGGTGATGCCGACGCTCAAGTACGAGAACCAGGGTGGGCCAGGTATCACGACGATCTCCAGAAAGGTGCTGTCGGCCTCCCTCGACCCCGTCCAAGACCGTCAGATCTTCATGGCCGCGAACGTCTTCAACTGGATCATCGCCGGCACGGACGCGCATGCAAAGAACTACTCGATGCTGCTCGGAGCCCAGGGCGAGGCCCGCCTAGCTCCGCTCTACGACATCTCCTCCATTCTGCCGCACCTCGGGGGAGAGATCCAATCTGAGATGCGCGACCTTAAACTGGCGATGAAGATCGACAGAGTCTATCCCATCGAGGAAATCATGCCGCGCCACTGGGGGCGCTGTGCGTCCTCAGCAAAGGTTGGCGGCGAGTACACGGTGCGGACGATCCGCCATCAGCTCGCGGTGATGCCCGATATGGCATCGGAGTGCGCCCAAGAGCTTCGCCAGGAGGGGATCATCCATGAGATCGTTGGTCGCCTCGTCGACGCGATCGCGACGCGCATCAAGGGCTTGTCCCGGATCTATGGAGAGGAAGGTTGTGGAGGTTAAAGTCGGGCGGGGATAGCGGATCCACGGACTAATGCCGCGAAACGGACGGACCGCACACTGCCCACGGGATTCTCGCTCTAATAGCGCGCGGCCCCGGGCCGGGTAGATGGCCGGTTTCGGAACCGGCCATCGGCAGCTTGAATGACGGAAATGGGGTCGGCTGCAGAACGGCAGCTTCCCGCCGAACGCGGTCAACTTTCTCTCCGGAAAATCTGACAATGCGGGCCTACGATTTGGCGTCGAGTTGTGGCGTTTTTCGACGGTCAGTATGATTTCCGGCGGTTGGAGATTTGTATCGGCGTTTGATGAACGGCCGCTGTTGGGTTCAAAGTGGATGGTCGCGTTGGTGTGTGGACAGCAGGCTTGCGGCGTCCCTCGATTGAGATCACCCGCAGGTTTTTGCTCTTGAGTTCATCCAGATAATCGGCCCACCACTGCATCATCTCGACGCGCTCGTCCCAGTGCTCTGCCCGGGCGTAGGCGCGCCGAACGTCGTTGTTCTCAATGTGGGCCAGCTGCCGCTCTATCGCGTCAGGATGCCACTTGCCGCATTCGTTCAGCAGAGTTGATGCCGTTGCTCGAAAACCATGCGCGGTAGCTTCTTCCTTGCTGTAACCCATACGACGCAGTGCGGCGTTAAGGGTATTGTCGGAAATCGGACGCGAAGCCGATCGAACACTAGGAAACAGCAGCGATCCATCACCAGAGATTTCTCTCAGTGAAGTCAGGACGCTGATCGCTTGCTTTGATAGGGGTATGCGGTGCGGCCGTCGCATTTTCATGCGTGCTTCAGGGATCGTCCACACCGAGCTTTCAAAATCGAACTCTTCCCATTCAGCGGCGCGAAGCTCGCCTGGGCGGGGAAACAGCAGCGCTATCAGCTTCAGACCGGCTCGCGTTGTAGGCTGTCCGTCAAATGCATGGATCGCCCTCAGCAAACCGCCCAAGGCCTTCGGATCGGTAATCGCGGCGCGAGACGTTACCTTCGGACTGATGAGTGCGCCTCTGAGGGCGAAGGTCGGATCTGTCTCGGCGCGTGCGGTCGCGATCGCGTATCGAAACACGCTGCCGATGGTGGAGCGCAGTCGCCTGGCCGACTCATATCGACCGCGAACCTCCACGCGACGGAGGGCGGTAAGGATGCTGGCCGGCTCGATCTCCCGAATGCACTTGTCGCCGATTATCGGATAGGCAAAGTCGAGCAGCCATTTGACCTTGCTGATCGTCCGGTCGGCACGTCCCTCCTTCTTCAGCTTGTCAACATATTCGTCCGCGATTGAGCGAAAGGAGTCCTTTGCCGAATCGGCCTTCCGCAAGCTGCGTTCCTTTCCAGGGTCGACGCCAGCTAGCAGGAGCCTTTTAGCATCATCGCGCGCCTCCCGTGCCTCGGCGAGAGAGATAAGGGGATAGCTGCCCAGCGCGAGCAGTTTCTGCTTGCCGTCAAAGCGGTAGGCGAGCCGCCAGAGGCGAGAGCCCGTGGGCTGTACCCATAGCTGCAGCCCGCCCCCGTCAGACAATTTCGCGAGTTTGGAAGCAGGGCGGGCGTTTCGACATTTCACGTCGGATAGGGCCATTCGTCAGGTCTCCCTTGGCTGTTTCGATACCATCAGGATGTCGAATACCAACGGAAATACCATCCCCCCGCCTCGTTGGATCAAATGCGCCCGAAGCGCTCTCTGTCACGCCTAATTGCGCAATGCGACAGCAAAAGATCAATAATTCCAGTCGCTTGCAGAAGCTGCAGCGTAGACGGTTCGGCTAAACGGAGTGTCGGGAGAAGAGGGGATGGTGCCCAGAGGCGGAATTCAAGTGAAGAAAATCCCGTTTTGCTTTCAGATACTTAGGGGAATGTTAGCCGCATCTGCTACCAACATAAATACCAACAAAATATTCCTGTGGATTGGTTCGGTTCCTGCTATTTCTCTCAATGCCTTGCACCTGCACCTTGTCTCTTCCGGTTTAGTCTACATCCTTCTTGGTCATACCTCATCATGCGGGGTCGAGTGAAGACCACGGCTGGCCAAGACGACTTAATCAGAACGGATGGCCATTGCGCCCAATATCGGGATCGCTTTAGGCGGTTTCTGAAAGCCGACATCGTGCGAAGAACAGGTGGCTATTTACGGGTCCTGAGACCTTGGCCCATACCACCGCTTTATAGGGTGGACGCGGCGCAGCGAAAAGCGCCGCCAGCCGTTCCTCATGTTGCTCCAGGCTGATGATGTGATCCGCGAACACAGACTTTTTTGGATTTGCCGCAGGCACAAGCTCTTTCGCAACCGGTGCGATTTGGCTGCTCAAACCTGACAATGAAGCGGTTTTTTCGCTACTCCGCATTTCTGACTCGATATATCTCTATATCTCTTGCGCCTCGTGCAAGCTCTGCCGGGCCTGTTGCAGTGATTGATGCAAGTTCGCCAGCAATTCGTCGGCGTCGGCCGTCGGACTGCCTTCGTGATCCAGTAAGCCAACGATAATATCCTGCTTGGAAACGATGCTCTCGTTGTGAACGAATTGGCCCATAAAATACATGAGCCGGCTCTGTGCCGGTGTGGGCATGGGCCTTCTCCCTGGTCGGGCGAAAGCCTGATGATCGCTCCCAAGCGCCTCGTGCCTGTTTGTTTTTGATTTTTCGAGGCGACGCAGCAGTGTGCGCTCGTTAGCAGGCAATGGGAACCGGCCAGGCAATTGCAGCATCCACGCTGCGCACGCCGCCCTGACCGCGCGTGCCGGTCCCCTGGCGTCGCTCGGCCGCTACTTCAGTGTTTCTGGTTGACAATCGTGGCCGGCGCACCGCATTTTCGCGTTGAGGGACAAACCTGGGGATCCTGCATGAAGAAGACTTATCAGAAGCCTGAATTAAAGAAGCGTGAGAAGCTCTCGGCCGTAACGGCTGTGTGCACGCCATCAACCTGCACCGATGAGTGAGAACCTTTAGGCCCCAAGGCGCTTTGCCGAAATTCGCTAGAGAGGGACTGCAGTGAAGAAAGAATACAGCAAGCCAGTACTGACCAAACGTGGGCGTCTCAGCGCAGTGACGGCGCAATTGGCACCCAGTGTTGAACCCAGAGGAGCCTAGGCAAACCACGGCCCTGCAACAAAGCCAGTTGGCTTCGGCAGCGGGCTTCTCCGCTTCCAGGCGCCGAAACCTATCTTCGTATGCCTGTCACAACGAGCCAGGCGGTTTCCGTGCTCGGTCTCCGCACTTCAGGGTCGCTGAACCCTGCCTCTCGCAAGGCAGCAATGACCTCATCCGGCTCGCGAGGTGTAAAAAACATCGGCCGGCATGTTCATCCGGTCCATATGTGCCTTCGGGAGGAAGCCCAGCACGACGCGACCGCCTGGTTTGAGGACGCGATGGAGCTCTGCGGATCCAGCTCTAAGGCTTTGCCAGAAGTACACTGTGTGGACGCTGAGAGCCTTGTCGAATGTGCTATCCGGCAAGGGCAAGTCCTCGACTAGCCCGGTTCGGAACTCGGCTCGTCCGGCGCGCACTGCATCGGCGAACCGGTGGGAGGCAGCGTTCACGACATCTGCGAGCGATCAACACCGCAAACGAATGCTGCCTCACGGTTAAGTTGCGGCAGTAAAACTGCGCCGCCGAAACCGACCTCCACGGCACGATCTGCCGTTACCAGTTGCAAATGATCGAGAGCGTAGCCGTTGAGCCGGGCATTGCCCCGGTTCATTCCGGCCCGGACCAGCCAGCCGCCGGTTCGGTCGGCCAGGACAGTGGTTTCGCTATAAATCGTGGCGCCATCCGATCCCACATGGCGCTCGTTGGGGGGAACTCGCCCCCGTCGGATCAGCCGCCTCTGTTGGACCTGATTATCCAATGATAATCCCAAGAGTATCAAGTCATGCGTGGAGTGGTGCCAAGTTTTTGCCCATCGTCTTCGCCCTCCGGAAGATGGAAGACAGCAACAGTCGGGCCCGTGCTTTCCTTCCTGGGGTGGCGCGGGCCGCCGTCGCCTAGCCTTTGCACGAGCCGGTGATGATGGACGCGAATTTGTTGCTGCTGCGAGCCACACCTACCATTTGGCGGAGCTCTTCGCATATCTCTCTCGCGTCTTGGCGCGAAATCTCGGAGAGATAGCGCAGGATTATGGCCTCTTCAGTCAAGGCCTCCTGAATGTGATTCAATTCCGACAGCTTCCGATCGATAGAGCTCATCCATGCACCATGCGCCTAGAAGCGGTGGCGCGCAAACGCTGGTTCGATACTGAAAAATGAAGGCTGCCCAGTTTTTCCTGCCTCACTGATCCAGTTCGAGCGGCTCATGGTCCGGTTGCTCGTGCCCCATGACCTGGCGGAAGTCACGCCGGTCGACCCGCTGGCCGCAGATGGGGCGCGCATAGAATTCCCAGTCAGGGTCATGTGGCTTGCCGGGCATGGGCGGTCCGAGGTCGGCTATTCTGGTTATGCCCGGCCTAACCCGTCGCAGCGGCAAAAGTTCCGGAAAGGCGTGCCCGTTGTCCGATCGCCCGCTCGCATTTTTGTACAACATATTCCCGACTTCCATTAGCATCCCCTCATGGCAACTCTGCGGTACGGCGTAAGGCGGGAACCGGATGGGACGTGGCGGTGTTCGACGTGTTCACCGGGCTGCCGGCTATTGTAGCGGGCCGCCCATCTGTCGACCTTCCCGACATGGAGTATGCCGAAGAGCTGGCCGCCATCCTGAATGCCAACGACCTGAAGCAGAGGCTATCTCAAGGGAGGTTCCCCGGAGGGTTCGCCTGACTGAAGTCGGAACAAAGTCAGTGAACAACCGCCCTTGTCAGCGGCCGCTTTAGAGATCGGGTTGCAGAGGAGGGTACACAGGCTTTTCCCCTTATCCTTTTTTCTCCCGGCGGCGCCACTGTCTATTATCGGCGGCGAGGCCGCTATCGCCTTCTGAGCGGGCTAGCGATGGAGTGCCTTCGACGGTGAAGACGATTCCGGCATCCTCAAACGCTTTGCGGATGGCGGCGAGGTTGTGGGGACGCGGTTTCCTGAATTCGTTCTCAAGATCGCTGATCACCATTTCGCTAAGATTGGCCTTTGCGGCAAGTCGCACACGTGACCAGTTCAGTAGGGCTCGTGCTGCTCTGGATTGATCTGCGGAGGGTACGGTTCGGCTGTCCATAGACAGTCGAACATTCAGTATCGCTAAAATGTTCCTCCTGACCTTCTGCGATTTCTCTAACGGCGTGAGGCCGGCTTCTCGGATAACGCGGCGGGGTTTTCCAATAACTTTGCGGAACGCTGATCTGCACGCCGCAATGTCTTCTTTTTCGGCTTGGTCTTCTCAACCAGATCTGGCCTTTTCGCTATCAGGTAGTCAGCCTTGTTCGTTCGATAGTCTTCTTTGTGGATGGACATTGCTACGATCTCCATTGTAGAAATCAACGCGGCTGGAAGCCGACACGTTCCCATAAATCGCTTGTTCAAGGCCGAGCCGAACGGCACACGGATGCCAAAAACACGAAAAGGGCGCGGTTTGTGACCGCGCCCTTATTTGACTAGGTTCAACTGTCCTGCCTACGAGTCTTGTCGACCATACCAGTCGTCGACGTCTCGCCGCACGCGATCCTTCTCAATGCCGTAGCGCTCCTGGATCGTACCTTCGAGCTTATCGCGGTTGCCGGCTATGCGGTCGAGATCATCATCAGTGAGCTTGCCCCACTGCTCCTTGACCTTGCCTTTGAATTGCTTCCAATTTCCTTCGACGCGGTTCCAGTCCATGATGGCGATCTCCTTTCGTTGTCCTTTCGAACAACGGTCGTAGTGGCCATCAGGTTCCGCTGCAGGTAAGCGCGCTTGCTGGTGATCTAGCAATGGAAACTTCGCCTCTGTCCGGGAGCAGTTAGAGCAGAACAATGCAGCAGGGGCGTCTGCGCAGGTCATCGCCCTTAACGCCTTCTGACTGACTGCTTGAGAAGCGCGAGCAATCAAGGCGCTACCACCGTGCCACCGACCGTCTGTATTTTCTTTAGATCTCGGATAGGTTTTGCCGGTATTTGTCGGGAAAAGGAGCCGAAGTGATGACCGACATCTGGCATTCACTCCTCGCCAACCTTGCCTTGGTCTCCATTCTCGTGGTCGCCTGGGACCTTGTGGCGGATTTCACCGGGCGCTTCTCGCGGCGGATGCAGTCGCTGCTTCTCGGCTTGGTCATGTGCGTTGGCGCGGTCATCTCCATGGCGACGGCCCTGTCCGTCTCCGGCTTCGTCGTCGATCTGCGCGCCGCCTTCATTGCTGCGGCCGCGTTCTTCGGCGGATGGCCGGCAATGCTCATCGCCACGGCCGGCTCCATTGCCTATCGCGCCCATCTGGGCGGGCAGGGTGCAGGTGCTGGTGTCATGGGTATCCTCATTACCGCAATTGTCGGCATCGCGTGGCACCACTTCGTCGCGGCCCGATCGCGCACCATGTACGACATATTCGGTCTTAGCGTAACGGTCGCTCTCGCCGGGCTTATCACGCTCCTGGTCATCCCAGCGCAAGCCCTTACCGGTCTTGTGCAGCAGAGCACGTTCCCGTCCCTCGTATTCCGCTTCCTAAGCACAATCATCATCGGCGTCCTGCTCGACCGGCAGCAGCGCCGGCGGGAGCTCTTGATGTCCAACATGACCTACCGGGCCATGGTTCGAGAACTGCCGGATTGCCTGAACATAAAGGATGTCGACGGCCGTTTCATCGCCGCCAACCCCGCCACCGCCGAAATGGTTCGCGCCGCTTCGGTCGACGATCTGATCGGCAAGACGGATTTCGATTTCTACCCCAGGGATGTAGCCGAGCGCTTCCGGCAAGATGAGATGGGCGCACTGGAGGCCGGGCAGACGTTGCGGATCGACCAGCCGGCGCTTTTCCCGGACGGCCGGCAAGGTTGGCTCTACACGCTGAAGGCGCCCTTCCGCGACGAGGCGGGCAACATCGTTGGCGTCATCACCTACAATCGCGACATCACCGAGCAGAAGCGTGCCGCCCAGCTCAAGAACGATTTCATTTCCACGGTCAGCCACGAATTGCGCACCCCATTGACCTCCATCCGCGGCTCGCTTGGCCTGATCGCGGCCGGTGTTGCCGGCGAACTGCCGCCGAAGGCCGCCAATCTCGTCAACATCGCCCACACCAATAGCGAAAGGCTGGTTCTCCTCATCAACGACATTCTGGATATCGAGAAGATCGAATCGGGCGTGATCACCTTCAAGATCAAGCAGATGTCTGTCCGTCAGGTGCTAGAGCAGGCCATTGCCGCCAGCTCCAACTACATGGCTGACAGCCGGATCAAGATCGTTCTGATCGACGATGCCCCACGCGCTGAGGCCAACATCGATCCGGATCGCCTGCATCAGGTGATGGCGAACCTTCTGTCGAACGCGATCAAGTTCTCGCATGCTGATGGCACCGTCACGGTGAAATTCCAGCGTCGTGACGGCGACATGCTGCGTATTTCCGTCATGGATCAGGGCACTGGCATCCCGGAGGCTTTCCGCGGCCGTATATTCGGAAAATTCGAGCAGGCGGACGCTTCCAGCACCCGTAAGATAGGCGGCACCGGCCTCGGGTTGAGCATCGTCAAGGCCATCACCGAAAAACTGGGCGGAGCCATTTCCTTCGAAACGGAGGAAGGCAAGGGAACCTCGTTCCACCTCGACCTTGCAGAAGCACGCAGGCACCACCCAAGGCCGTATCCGCCACCGCACCTGACGCGGAAGCCCGATGGCCGCCTACGGGTTCTGATCTGTGAAGACGAATCCGACGTCGCCGCCGTGATTGCGGCACTCTTGGATGCGGAGGGCTTTTCAAGCGACATCGCACCCGATATCGCCACGGCAACGGCGCTTCTGAGGTCCCGCGAATACGTGGCCTTGACCCTCGACATCAAGCTGGCGGGGGAATCCGGTATCAAGCTCTTCCACGACATTAGGGCATCGCCGGTCAATTCCGACATTGCGGTCATCGTCATCTCCGCCGTTGCCGATGAGGCCAGGGGGTCGCTGAACGGCAGCGCCGTCGGTATTGTCGACTGGCTGGAGAAGCCGGTGGATTCAAAGCGGCTTCACGCCGCCCTTGCCAAGATCCTTGCTGGCAGGACCGAGCAGAGGCCGAAGATTCTGCATCTCGAGGACGACGAGGGCGTGCTTGCGGTGATGTCGGAGGGGTTGGGTTCGGGGGTCTCGATCACTTCTGCGAAGACCCTCAAGGACGCCCGGGAGGCGATCGGCCGGCATCGCTTCGATCTGGTGATCCTGGATATTGCACTCCCCGACGGATCGGGGTTGGACCTGCTGGCCGATCTGCCGCTCGAGACTGGGGTCATCGTGTTTTCGGCGGCGGAGCTAGACCAGAAACTAGGTGATCGCGTGCAGGCCATCCTGACCAAGACCAGGGCGTCGGAAACCGATGTGGCAAAGCTGGTCAGGAGCATGTTGGTTTCGTCCCGCACCCAACCTGCCGCGCACGCCAAGGAGTGACGCTCATGCCCGCAAGGATTCTCTATGTGGATGACGAGGACGATATCCGCGAAATCGCCCAGATGTCGCTGGAACTCGAGCCGGAGTTCGAGGTGCTGTCCTGCCCGTCCGGCTTGCAGGCGCTCGCCGATGCCGCCGAATGGCGACCCGACCTTATTCTGCTCGACGTAATGATGCCGGACATGGACGGACCAGAGACGCTGCGGCGCCTGGCCGGGTCTGGGGCGACGGCTTCGATACCCGTGGTGTTCATCACCGCGCGCACCCAGACCCATGAGGTCGAACGCTATCTGGCGATGGGGGCGGTAGGGGTCATCGCGAAGCCGTTCGACCCGCTTGCGCTTGCCGGTGAAGTCAAAAGATTGCTTCGACGGCGCGCCTGAGTCGACGTTTGGCTTGAGCACCGAGCGCAGTCTGGCTGCAGACTGAGCGACGTCGTTCACGGCTCCTATACCATGTCTCCTTATTCATCTACTGATTGTGCCGAGATGCAGGCGTAGCGAATCAGGTGGTCTATAATTGCCTAGGATCGGCGGATGTCGATGAGAGTTGAGAACAATGTTTCTCTGCATGAGCCGCGTTGGCGGATGTGGTTCATGGATTGATCACTCCGGGGGGCGACGGAACCGGAGCAAGGCTGTTGAACGGAGCGAAGGCAAGAGTTCTGATTTGCGATGACGATCCCCTTTTGATCGAACTGATGGAATTCAGGCTCATGGCAAAGGGATACGAGGTCATCAAAGCAGTAGACGGGGCGGAAGCGCTCTTGAAGGCGGAGCATGAGGCGCCCGATATCATCGTGCTCGACGCGATGATGCCCAAGGCCGACGGCCTAGAGGTTCTTGCCCGCATAAAGAGCGAACCGGCTTTGTCGGAAATCCCGGTGGTAATGCTGACCGCCCGCAAGGGCGAAAAAGACATCGTCTCCGCTCTTGAGAAGGGGGCCGACGACTACCTTGTGAAACCCTTCATTCCCGAGGAACTCCTGGCCCGGCTTGCGCGTCTCTTGGCGCGGAAGAGCGGGAAGCGCTGATGAGGCGCGGCCGGTGCGCCACGGTTGCAGCATGCGTCTTCCTGGCGGTTGCGGCAGTGCCCGCCGCGACGCTGGCCCAGACGGTCGAGGAACTGTACGCCTCCGGCGTGAAGGCCAGGCAGGCCCAGCATTTCGACGAGGCGGCGCAGCTGCTTAGGCGTGCGCTGGCGCTCAAGCCGGACAATGCCGACGCCGTGGTGCAACTTGGCTTCACCGAACTTGGCCGCAACAATCTGCCGGCGGCGCGTGAAGCGTTTTCCAAGGCGCTTGCGATTGCGCCGGAATATCTGGATGCCAGCTTCGGCATGGCTCAGGTCGAGTTCCGGTCGGGCAATCTGGACACTGCCCTGCCGCTGGCCGAAAAAGTCTCGCGTGCCCAGCCCGACAATGCCGATGCGAGTACGCTTGTCGCCAGCATCCACAAGGCCCAGCAAGCCGGCAGCAGCAAAGCGAAGCCTGCGACCGTGAGAAAGAGGCTGCGTCCGCCGCGGCCGGATCCCGTCGCCGGCCTGATGGAGAAGGGCCAGAGATTGCGGGCGGCGGGACAATTGCCCGAGGCGCAGAACGCCTACCGCCGAGCGCTGCGGCTGGCGCCGAAAAACACCGACATCCTGGTCGCCATGGGTCTCGTGGCTGGATCCCAACAGAAATTTGACGAAGCCGGGAATTTTTTCGACCGGGCGCTGGCCATCAGGCCCGGACTTCTCGACGCCCGTTTAGGCAAGGTCCGTCTGGCGATCTGGCAGAACGACGTGCCGCGAGCCCGCACAATGATCGGTGATGTGCTTGGCGCTGAACGTGACAATACCGAACTGATCGCTCTCGATGCGCGGATTTCCATGCTGGAGCAGGATGACACGCGGGCCGAGCAATCGTTTCTGCGGGTGTTGGCGGTCGATCCGCGCAACGCTGAGGCGCTTGTGGGGATCGGCGATCTGCGCCGAGCGCGTGGCGACGATGCTGGCGCGCGAGCCGCCTACCGCCAGGCGCTTGCCCTCGAACCCGGCTCGCGCGATGTCGAGCAGAGGCTCGCCGCGCCGCCGCCACGCAAATGGCGGCTCGATCTGGGCAGCGAAGTGAGCGATCTCACCGAGGGGCTTGGTGGCTGGACCGACAGTTCGGCTGGCCTAGCATATCGGCTCAGCGCGCAAACGACAATTTCGGGCCGCACCCGGGTGGCGACCCGCTTCGGCCACACCGACTTCCAGATCGAGGGCCGCATCGACCAGGCTTTCTCGCCCACTGTTTCAGCGCATGCGCTGGTGGCTGCGACGCCGGATGCCGATTTCCTCGCGCGCTACTCGATCGGAGCCGGCGCTTCATGGCAGATCCTCGCGCCCGCCAAAGCGTTTGGCCCGTTCTCGCTTAACGTCGATACCCGTTATGACCATTTTGCCAACACCGAGATCACCACCATCTCGCCCTGGGTGCAGGCCTATGTCCTGGATGGCCGGCTCGGGCTTTCGGCACGTTGGGTCCACGCAGCCGACGACATTGGCACGCGCGCCGATGGTTATGTCCTGCGAGTCGATCTTGCAGTTACCCCTAGCGTCAATGTTTTTGGTGGTTTTGGGGATGCCCCCGAGATCTCCGACGGCACGCTGGTGCCTACGCGTACCGTCTTTGGGGGCATCTCCTGGGACGTTTCCGACCCGCTGACGCTGCGCAGTAGCCTCGCCCATGAGCAGCGCCCGACATTCGACCTAACCACATTCGGGCTCGGCCTGACTGCGCGGTTCTGATCATGTTGTACGTCTGGTACCTGTCCATCCTGCTCAGTGCCCTTTCCCTGGTGATCATGCTTCTGCTGATCGGGCGCCGGGTGCTGCACGAGCGCCGGGGGACGGAGGGCGCCGATCAGCGGCGCCTTCTTCTAACGGCGCTGATCGCCTTCACCGAAAATCGCGATCGCGAGGCATTGAAGACAGCGCTGCTTGCGGTGCCGGCAAGGGTGGCGATCGATGCCGGCTTCGAGTTTATCTCGCTGCTGCGCGGCGAGGAGCACGACGAGCTGCTTTCAGCCTTCAACGAATGTGGCCTGCCGACCCTTGTCGGCACCCAGCTTGAAAAAGGCAACGGCGCCGAACGCATCCACGCGGCCGAGATGCTGGCCGCGCTGCGTTCGGAGGACGCGGTGGCAAACCTGCTTTCGGCGCTCGATCGCGACCGGTCGCGCGAGGTCAGGATCGCCGTCGCGATTGCGCTGTGCGATATCGGCGCCCTGCCGCCGCTGGTCATAACGCTACGCAAGATCGGCGTGGCGGGGCAGCGCTCACGGCGCGTGATCGAGCTTTTCAGGCGCTTTCCGTCAAAGCGGTTCGACGAGCTTGAGGATTACGGCAGCCGTGAGGACGCGGTGCCTTTTATCAGGGCGGCGGCAATCGATGCGCTTGCTCGCAACGGCGGCTTCCGGTTTGGTGAGTTCTTTGCTCGCGCGGCTGGCGATCCGTCACCGGAGGTCGCCGCAGCCGCATTGCGGGCACTCGGCCTGACGGGACATGCCAATGCGCCGGCCATCCTGGCCAAGGCGATGGAAAATGGCGGCTGGGATGTGCGTGCCGACGCTGCCGATGCAGCGGGCCGCCTCGGCCTGTTTGAACTCGCCGCGCCGCTCGCTCAGCTGATGGACGACGAGGCATGGACCGTGCGTTATGCCGCCGCTAACGCATTGCGCTCGCTCGGCCAGCAGGGAGAACAGGTGCTGCGCGAGATCGCCGCCAGCGAGGTCTCGCGCCGCCAGCGCACGGCCTCACTGATCCTTGCCGAGGGGCCGGCCGCGTGATGTTCGACTGGAGCCAAGAGATCATCCTGGGTGCCTCCATCCTGTCTTGGTTCATCATTGGGGCAGGGCTGGCGCAGACGGCGGTATACCTCCTGCAACTCATCATTGCCGCCTACGCGCTGTCCAAGCGCCCGCCAGTCGCGCGATCGGCGCTGCTGTGGCACCGTTATGGCGACGTCGCGCCGCCGATCGCGCTGCTGGTGCCCGCCTACAATGAGGAAGTTAACGTAGTCGAGAGCGTGCACTCGATGCTGGCGCTCGAATATCCGAATTTCGAGGTGCTCGTCATCAATGACGGCTCGAAGGATCAGACTCTGCAGCGCCTTATCGAAGGCTTCAAGCTGGTGAAATTCCACCGGCCTTATGAGGACGCCCTGGCGCACAAGCCGATTCGCGGGCTCTATTCCTCGTTGATTACCGAACGGCTGTTCGTGGTCGACAAGGAAAATGGCGGCAAGGCAGATGCCCAGAATGCCGGTATCAATGTCTGCCGCGCGCCGCTGTTTTGCGTGATCGACGGCGATTCCATCCTCGAGCCCGATGCGCTGATGCGTGCCGCGCAGCCCTTCATCGACGATCCAGAGCGCACCATTGCCGTGGGCGGCACGATTCGGATTGCCAACGGCTCCAGGATCGAAGGTGGCAGGGTGCGCGAGGTCCGGCTGCCGCGCCGGCTATTGCCGCTGCTGCAGGTGGTCGAATATTTGCGGGCCTTTCTCATGGCGCGGCTTGCATGGAGCCGCATCAACTCGCTGATGCTGGTGTCCGGCGCCTTTGGTCTGTTTCGCCGCACGGAAGTTGTGGCAGTTGGCGGCTTCACCAGTGGGTCGATGGGTGAAGATTTGGACCTCGTGATCAAGCTGCATCGCCACATGATGGACACCAAGCGAAGATACAGCATCCAGTTCATTCCTGAGCCGGTGTGCTGGACCGAAGCGCCGGAGTCACTTCGCGTTCTGGCAAGGCAGCGTACGCGCTGGCAGCGCGGTGCGCTCGAATGCTTCTTCCGTTACCGCTCCATGCTCTTCAACCCCCGCTATGGGCGCGTTGGCTTCCTCGGGTTTGGCCACATACTGATTGTCGATGTGCTAGGGCCGATATCGGAGGTGCTGGGCTATGTGCTGATCCCGACCTTCTGGCTGCTCGGCATCCTTTCGACCGAATATCTCTTGGCATTCACGTCGCTGGTTTTCACCTACGGGGTTTGCGTGAGCGTGTGTTCGCTGGTCCTCGAAGAGGCCGAGCTTCAACGTTTTCCGCGCGCGCGGGATCTCGCCTTGCTCACGGCCGTGGCTGTGATCGAGAATTTCGGTTACCGCCAGCTCAACAATCTCTGGCGCGTGAAGGGATGGTGGCAATATCTGCGCGCCGACCAAAGCTGGGGCGAGATGACCAGGACCGGCCTGACTGGCCCCAAGAAGTGAGTCCAGCCAGTTGAATCACCGCAGCGTCCGCTCGATTTCAGTTATAAGCGCATCGATCGCGGCATGCACGGCTCCGTCATCCGCCTGCTCGATCAGCGATGTTTCCAGTGCCGATGCCTGCAGGCTGACCTCCGCAAACCCGAAGGTTCCCGCGGCTCCAGCGAGCGAGTGCGCCGTCCCAATCAGCGGGTCGTTGGAGCCCTTCAAAAGGACTGTGTGACGCGCCGCCTTCAACTCCGCTAGTTGAGCGGCGCACCGGGCCAGGAAACGTTGCCGTAGGGGGGCGAAGGGATCTTCCAAAATGGGAGGCGCTCCACGGCCAGGTTTCAGAGGTATTCAAGCAGAAAATTCGGTGGAGTGAAACGAGCTGCTTGGCACGTCAGAGCGGACTAGAGTGGGCCGTGCCCCAACAAACGGCAGCTTCGCGCCTGATTGCAGTCGCCCAACCAGCTAGGTTCGTCACCGCAAAGCGGACGTTCAGTAGATCGCGGCAGCGCCCGAGTCGTCTTTGTGACGGCTTCCGCTTGGTGCAAGTTGAGAACTGCTCCGAGTTCTTGTGATTATCGCTAAGGTAGCTGACACCCGACGAGAAAGCGTGTAGACTTCGGCCATCCGCTAGGACGGAAACTATTAGTGCCGGAGATACGGGTGCTTGTCACGGCTCTCCTTTCCAAGGGCCGCTCATCGCGCTAATGTGCCTGTCTGCCTCTTCTCGGGGACGATGATGGACAATCGAAATCTTCTTAGAATAGTTATACTAAGCGGCTGGGTTCTCTCGGGGACTATAGCGCTGGCAGTAATAATATCCATAATCGCGTTGTCGTTTCAAGGTAAGCAAATACCGCAAATTCTTGGCAATTTCGGTGGAGTAATAATAGGATTCTTCTTTGGTCAATTTGCTTCATTCGTAAAAGATGCGCTACTTCCAAGCGACAAAGCGGTGTCGGATGTAAGAGGAAATATCGCCAGTGGAAACGAAGAAAAGTAGAAAATTGCTATTTGATAGTGTTTAACGCATCACTTAGAGAAACAGTCATGCATTTTGTCCATGTTAAATTGCCCGAAAATACGACAGCGAGGGAGTTCGAAGCATCTGCGGCGTTCTCTTTTTTCGCTTCGTCAACTGCCCAAAAAGCGTCCGACTTTGGAGCTGTTAGGTACGATCTTGAGGTTTTATCTGCGAGAGTGCGAATGTAGGCTTTATACTCGTTAACGACATTCTCGTAGTCTGTAGTAGCTTCATTCTCCATTACGATGGCGCAGCGCCAATGAGACGTCACAGAGAAAATCTTCCTGTTTAGGATGTAGGTGCCCGTGGTCTTATCCCAAATAGCGACATGAATATTGACGTCACCTACAAAGCAGTTCGCGTTGGGGATGTCTCGAAAGTAATCTAACCCTTCTCTGGCCGAGTCTCCCGGTTCAAATAGAAAACCCTTTGGTATGCTAAATAAAAGGTTCCCTTTCACTGAGCGTTCTACGTCAGGTCGTGTGCGACGAATTTCACTTTTATCATAGGTATAAAAAAGTCCATCAAAAATAACAGGATTACCATACTCAAGCTCATGATGCGGTTCATCTACTTTGCACTTAGTATAAACATGGTATTCGGTTCCCATGAGTAACGCGTAGCCGATATTGCCTGTTGGGAGCCGGGTGGAAATTGCAAAGTAGTCACCGATGACATCGATCGAGGTGGACGCCGAACCAAATGCACTTTGTATTTCTTTGGTCAGATCGATAAGTAGCTTCGCCTTCTCGGCAAATTCTGTATTTGGTGACGCCTTTATTAATTCGCAGACTGCTGATATCAAATCTCGTTGCAATAGCAGCCTGTCAGCCTGCGGATATCGCTGTATCAGGTCGGTGACTGTCTGTTTTATCGGCTGTTCCTGGTTAACGATTCCGCTAGCCTCGTTGGTTACGACGACGTGTTGGGACGGCGCCGCACATTGCATCTGCGCTTGCGCGGGCAAACAGAGCAACACAACCACGAACGTCGCGAGTAGGTACGAGAACCTCATTAGGGCGTTCTCCAACTTACGTTCAGCAAACCCTCAATCTATTTCGCGCAACATCTGCAGGATGAGCGGCGCTTTAGATGGCAAGAATGACGCGAAGGACTGGCATTGGCAAGCCCGGACCGGACCGCCCGCGCCCAAATCTCTCGGAGGCCGGCAGTATCGCTCCTTCGGAATCGTCGACTAGGGACGCGTTCTGCCGAGCGACTTTGATCTGAATAGACCAACAACAAGGCTCGCGATGTGAGTTGCCACAAGCACGCCGCATAACTAAATGCGAGAGTGACAGTGGAGTCGATCTAGCCAGACATCCTATTTGTCTGGAGTTTCCCTTGGCGCGGCCGCCGTGGTGTCGGCAGCCCATCTTTCGGTACTTGCTAATCCGCGCCCTCTGTTATCGCCAAATACTGTTCATCGCTCAATGGCTCTTCCCGGGCCGCCTGGGCCCATTTTGATCGGCAGGCGGTATGTCTGGTTTGCCTGCCGATGACCCTGAGAGCAGAATGACCGCTTTCGGCCCAAAATCTGCCGGTCAGCAATGCGCCCCATTTCCGGATGTCGTGGTTGCGCCAGAGGGCGAACATACAGCCAAAGGCCGCCCGTAGAAACAGCCGCAGATGCACGCTCGCATCGGCACCGACGGATTCCCAGCCACAGTAAACGGGGCGCTCATCCTAGGATGAACTGAACGAGTTGCATGCCGAAGATGAGCAGTGCCATCAGCCCCAGGTGAAGCGAAGGGCCCGGCCCGGGATGCTACTCCGTTTCGGTTTCTTTTCGGCTCAATTCAGCGCTTTGGCCTGTTTTTCAATTTTGGCCATTCGCACTCTTTGCGCCTCTACCTCAGCTTGAACTACCTCGGACTCCTTGATCGCGGTATCACAAGCTGTGCGAACTAGCTTTGCCGTCTTAAGGACGGAGGCCTTCGTGGTTTTTTGCATCTCAAGGACTCTAACGACATTTCCCAAATTCAGGTGTAGGCGGGCGTTTTTGGCATCTTTGACCTTCTTTTGCGCCGCATTCACCAGGCCGACGATTTTATCCAATTGGCTTCGAGCCCGTTCATTTCGGCGAAAGGTCGCCAGAGCCAAGGCCCGCTCAATATTTTGAAGCTTCAGCAGGTCGGGCTCGTAATCGTCGATTGAGAATTGATAGCGGTAGTACCATCGCAGGAGTTCGGGTTTCGCAATGGTGGCGTAGAGCGCTGCTGCATTCGCCTCGTCCACATCGCGTTTGTCGCTCGTCTCGATGATCTTACCGACTTGCTCGTGGCGCAAGACAAGACAGTTGTCGGCAGTTCCGCAGAGGTTGGCGAGTGAAACCCAAAGCAGCCCTGATGTGCCGCCACGGTTGGACATCTGGGTCGTCAACCCCTCAATTGCCGGCTGGAAACCGATCTTGGTCTTGCATTGCACCAGGCTTAGATCATGCAAATAGTCGGCTGTGGCGATGGCGATCTGCCTAGCCTTCCTGTCGTACGTGATACCGGCCCGCATCGTGTTCCACTCCTCCTCCAATTTCTCGAAGGTCTTGGGCTGATCTGTCGAGCCAAAGGGGTTCAAGGATGAGAGGAACGAGTCGACCGAGTCTTTGGTGGTTTCGCGCAGACCCTCGGCTTGACACCGCGCTTCATCTATGGTGTTCCGCAGGGCGGTCTCAACGCCTTCCGTAGCCTTGGCGATGCTGTCGTCGATCAGCGGCTTCGCTTGTTTGATCAATTCCAGAATTTGAATTCTGATTGCCTCGGGCATCGTTGCGATGAGCTCGCGAGTGGGTCCGTCAAGCCCGGCCACTGCCCGAGCCTCAAAGGAAAGCCCCGCCCTAGGTTCAAAGGGAAGAATTGCCGATGTAGCGTGGCAGACTGAACTAAGAAAAGAGACTGACAAGCCAATATTGATCCAAAAAAGCTTGCGCATGATGACGTCCCCCCGACGAGCTTTATCTAATACGAATACACCAAGAGCCCCAAGTTGGACAGGGAAGCGGACGTGATCGAAATCTCTTTCGAGAACAGTATCCGTGAGTGGTCTGCCGATCTGACTCGAGTTCAGTAGCGCAACCGACGATTTGCGACTACTTTTGCCCCGACCAACAATGCGCCGGGATCAAGGGGCAGCACTGCCGGCTGCTGCCTAAGCGGCTTTGCATTGAACGGCTTGATGTACCGACCGGAAGACTAACGAGCAGGTCGCCAGCGTCGGACGGGTTGAAAGGCTTGTCGTGCTCACCCCGGCTGTCTGTTCCTCCAATGGGGTTGCTTCGAATGGCAGTTTGCCGGTTTAAGCAGCACGAACGGACTGTCGCTCCCTGCCAAAGCTGCCGGACCGGAATGCGCCGCGTGCCGGACATTCCGAACCGACGTTCGATTCCTAAAAAGCGGACGTTGCCATGAGATCTCTGGCGTCGATCACCGAATGTCCCCTTGCGACGAGAGCCTGGAATTCGTCCCACATACGGATATGACGGCCTGGGTCCCTGCGAAGTGCCTTCGGTACCTCATTCCCATGACGGAATGCTGCCCGGGTGGCGCCGCCATCTGCATTGCGCCACTCAAGATGAGGTCAGGAATGAACTCAAACCTGTTCGGCGCAGGCACTAACTGAGGCGTCAGACAGATCCATTGATTTTCAATAATGGCGACCGAGTGGAGGATCAGGTCTTCACCATGAGGCAACCATCCAGTGACCTGCCTGCTTTTGCCATCCGGGTCATTGGCAGCTTGCTCACCGCAATTTCGGTGACAGTCATAAGGCACGAAGCCAGTCGCCAAAAGCTCTTCCGCGGGCGGCCGAGAAACAACTACGCGCGGCAGCGCGCTCACCTCCTCATAGGTGGCCGCCTCTATTTTCGATGGCGGGAAGGCCATAGACTCCACGTTTCGTCGGATCAGATTCGCAAGTTCGATGCTCTCGGCGGTTCCCGCTGCCACAGTAGTTGCTTCCTGTTTCATAAAGGGGACCCAATTCGGCTTCGGGCGACAGACTTGATCGTTCGACGCCCCTACCTGCTGCTTCTAATTCAAGAATGGTACCAGATGTTGATGACCGGAGTTAAAAGCAGTCGTCACACAGTCGCAAAAAAGGCACCTCAGGTTGCTGTTAGTCCGCTTTTGAGCGCAGAACTCAGGATGCGGACTTAGGAATCGATCTTGAAGCCTCTCCAATCCGGCTAACAATCATAGCAGAAAGCCGTAATTGCCGAGCAGAAGCCGAATGTATTCGGGGGCTATTTCATAAACCTGCCTTGAAATGAGCGCGCCGTCAGGATGCGCTTGGATGTGCTCACCGCTTTCGACGTCGTAATAGTTGAGAGCGATTTCTGCGGGCCATGGGAATTCTGGCTCAAACGGTACCTCTGCAAACGGATTGAAATAGACCTGAAACCCATCGAGATGGGTTTCACGATGAAACGATGAGTGCTGAATAAGCACATCTGAACCGCCGATCTGATGCTGGCTCTCTCGTCGTTGCGTGAGGAGGTAGTTCAGCGCGGCGAGCTGAGACCGGTGCGTCCCGACTTGCCAGAGCTCCGAACCGGGCGCAAGCCTGTCCTTGTCGATCACCCTGTAACGGGTCGACCGGATGAGCCTATCAATCTTACTTTCAACGACCGCCTTTCCAAAGGTACCGACCGTAGAAAAGAAAACGGCGCTGATCTCTTTGAACGAATCGTTCGTGAAAATTCCCATCTCAACTCGCGCACCCGAAGGCTTCAGGAGAGAGGTTATCTTGTCTTGCTTTCCTAGGTCTGGCCCTTCGAGCAAAGGCGGCGCCAAGCCAAAAAGGACCATGTTGATGAGTTCGTTGTTTTGGGTGAGTGAGAGGTCGCTATCGAAGGGGGCGATTGCAATGACAAAAGGCCGACTGCGCACGTGGCTCATCGAGGAATACGGGTGCTTCTTTCCATTGCTTCCGCGGTAAAGATCCAGCTTGTCCCTGATCTTCCCAGCAAGTTTCAGTGCACCACGGGTTTTGAAATCTTGCTCGTTGAAGGTCTTCTTCTGCTTCTCGGTCGGAGGCTGGTCAGAGACGACAGCCTCTATGTTGAACTCGTGGTTTCCGGGTCCTCGGACGAAGAAATCCGGCGCTGACTTTGAAAAGTCGACACCGCACCCCAAATCGGTCAGCGCTCTGTTCAGATAGAGTTCCCACATCGAGGAATTGAATGTCGTTTGAAATTCGTTGATGAATTTCTGGCTCTCTCCCCTTCGATCCAGCAGGCCTGTCGCCCAGTTTTGAATGATAGGCTGGACCTTTGCGTAGTGAGGGTCGGCCGAGATGCGACGAAAGTAATTGTGGAGCTTTTCTTCCCGGAATCGCGGTGTAAACAAGTCCAACATTCCTGTCCCGTTCGTGTGTTTCGGTCGCGTATCGCGCTGGTCATGCGCCACTATGGGAGCCTTGCTCTGACGATGTTCCTTCTGCAGCTGGAAAGGCAAGAAACCCCCTCTTGGAATCGCTTAGTGCCTATAGAAGCAAAGGTACACTAAACTGCAATGGTAGGCCCGAAGGACTGCCATTGGATCGGGATGGGGAAGGGCATCCTGCATCTTTGTTCTAAATAGCTCCCCATGTCCGCTAAGGGTCGGCTGAAGAACGGCAGCTTCTCGCAACGTACTACCGAAACCGGACGGTTTGGAAACGGCCCAAAAGCCGCCAGTCTGCAACGCGCCTCTTCTAAGCCACTCGCGAGCGCACTCCTCAAAACAAGCCATTCGTTCATCCGACCTAGCACAAGGATACCTAGCCAGATGGAACTCCCTGCGCAGTGCACCAGAGGTACAGCGCGACGCTGGGTTTCTCTTCCCGTTGCATTGCGTCTTCGGCAAGCATTTGTGACGGCGGTGATGACAAACCGCCTCAATTGATGGCCAGTATCATTGTGCGACGCCCAGCCGTTGTGATGCGGGGCAACGTTCGCAACGTGGAACAATCCGACAGCCGGCGAGTTTCTAAGATGAAGGGCGATCTGTTTCGGAGGAAGACAGGATGAAACGCGTCCTTGCCCAAAATGGGGTGCGACTGATGTTGGGGGGCGTGGCCGCCTTTCTGCTCACCGTCGCCGAGATTCCCAACCCGATTACCCCGTTGTCGCTTGTGGCCAACGCGAGGGCTGCCACCCAGGTTTCGATCAGCATATTCTACGAAGAATTGTCTTCCCATGGTGATTGGGTTTCGTACCACGGCGCGTCCGTTTTCGTGCCAGTTGATGTACCTGACGATTGGCGTCCATATACCGTTGGACACTGGGCCTATACCGAGCAGTATGGCTGGCTGTGGGTATCCGACGAACCATTCGGCTGGGCGACCTACCATTACGGCCGGTGGGGCTATGCCGACGACATCGGCTGGTACTGGGTTCCGGGCACCCGTTGGGCGCCAGCATGGGTGAGTTGGCGTCGTGACAGGGAGCACATGATTTGGGCTCCGCTGCCGCCGCGCCGCGATCCGGATTTGATTTCAATTGAGGTGACTTTCGACACGACGCCTGATTATTACTGGGTTGTGGTCCCCACCCGCGAATTCCTTGCTGCCGACATTTCTACCGTCGTTGTCCGTGATGAGCCGGAGTTTGTGCGCATCGTGGAGGCGGCCGAGCCGGCCGGCGACGTGACGTTCCAGAACAACGTGGTTATCAACAAAATCATTGATGTCGATGTGATCGAAAAAGAGACGAGCCAGAAGGTGACTACCGTCAAGGTCAGCAAGACCGACGCGCTAGAGCAGTCCGGCAAACTGGAAAACAATACGGTCGCTGTCTTTGAGGGGGAGGTGAAAGCCGACACCAAGGCCAAACCCGCCAAGCTCAAAGACATCGACGAGGTGAAGCAGGTTCAGGCTGGCCGGAAATCCAAGCCGACCGAAGGCGCTTCAACGACCGAGCAGGCTAAGCCCGAAGAAACGACTAAGCCTGAGGAGCCGAAGGTCAGTGAGCAGCCCGCCGCCGAGCAGCAGCAGGCCGAGCCGGAGCAAGCGGCCAAGCCTCAGAAGCCGAAGGCCAAGGAGCAACCCGCGGCCGAGCAGCAGCAGGCCGAGCCGGAACAGGCGGCCAAGCCTCAGAAGCCGAAGGCCAAGGAGCAGCCCGCGGCCGAGCAGCAGCAGGCCGAGCCCGAGCAGGCGGCAAAGCCTCAGAAGCCTAAGGCCAAGGAGCAGCCCGCGGCCGAGCAGCAGCAGGCCGAGCCGGAACAGGCGGCCAAGCCTCAGAAGCCGAAGGCCAAGGAGCAGCCCGCCGCCGAGCAGCAGCAAGCCGAGCCCGAGCAGGCGGCCAAGCCCAAGCCACAGAAGCAAAAAAACAAGGCGTGCGATCCGCAGAGTGACGCGAACTGCTAGCTGTGCGCGGCACCGCAATTATTCCATCGCGGTGCCGCTGAACGGGAATGCGCGGCAAGCTGCGAACCCTCGCCACTTTCCTTCGCTGCCGCCTGCTCTGCTCTAGACCGGCTGGAAGCGCAGAACCCCGTCAACGAACACAGGGTGGACATGCAACCTGAAGAGGGTGAGACATCACCTCGCCCGAGACTATTTCGAAAGGCCTGACATCTGCCGAGACAAACCTAGGATGGGTACAGAGGTCGTTATCCAGAAACCACCATGAGCAGCCGCGGTGCCGACTTTATATACAAATGGATTTCCGAACATATGCCGGAAGGACCAACCGACGACCCGGGCCGGCTTGTGACCGATATGGCAGACCAGGCCCTGCGGGCCGCCGCCGTCGAAGGCATCCCAATTCAGGAGATCGATGAAGAGATCGGTAGCGTTTATGAAGCGATCATCCACGCCGTTGAACATCGCGACGGCGGTCTCGCGGATTAAAGATGTTGTGGGTGCCGAAGGCGGTTCGCGGTCGCGACAGGGCTGCAGATATGGACTATTGAGTTTTGGGCAGGCGCCGGCAACGCGCCTGTCTTTCCAACCGATTCGCCAGTGTCTGAAATTTCTAAATTAGCTGCGCCTTATGGAACTTTGGTGCGGGCTTTTCATTTTCATCCGCATGCGAGCCTCTGTGATCCAAAGCGTCGGGACGGGAGTGAACGCGTCGCCGCGCTACTCGCTGGTCCTGCCGATATATAATGAAGAACAAGTGCTGCCCCGACTGATCGAACGGATCAGATCACTAATCAGTCGGCTGGACGGAGAGACCGAGGCGATTTTTGTCGATGACGGTAGTCATGACGGCAGCGTCAAATACCTTCGGCGGGTGGTCACCGCCGAACCTCGCTTCCGGCTTATCGAGCTTTCCCGTAATTTCGGACACCAGATTGCGATCACGGCAGGCATGGATGCTGCTGCGGGGGATGCCGTCATCGTCATGGATGCCGACCTGCAAGATCCACCGGAGGTCGTTCTTGATCTCGTGGCAAAGTGGAAGGAAGGTTTCGAGATCGTGTACGCCCGCCGTGTCAAGCGCGAGGGCGAATCGTGGTTCAAGCGGCTTAGCGCCGATCTTTTCTACCGTGTCCTGGAGAAGATGACGGCGGTCAACATCCCGCGCAACGTCGGGGACTTCCGCCTGGTCGGCCGCCATGCGCTGGATGTCTTCAGACACATGCCTGAACATGATCGCTTCGTCAGAGGCATGTTCGGCTGGATGGGCTTCAAGCAAGCGGCGGTGCCATTCGAACGCCCTCCGAGGACCATCGGCCAGACCAAATACCCTTTCTGGAAGATGATGCACCTTGCCGTTCACGCCGTTGTCAGCTTCTCGGAAAAGCCGCTCCACTTTGCGCTTTGGGGCGGATCGGCGATTTCCGCACTTGCCCTGACCTTTGGCGCTTACGCCGTGTTCGCCTGGATTTTTGAAACCGGCGTCATTGCCGGCTGGACGTCGACCGTGGTGATCGTATCGTTTCTGTGTGGCATCAATCTTTTCATGACCGGCGTGGTCGGCCTCTATGTCGGTAGTATCCACGCCGAGGTGAAACGCCGCCCTCTTTACGTGATCAATCGGCTTACCGGCTTCGACGAGCCGATGCCTGCCTTCGCTGGTGGGCGCCGGAGATCATTTCGCAAGCCCAAGAACGGAGTCGCTCCCGGTGGCCGAACTCTTCGACAGCTATAGATCCAGTTATGCAGAGACGATCGATGGGTCGATCAGCTTTTCCGGACTCAAGCACGATTTCTTTTTGGCTGCAAAGGCCGACCTGCTGCGGCGCCTAGTCTCCGAGCGAGGACTTCGTCGCCGGGGAGCCATGGTGCGGGCGCTTGATGTGGGTTGCGGTGTCGGTTCGCTCCATCCTTATCTAGACGGCGCTTTCGATCGCCTGGATGGCTGCGACGTCTCGCAAGGGTCGATCCAGCGCGCCAGCGAGGACAATCCGGGCGTCGTCTATAGGACATGCACCACGACGGGCCTGCCTTATGACGACTGCGTGTTCGACTTGGCCTTTGCCAGTTGTGTTGTTCATCATGTTTCGCCCGCATCCTGGCTCGATTTTTTTCGCGAGATGCGACGGGTCGTGCGGCAAGGCGGCGTCGCCTGCATCATCGAGCACAATCCCTATAATCCACTGACGCGTCTGGCGGTGCTCCGGTGTCCGTTCGACCAAGACGCGGTCCTGCTCAACGCGGTCAGAGCAGTGGCCCTCTTTCGACAAGCAGGCTTTAGGGAGGTTCGATCCGAGCACTTCCTGCTGCTCCCGTCGACCGGCGGGTTCGCCAGACAGGTTGAGCGTGCCCTGGCGCTGCTGCCGCTTGGAGCCCAGTATGCGTGTAGTGGGCGTGTCTGAGCATCGATCTGCCGGCGGCGGCACCCTAAAGCTTCTGGCCCGCTTCGGCCTGGTCGGCATCGCCGCCACAATCCTGTATGCCGCCTTGGCAACCGCCTTTGTCAAATCGGAACGGTTCGGCTTCAGCCCCGTCCGAGCGTCCCTTGCAGCTTACGCAGCCGCGGCGTTGTTTTCCTATCTCGCGCACAGGTCAGTAACCTTCATGTCGCGTGGGTCGCACAGATCAGAGGCTCCGCGTTTTCTCTTGCTGGCGGCGATCGGCTTGGCGATCGCCTATGGCGCGCCGGCGCTTTTGACGGCGAAGCTGGGCCTGCCCCTCATCTTTCCCATCATGATTACCTGCTTGCTTGTACCCGGGATCAATTTCGTCGTGCTCGACCGATGGGTCTTTGCGGAACACATTCCCGATCAGACCGGCGATGGCTGATACGCAATCCGCCAGAAAGATTCGTTCTACCAGGACGACGTGACGATCAGTGATGTGCCCTCTACGCAGGGTGGTGATCACCGAATGGTTTGTCGCCGCAGACAAGCCCTAATTTCATTAATCTTCCGTTCCGAAGGGAGCCCTGCGTCCCGTACCGATCAGCCGTTCGAGGCGAACGACGCGCAAAAGAAAACGTGACCCCGGCGGACGCTGCGCAGTGCCGCAATCCCGGCGACCAATGATCTCGAGCCCGCCGCGCTCTACCCTATCGCGATTGGCTGCCGGCCAGTGGCGAGGAGGCACGCGACGGCTCTCCTCCATCCGGGAGGTGCAGGCACATGGATGATCACGGAACTGTTGTGCTGCTGAAATAGGGCAACTCCAGAAAGTCGTGAAGCGGTGTTCCTTCCGGAATTGCGTTAAATAAAGAGTTAGAGCACTTCACCGTTTGCACAAAACGGTGAAGTGCTCTCTAGCCGGCGTCGAGCCGAAACGATACCAATTTAATAGCGCGTTTGTAGATCTTGCTGGCGGCTGGGCTTGGCGGAATCCCGTCGCGATAATCGAAAGTCACTTCGAGTACCTTTGCGCTAGCAAACGCTGCGTGCGGGATCGCGAACGAGATCGTCGTCGGGTCTTTGCTCGACAGTGTTACCTCGTGTACGCGAACTCCGTTCACCGAGATGATTACCCTTTGGGTGGTCTGTGGTGGACGAATGACGGCGGACATTTGTAGCGTTGCCGTAAGCTCGTCGCGAAGCTGAGGTATTTCCAGTCTCAACCGAGAGGTCTCGCCCAGCGAATGGGTTCCGTCGGCTACCGGGCCCGACCAACCGCAGACCATCATGCCGGCTGCTTGTTTGGCGCCGTCGGATCGAAACGATACCGTCTGGCCAGGAGTGTAGCTGCCAACCGCATCGCGATTGAGGCACGTTGTCGTGCGATCGATGTAATAGGCCCGATAATCGGCGTTGACATCTGGATTGAGAGCGAGTGCGAGGATGATGATCTCGGACACGGCCAGAACCAACGCCAGCGCGTAGCCGCGAGTCGAGCCAGCACGGCCATAGAGTGACAGGCTGTCAGACCAGGGCAAGATAGCCTCCAATCCACGCCAAAGTCATGAAATAAGATGCGCTCAGGAAAAGAGCCAAAATCACCAGATAGGTCAGCTTCGATACCGACAGCAGCTCGGCAATCAACATCAGCAGCGGCGCAAGCCCAATGACGTATCTAACCATGGAAGCCAGGTTGGTGATCAACGGCAGGATGATGCTGCTCGCACAGAAGAGCGCAGCGCCATATCGCCTGCGGGCCGCCAGAACGACCGATAGGGTCAGCCCTATAATCGCTGCGAGCGCGCTCCATTGCGGCGCCGTGGGCAGCCAGCCTTTTGTCGGAACAGCAGCGAGACCGTCCCATAGAAAAAGGAGCGGATCGCCAGCAACCCGCCCAAACGCGCGCTGGACGTGCAAGAACGCAAACCCATCCCCGACAGTGAGATACAAAAAGAGCATGTAAGCAAACAAGCCGGCGGGCGAGATGAAGATAGCTACGAGCATATCCGGACGACCAAGCACCCATCGCGGGAAAGATACCGCCGACCCGCCCTGCTGGCGGTGCTGCTCGAACATTTGGATGACCATTGCAAACACAGCAAGGACCCCGACCAGCCTCGTTGCCGACAACAAAGCGCATGTAACGCCAGCGGCCAGGTAGTTGGAGCGCTTGAGTGCCAAAAAGACGCACGACGTCAGGAGCACGAAAAGAGGTTCGGTAAGGAACGTGGTGAAGTGGAAGGAGAACGGCCCGCTAAGCAGAAAAGCGCAATACAGTATGTAAGCGCGGACGTTCTTCTCCAGAAGTGGCCATGCCATAAGGCAGGCGGCGTAGCTGCATGCAATCGAGGTGATCGTCGCGATCAGAATCGTGGAAAAAGGGAAAGCAAACCGAAGGGTCGTCACGAGCATGGGATACAATGGAAAGAAGCCCCAGCGTCCGACGTTGCTTTGGCCTGGAATAGGAAAACGCTCGTAGCCGTGTTCGGAAATGTCCACATACCACGCGCAGTCCCACCTGCAGAGCCCACGCGCATAAGCTTCGAAGCCTGGTACTGCCGAGACTGAATGGAATGCAGCATACCGAATGACAAGCCCGCTGATCATGAACAGGAGCGGAACCGAAGCGGCGATGACCCAAAGGCGACCGCCAGCGTTTGCGCGGGCCAAGTCTCCAAGCGCCAGTTGTGTCTCCACAGGTGAGGCCGCCAGACTCTCCGATGGCGAGCCTGTGTTCGCCTGCTCGATGGCGCTGCCAGCCATAAAAATCGGTCCCTCGAAAGCATCAAGATCATCAACCAGACTTGAAGCCCCGTCTGCGACTGAACTTAAGGATCAACGATGCCGCGCCGCTTCGGTTCCTTCTGCAGCAGGAAGTCCTTGAGTCAGGTCGACCGATCACACCAGCCGAGGAAGGGAGCGATATTCGCGCTTCGACGGCACCGTTTCCTTGCAACGGGCGGCCTTCTTCATCGACATGCATGGCTCAGTGGGCGGCCGGGCCGCGCTGGGCACCCCTCCGGTAACGGGCGCCTTGAAGGCGATCTCGCCATCCGCCAAGCCTTTGAGTGTTTGTGCTGGCCGGCCACGGCCGACTTCTAGGGCCGACGTTAGGCGGAAAGCTGCCGCTCACGTGGCGGACGCGGGTTCGCGCCCAACGTCGGCCTTGAGCAGACCATAGCCGCTACCAGGGCCTAGGTCAAATCGCGCCATTGACACTCAGGCACACCGTTGTTTGAAGTAGGAGCCTGTGCCATCAAGACCCCGTTCGGGTAAGGCGCTAACGTTCTCGATGGCGGTAGGGCTGGCGACGTTAGATTGTGCTTGATGCCTTTGGCTTCCCGCACGAGGGCGGACCAACTTGCTCCTAGCAGCCCTATTAACTCCAGGCTTGCGGCTCCGTGGTGTCGGTTTCTTCGATAAGCCTTTGGACAAGGCGACGCTCGGGCTCAGACATCATGCTGCCTAGGATCCTTCCCAACCGCTCGCAGACCCCTTCCTAACTATAACATTTGATATAAGTTCCCACCTAAGTGGCTGTTTTTGTGAGGGGCCATTGCGTTCGAAGCCGCAGACTCCGGATCACAGCCTGCTATCCCCAGAATAACATATGTTATTATGCGAGGAACATTCGAGGCCTGCGGCCGTTGAATTACTGAGCAATTACTCACGGGGCAGGGCTTTCAATGCCGTCGGGTTCCGTCCTGATCGTAGAGGATGAGAGCATGATCCTCTTAGACATCGAGAACTCCCTCCGCGAGGCCGGGTTCGAGGTGATCGCCGTCTTAAAGGGCCTTGAAGCCATTGCGACTTTTGATCGTGAGCCTGAGCGAGTTGCGGCTCTGCTGACAGATATCAGACTTGGAGACGGCCCTACCGGGTGGGATGTGGCCCGGCACCTCCGAGCCGCCAATCCTACCATGCCAGTGATATACATGAGTGGCGATGGCGCGGACGACTGGCCGTCGCTTGGCGTACCCAACAGCCTGATGATCACCAAGCCGTTTGTTATGCCGCAGATCATTACCGGGCTGGCAACTCTCCTCAATCAACAAGGAGTGGACCAACTCCCAGCCTCAGAATAGCTGCGGCTGGTAGCTAGCTGTTTGATCCCGAGCTCGAAGGAGAGGTGCTCAATGTCAGGCCGCGGTGAAGGGACCTTTCGCGACGGCGAGGGCCTGATTTGCGGCGCCCCACCGACTCTAAGGCAGTATCTTCGGCTGCTCGGCAAATAAGACATCTCGAGCGCGCTACCCCTTGCCTGAAAACCGGAACGGCCGGTTACCGAATGGCTAGTTATCCAGAACCAATCTGACTTTCTGGGCGAGAGCTTGGAGGGTAGCGGGTTTCTGCAGGAGTTGAACGTTTGGATCGATGATCCCATTGCGAACTATGGCATCACGTGCGTAACCGGACGTAAAGAGCACCCTCAAGTCAGGCCGCAATTCAACGGCAGCATCCGCAAATTCCCGACCGTTCATTCCGGGCATGACAACATCCGTCAGCAGCAAGGAAACGTCTCCTCGATCCTCAAGAATGCGCAGGCCTTCCACCCCATTCTCAGCAGAAATCACCGAATAGTCGAGATCCTCGAGCATTTGCATTGTCAGTTGTCTTACACTCGCCTCGTCCTCGACGACGAGGATCAATTCCTCTGGCTTGCCATTGGCAACGTCTTGGCTGTTCGCCCGCCGTGCTCCATCGGCGGGACCATTGTGCCTTGGCAACCAGATGCTGATGGTAGTCCCCACCCCCAGTTTTGAATCGATGTTGACATAGCCACCGGACTGCTTGACGAAGCCAAACACCTGACTCAGCCCAAGGCCGGTTCCCTTGCCGACACCTTTGGTGGTAAAAAACGGCTCGAAGGCTCTTTCCAGAACCTCCGCGCTCATACCCGAGCCCGTGTCCCTCACCGCAATAAGGACGTAGGGGCCGGGGGAAATGCCATGATCTGCAGCAACCGACTGGTCGACCAGGAGTGCAGAGGTTTCGATGGTCAGGGTTCCGCCCTGCGGCATGGCATCGCGAGCGTTGACCGCCAGATTGACGAGGACATTTTCGAGTTGACTGGGATCAGCGAGCACTGCACCGTCATCGGATTGCACGACCGTATTAAGTGTTACGTGCTCGCCCAGCGTCCGGCGCAAAAGCTCCGACATATCCTGCACCATCCGGCCGACGTCGAGGGATTCAGGGGAAAGCGGCTGCTGCCGGGAAAAAGCCAGTAGCCTTTGCGTCAGCATGGCAGCTTTGTGGGCACCCTCGGTCGCGGCTGCGATCAGTTGGTGCACGCCAGGCTCGCCGCGGTCGACGCGCCGCTGGATCAAGTTGAGTCCTGAGATGACAACTCCCAGCATGTTGTTGAAGTCGTGCGCGATACCGCCCGTGAGTTGCCCCACCGCCTCCATTTTCTGGCTTTGGCGCAGCTGATCCTCCAAATTCCTGCGGACGTTGATGTCGCGCCCGGCGGCGTAATATTGGTTGTTTCGCGGCATAAATTGCCAACTGTACCAGATGAACCTGCCATCATTGGCACGCATGCGTAAGTCGAGGTCGCGAACCACAACCCGGCTATCCGATAGTGAGAGCCGTGTCACAGCCGCAACATCTTCAGGATGAACGAAATCCTCGAAAGCCTTACCCTCGACCTCGCTTTCGTCCAAGCCGAGATGCTCGGTCCAGGCCGGATTCACACTTTGGCACTTGAGGCCGAAATCCGTTACGACGAAAAGATCCTGGCTGACGCGCCAGATCATATCGCGCTCACCGGTTGCGTCAGCTACCCGTTGCTCCAATGTCTCATTCAGGGTCTTCAGCTTCAGTTGTGAGGACAGGCGATCTGTTACATCGCGCAAAAAGGCGGTGGTGAATTGCTTGGCGCCACCTGACCAACGGCTAATCGAAGCTTCGAGATGGCGCGTCGACCCGTTGCGCCGCTTCACGGAAACTTCTCGATGAACTATTTGCTGCCCTGAGCGACTGGCGTCGTGCAATTGCGACCACCGGTCGCCTTCCACGAACAGACGGGCGCTCGGCTGACCGGCAAGCGATGCCTTGTCGATTTCGAAGAGCACCTCGGCCGCCGAATTGGCTCCCTGGATTGCCCCGGTGTCATCCAGGGTAAGAATGGCTTCCGCGGCGCTTTCCATGACCGCATCATAACGGGCATTCTGCCGTTGGCGCAGCACCGCTTCCCGCCGCATCGCCCCCGTCACATCCGAAATCTGAATAAGGCATTCATACGCACCTATCGCCCCGATTGGTCGGATGGAAATGCTATGGATCAGCGGCTGGCCCGCTCGCGTCCGCAACCCTAGCAGGGCTGGGTGGAGTGTAGGGGTCAGCAGGCTGGAGGCCCCGGCTTCCAAAGCCTCGTTTACCGCGACGAGGATTGGGCCGAGCGGCCGGCCGGGAAAAAGCTCCTCCATTGATTTTCCGGTCGCCTCGGTCGTCCGTATATTGCTGGCTGCGGCGATCCAGGCATTCCAGGCGGTCACTTGCCTTTGATAACCGAGCACGATTATACCGCAATCGAGTGCATCTAATATCGGCGTCGAATTATCGTGAGAAGTGTTCAACATGGCACTATTTATCGGTCCCACCGATCCGCTCAATAAACTCGCACAAGAGGCCCTTCAAAACCGCTAGGGAAGGCATGTCCATCAGCATAGCAATGTAGCCCGTGATGTCATTGTCCTTGACGGTGAAGTTTATGTAGAGAAACAGCACGACCTCGCCGGGTAGGGGCGGCGGCGCCAGATTGAAGAAGTCGGTTCCAGTGCCTCGAATGACCTCAGGCAAGGAGACGCGAAGACTACGGCGCAACAGGTTGGCGATGGTGGCAAGGCAACTGTTGAGAATGATGTTGCCCGTCTCTGCGAGTGCTTCCTGTTCAAGGTCGATGATGTCTTCCAATGAATGGTCCGGACCGGCTACAGCACGCACAAGTTCGAGACTTCGCTCCTCCGGGAAAATAAGCAGCGCGCGACCAGTGATATCACCTTCGAAAACCTGGTGAACGGCAACCAGACGGTCCATCTCGCGTTCGTCCAAGATATCGATGGCTTGCTGCCTGCCGACGAGGTTGATTCTTGGGACCGACAGGAACACCTGTCGTCCAACCATCTCGCGGAGATTCTTGGCGGCTCGGCTGACGGCGATGTTCACCAGTTCAGTGAGGGCATCCCTCTCCAGTTCCTCCAAGACAAGGTCGGCCGGAGTTATCATTGATCGTCCTGATCAACGGGAGTGTCTGGTTTGCCGAGAAACGCAACCAGGTCCGGGCCATTCACTGGCTTGGTCAGGAAGGAAGCGCCCAGCGCCTTTGCACCTTCGACGATTTCGTGCTGCTGATTAGCGGAAATCAGTGCCAATCGCATTGACGGATCCTGGGCACGAAAGTCCGCCGCCAAGGCAAGCCCATCGCGGCCGGGCATATTGTAATCCATCAACACGATATCAGCCGCGAACTCACTCGCCAGTTGAAGCGCCTCATCAGCGTTGCCGGCCTCTTTGCGCACCCATGTCGGATAGTTCTTGGCGAGAATCTTGACCAAGGCCATTCTCGCAAGCTTGCTGTCGTCGACGATCAAAACGTTCATTACGACCTTCATTTCAGCTGGGGTTAGGGATATCGCATAAAAGGCAATAATTGTGAACTAGCGGCCATGCACTGCCGTGAAGCCCCGATGAAAAAAGCTTTCGAGAAATGGCGAGCCCGCCGGCCCAATGACCCTCACGCGGGCCGCCATCAGGACTTGCAGAACGGCAGCATGGATCTTGGTGCACTTCCGCCAGTCAACCAAGGTGTTGCCTGACTCAACCAGCATTGCCAGCAGGGTTTCGCTGTCTTCTAAAGTGCAGTCACCCTCAAGCCGGATCGATCCGTCGCTGGGGTCGGAAATGACGGTCATTTCAGCAAAGCCTCCACATCGAGAACAAGCATGACGCGGCCATCACCCAAAATTGTGACGCCTGCAACGCCTTCTACACCCGCGAGCACCCCCTCGATGGGCCTCATCAGTATATCCATTGTCTCCCCGACATCATCGACCTCTATCCCGCACATGTCGTTCCCGACCAGGACGACTAGGACTTGGAAATCGTCGGCGATCGTTTCCGACGGCGTTTCGCCAAGCGTCGCCGCAAGACTAACGAGCGGGATGGTATGGCCGCGATGCCCGAACACGCGCGCGGCGCCAACCATCGAGACATCACCGCGCGAAAGTCGACGGGTTTCGATGACTTTCTCAAGCGGAACGCCAAAAGCTTGTTTGACCACTTCCACGGTGACGAGGGGCGTCATCAGGATGGAGTAGGGCAGGGTGAATTTTGCGATCGTCCCGCTTCCGGGCTTCGTCTCAATGCCAACCGATCCGCCGAGCGCCTCGATCGCCGATCGCACCGCGTCCATCCCAACACCACGGCCGGAGACCGTGTTGACAGTTGCGGCTGTCGAGAACCCCGGATTGAACAGCAATTCCAACGCATCGTCATCGGAAAGCGAGGCGAACCCGGTCGTCAGGCCGCGTTCTGCGGCAACCCGTCGAACTCTCGCGAAATCCACACCTCGACCATCGTCTTCCACCTCAACGACAATGCTGTCGCCGACTTTCGCTGCACGCAGGCAGATCGTGGCATGCGGTGGCTTCCCCGTCCTGATGCGCTCGTCCGCCGGTTCCACACCATGGTCGATTGCATTGCGAACAACATGCATAATCGGCTCTCCAAGAGCCTCGACGATGGTCTTGTCGGCTTCGGTGTTCTCCCCTTCTGTCACGAGAACCACTGACTTACCTGTTTCGGTCGCAAGGTCTCGCACTAAGCGCTGAAACCTCTGGAACACCTGTCGCATGGGCAAGACACGGATGCTCAAGACAGAACGCTGCAACTCACCGACCAACCTCTCCAGTCGGGATTGTTGTTCCTCCAACACGGCCGCCAAATCCGCCGAAGGAGTTCCACTCCGGGCTAGGGTTGCGGCATGCGTTATGGCATTCTTGGCAACCGACAGTTCGCCGGCCAAATTCACTAAGGCATCAATGCGTTCGACGCTCACCCGCAGTGAACGGGCCGCATTTGAGTTCGGGATGGCGAGGCGGGAATCCCGGTTCACGGAGAATTCGAGGACTTGGGCATCGTCTCCCAAAACCCGGTCGATCAGGAGGACGAGAGCTTGTCGTCCCTCTGGATCGTCCGCGTCCGGCACACTACTATCGTAGCGTTCCAGCGCATCCTTGTGCCGGACGCTGCGAGCCAGGATGTTCATCACCACGCGCCGCGCGGCGCCTACGCGGCCGGCCAGACCTGTGGTCGCGACCTGGGAAAGGAGTTGGGACTGCGCTTCGAGCACCAGCCGCGCCATCCGGCTAAGTCCTGCGCGCTGATCGGGGACGGCAGAAGAAAGCTCGCGGATCTCGAGGAGGCTCGAAGAGTCCGAGCTTATCGCTTGGGTATGGCGCAGCAAAGCGTCCTTCGGGGCAGAGGACAACGCTGTGAAGAGCAGGTTGCACTCGAAGGGATCACCTTCCCTCAACGAAGGCCAGACATGAACCTGTTCCACATGAAGAGCTAACAGGCCAGGCAGGCCGGCAACCAACGCAAGGGGATCTTCGCCGCGAAAGAAGCACTGTGGATCGGGCTGGAACAACAACCCGGTTGAGGCTCGGGCTGCGACATCATGGTTGGCGTTCAAAAGAGATGTCAGCCACCCCGTCGCCAATAAAGCGGCCGGGCTCTTCCCCGGAGGTTCTTCACATAGTGCCGCTTGCAAGCGGCGGACCATCTCATCCGCGGTCGACCCTGCATCCTCCGGGACAATTCCCTTTACCTCAATGCCATCGAGCCAGCCGGTGACTTGATCCAATGCCCAGAGACAGTTGCCGATATCCGCAGTGCTTAACGTCCTCGTACCGGTCCGGGCGGAAGCGAGCAGTTCCTCAGCCGCGTGCAGACCCCTCGCCATATCTGGAAAATCGACGATGCCGGCCCCGCCCTTGAGGGTGTGAAACGACCGAAAAGCACTGTCCAGCCTAGTGTGATCGCCTGATTCACCTTCGAGCGCCAGAAGATCCAGTGTAGCCTGCTGCACAGACTCGCGGCACTCCACCAGGAACTGCTCAAGAAGTTCAGTCATGGGTTGATCCGGCAAGCAAGGCAACGAGCTCCAACAGGTTCTGCCCAGCGACGGGCTTGGCGGCGTAGAAGTTCGCTCCGGCAATTTGGGCAGCTCGCAGGTCATGGAGCCCGGCTTCCGTACTGATGATGAGCACGGGGGTGGACGCAAACGGTTCGCCGCGTTGCCGAAGCACCCTTACAAAGCTGAGGCCATCCATGACCGGCATGTTGATGTCCACGATCAGAAGGTCGACGATCTCGAACCCAAGCAGCTGCTCCAAGGCTTCCACCCCGTTCAAAGCCTCGAACACCTCATAGCCCGCTGGCTCCAGCACGCTTCGATAATACAGGCGCACGAGAGCTGCGTCATCGACCACCAGGACGCGATGGAGGGTAGGTTTGCTCACCGCCCGACCTCTGGTTTCTGATAGACAATACCATCTTCGAACCGACGGATTTCGAACAGCGGAGAGATACGGCTCATCGACTCCGTGTGGCCAAGGCAAATGTAGCCGCCGGGTAAAAGGCTTTCATAGAGGTTGTCTGCAGCAATGCGACGCGAAGCGTCGTCGAAGTAGATGAGGACGTTTCGGCAAAAAATGACATCGAATTGGCCGTGGTGCCTGGTCTCCTTAGATTCTATTAGATTGACACTGGAAAATTGCACCGACTCTCTCAACTCATCGACAAGCCGCCACCGATCGTCGGCTTCTTGGTGAAAGTAGCGGTCGATGACCTGGGCGGGCAAGCGCATCAGTGCGCGCTTGCCATAAAAGCCGCGCTTGGCCGCGGCAAGCGCTTCGGTATCGATATCTGAGCCGCAAATCTCGATGCTGTAGGCGTCGACCAGCGGCCACTTGTCCAAGAGCCACATCGCAATCGAATAGGGTTCTTCCCCAGTCGCGCAAGGTACCGACCACAAACGCAACTGGTCCTTCCCATAGCCAGCTGCGATTCTTTCACGCAGCAAATCCTTCGTGAGACACCGAAATTGATGATCTTCCCGGTTGAAATAAGTCTCATTGACGGTAAAGGCGTTGACGAACTTCTCGATCTCACCCTCGGCATCAATACGAAGTTTGGCGAAATACCTTTCGAAAGAAGGAGAGGCGGTTGCGTTTGCACGATCAGCAATCCGGCGCTCTATGTAATAGCGCTTCGATACCGAATAGACCATGCCGGTGCGTCGATAGAGGAAGTCTCCCAGTCGACGGATCTCTTCGTCCGTGATCTCGATCACTGAGGGGCGTTCCGCGCCCCGATCCGGAGGGCCGCGGTTTTGGCGGCGAAATCCAAAAAGGGATCCGAGGGAAAACGCGCGGCGCACTGGAGCAACAAGGCAACGTGGTCAGGCGCCGCCACCTCCGCCATGACGTCGATCGCGGCAGCGCAAACGTTGCCATTGCAATCATTAGCCAGGAGGGGAACCAGCAAATCAATGACCGTTGAAGGCTGCTGCGCGCGAACGAGTTCGCAGGCGAGGATGCGAACGTCCGGCTCCAGGTCACTGAGCAGTCCGGTCAACCGCGGCAGGAGCTGATCTTGCAATGCGCGCAAGGCGTCTAGTGCCCCGGTGCGCAAGCGGGCATCGTCGGATCGTAGGTATTGCAGAGCAACGTCGACGCTTGCCGCATTGGCTGATCGCACAAGGGCTGTAAACAAAGCCTGCAGCACGCCATCAACCGCTTCACTCTGAATCGCGCTGGAGATCACACCGGCGTTGTCAGAGGTGACAATAAACTCGCGAGCCGCCGCTCGCCTTTCCTCACTGTTCCGACTCGTCAACGAAGAAAATGCATCCGTGGGCGATGCCTCGCGGATCCCGGCTTGGTTGGGAAGCTCTTTGCGGATCAGAGGCAAGGCACAACCTTCATCAATTGCCGGGCTATCTCGGGTAGCGGCAGAATCCAATCTGCACCACCGCCCTTGACCAATTCCCCGGGCATCCCCCAAACCACTGCGGTTTCTTCCGCTTCGGCGATCGTCGTTCCGCCTCGCTCGTGCAGGAGTTTCATAGCACTGGCGCCGTCATTGCCCATTCCGGTCATCAGAATACCGATAAGGTCGCCGGGAGGTATTTGTTCCATGGCACTTCGAACAAGCCGGTCGGCGCTTGGATGCCAGGGATAGTCGACCTGGGACGGGACATTCATGGCAAAGACGACGCCTCCTCGGCGCGATACAATCATGTCCGCCCCACCCCGCGCAATGTAAGCGACACCAGGCACGACTTCCGTCGGGCGGGTAACCTCCACGATCTCGATGGCGCTCAGGCTGTTCAAACGTTTGGCCAGTGCGCCCGTGAAGGATTCTGGCATGTGCTGAGCAACCAAAATTGGCCAGGAGAACGATGCTGGCAGCGCTCCGACAACAGCCTCCAGTGCTGGCGGCCCTCCGGTCGAAACGCCGATGAGCACCAGCCCGTTTACGCCAGTTTTTAGAATGGGTTCTTTTGACGCTATTGGGGCGGGATGGGGACCTGTCGGCAGCGTCTGCCCTATACGGTGGCGTATACGTTCCTGCAATCGCAGCGTGGGTTTGATGCTGGTGACGGCGGCGGTTCGAATCTTGTCGAGCAGATCGTCTTTCATCTGATCGACGCGTAAGGACAATGTTCCCGAGGGCTTCGCAATGAAATCGAATGCGCCGAGGCGAAGCGCTTGCAGGGTCTCATCGGCGCTCTGTGATGTCACCGACGATACCATGACGACCGGGGTCGGCCTTTCCAGCATGATACGATCAAGGCACATAAAGCCGTTCATCTGCGGCATGTGGACATCGAGCGTGATCACATTGGGGCGGAAGGCGTGCAGGCGCTCCAGTCCTTCGGCGCCATTTCGAGCGGTTTCAACTTGGAATTCGGATGCGTCCGACAGCATTCCGGCAAGCAGCTTTCGAACGAGGGCAGAGTCGTCGATGATCAGAACCTTGATCAAGTCTGCAGCTTGGTTTGAAAAGAGTCCAAAAAGGTGCGCTCGGCACGCGTGAGCAGTTCGGTTGGATCAAGCAGCATGAGGATGCGAAGGCCTTCATCCAGGCTGACGATCGACTGGATCAGGCGCGTAGTTTCTCCCGCCAGATCCGGCGCCCGAGCGAGCGCTGATGCATCGACGCCCAGGACTTCCGAGACGCTGTCGACGATGATGCCGGCGCGGTGGGAACCGGATTTGACCACAATCAGACGCGTCCGGCCACGATTCTCAAGCGGAGGCATGTCGAAGCGCTTCCGCTGATCGATGACAGGCAGCACCTCGCCGCGCAAATTGATGACCCCTTCAAGAAATTTGGGCGTCTTTGGAACCCGCGTCACACGCTCCGGCACCAGTGCAACTTCCTCGACGGCCTCAATGGGCAAGGCGAATTCGCCGGCGCCAAGTTGGAAGGCTAGCAGCTTGATCTCGTCGCGCTTTGAACCTTCTGTCGATGCGGAGCCGTCTCGCGCCGGAGCTTGCACATGACCCAGACCACGCATGGTTTCCTCGCTGAGCAACAAATCCGGGTGCAAGACCGAAACCAGCCGGCTATCCGCCTCGCTCCGATAAATTGCCTTGACCTTAGCCTCACCGCCAATTCTGGCTGCCATAATTGGCGGCACGGGTTCCAGCCTCAGAGGATCGATGGCGATGCTCTGCTTGACAGCGTCGACAACGACGCCGACGGCGGTGCCGCGGACATACGCGACGATGACCTTCTCATTTCCCTGAAGCTCGTTAGCGAGGCCAAACAGTGCTCTTAGGGACAAAATTGGCAGCAGTCCGTCACGGAACGGTATCAAACCAGGAACCTGCGCATCCGCGCCCGGCAGAGAAGTCAGGCCTCGGGGGATATTGAAGACCTCCTGCACCACGGCAAACGGAAATGCGTAATCCTGCCCATCCACTACGAACGTTGCCAGCATTTCTCGACCTACAGCGCCTATCGCACTTATATCAGGAACCAACGTGCGGCTGCGGCCGGTTACACGATCCCGGGCTTGGGGGGTAAACGCCCCTTCGAGCAGGGTATCAACGTTGAGAATCCTCACCGCCTCGCCATCATTTGAGAAGACACTATCATCGCCGCTGCTCACCGCGGCGCCCTTGAGTGAATGACGCTGCTCGATGCGGCTTGCCTGTACGTTGACGATCCCTTCGACAGTGCTGACAAGCAGCGCATACGGCGCGGGTGCGTCGATGACCACGGCTCGCGCCGAATCCGACAGAGGTTCAGAAGCAAGTCGCAGCAAGCGGCTCAAGTCCGCAATTGGCACAATTGACCCACGCAAGTTCGCTAATCCGCACAAAGCCGCTGGGGCTTGCGGCACCTGTGCCATTTCGGGTACCCTGACGATCTCGGCCACCCGATCGACCGGAACCGCGTAAGTATGCTCGGAGCAGCGAACCGCCAGGAATCGTTTGGGTAGCGCCGCTGGCGCGCCTTGCTCAGACATTTTGTGACTTGAGCTCTTCAGCGAGGGAGGCAATCTCCTCAATCGCCGCAGCCAGGTCCTCAGCTCCTCGCGCTTGCTCTTGGGCAGCGGTCGATGCCTCTCTAGACGCTGCACCGGCTTCCTCTGCAGCTGTTGCAATCTGCTTTGCGCCAGCTGACGCCTGGCTCGCCGCAGCGAGTATGTCGGTTGCGCCAGAATTGATCGCTTTGCTCGCCTCGACGAGCTGCGCCAGCTCTTCTTTGGTCTTCTCAAATACCGCTAAGGTGGCGCGACTATTCTGAATCTCGACTTCCGACAGGCCGCAGATCCGCTCGAGATCGCCACGCAGTGAAGATATCTGCTCGATAATTCCGCGAACCGTATCCTTCACTTTGTCCAAGGATTGCGATGCTTCGCGCGCCAGCCCGCGAATGTCTTTGGACACCAAAGAGAAGCCGCTGCCATAGTCGCCCGCCCTGGCTGCTTCGACCGCTCCACTGACGGCAAGCATGCTGGTCTGAACCGCGACTAACGTGATCGCATCGACGATCTTCTCGATCTTGCGGCCAGTTACCTCCAAACTAAGCAACGCAGATACGCTCGCTGTCGTGTCCTGCAGGGAACCCGTCAATCCGTTAATAAGGCTTTCGACCGCCGCGTAAGTTTCCCTCAGCGACTGTTCCATCGCTGCAACACGCTCCTCGGCTGCAACTGCATTTTCTTTTGCAAGGGCAGCACTTTGCTCGATCTGGCTCAGCGAGGCCGAACTTTCGTGGGTGGCCGCCGCCTGTTGCTGGGCGCCACGGTTGATCTGCTCGACCGCAGCCAGAATCTGACCGGCGGCCCCCGAGAGCTCCTGAATATTCGCGGACAGCTGTTCGGCTGCCGAGGACGCCTGCTCGGCGGCTTTTCCCGCGTCTCCGCCGCGCAATAGATTAGCCAAGCGTGCCAGCGCGTGCGCCGCCGTTTGGCCTTCAACAAGCGCCTGCGTCTGCTGTTGGATCGCTGCCTGCGATTCCGCAGCTGCAGCCGACTGCTGCTCCGCGGCACT
This sequence comes from Mesorhizobium sp. M0037, assembly GCF_040323635.1. Lineage (NCBI taxonomy): Bacteria > Pseudomonadati > Pseudomonadota > Alphaproteobacteria > Hyphomicrobiales > Phyllobacteriaceae > Mesorhizobium > Mesorhizobium sp. M0037. Next base: position 13,302 of record NZ_JAMYVB010000011.1, on the reverse strand, counting down.
GGCAACTTGCTCGGCACCTTTTTGCGCCTCGGTGGCAGCTTTTTCGGCTTCAACCGAAGCCAGCGAGATGGCGCGGCTGCCGAGCGCGATCTCGCCCGCGGTTTCCCGCATGGCGCGAAGGTTTCGCAGCACGACGTTTGAGGCCTTTGCTTCGGATACCGCAGCGTGAGCGGCTGCAGCGACTCCGGCCGCAACCGCGCTGACCTCTTTTTGGATGCTGGTGGAGAGCGCCTGAACTTCACGTGCGCTGGTGTCGGATATCTGCGCCAGCGACCTTACTTCTTCAGCGACTACGGCAAATCCGCGGCCATGATCGCCGGCGCGAGCGGCTTCGATAGCGGCGTTTAGGGCAAACAGATTCGTCTGGTCCGAGATGCGGCTGACCGTGCGGCCTATAGCGCCGACTTCTTCAGCGCGTTTTTCGATAACGGCAAGCAATTGTGCCGAGCTTTCCTGGCGAGCGGCATTTCGTTCAATCGCAGTGACCGCATTCATCACCTGATTCGTCACATCGGCAAGCAAGCCCTGCACCGATTCCGATCGCCTTTGCGAATCCTCGGCTAAGCGTCGTCCCACGGCTAGCGTTTGCGTGGAGTCGCTGATTGTGCGCAGTTGTTCTTCAGCCGCGCCTGATGCTTCCTCCGCACCCGCGGCGATCTGTTCCATCGATCGCCGTAATTCTTCAGCGGCGGCCGATGCCTCGGTGATGCCGCTGGCCAGTTCCTCAGTGGCGGCGGCAAACCGTTCGGCAATTTGTCCGTGAGGTAGGTCTGATTTGATGCTTTGGCGTGATCTGGCCGGCAAATCTGCTTTTTCGGGATGCAAACCCTTGTCTGGTCCAGTGCGTTTCGCGATCCTTGACGTCTTGACGAGAGACATATTGGATTGAAATCCTATTTCGCGGTAGCGGCGTTTGCCTGATTTCTATCTCATCGCCGGTAAGCGCGCCACCGCAGATAGCTTGGCCACGTGCTCAGACTTCAAGTTGGCGAGGCAATCCTTCTGGATTGCGGTCGGCCACTATCGACTGGCCGCGTTATAAGCGGTCCGCTATTCGATGAACGATGCCATTGCGGTAGGTTCGCTTTCTCCCAAAATGAGAGATCATCGAGGGAGGGGCCCACCGCGCAACTGAGATAAAACCGCGACCAGTTTGTCTTGGCCGCAGATGCGGCAACTCGGGAATTCAGTCGAACCCATACCCATACCCGGACGCCACCCATTTTGGAACCGAAGGCGCCCGGCCTTGCAAGCCTGGAAGCCGCTGAACATGAGGTCAAGGGCGCCGCTTCTAGGCGACACTGTGACTTCTCAACGTCCGATAGCGGATCATCCGCGTTCGTGGCGTGAGATGAGTCACAGTCTCTTCATTCTTCGATCTGATATCCTGGCACGTTCGTTCTGCTACCTGTTTCCAAGAAGCTTAGCCTCACGCTCCAGCGTATCGCGGTCATTGCCATGCTTCATGATGAGCTGGCGCACGTCGGGGATGCTGAGACCGAATTTGCTGGCGAGATAGCCGACCTCATACTCTTCGTCACCAGACACCCGGCTGCGATCCCGATTATCTGTTTTACTCTTGTCGTCTGGCATGATGATTCAGCTCCGTTCCGATAACCCACAACGCGAAACACGCCGTTTTGTTGCCGCCATGCCGATTCCGGAGCAGTTCTCGCTTTTCAATCGAGCTTGTGGGGGCATCTTGGCGGCGAGGAAGACCTGCCGCATGCTTCGCTGCAGGATTTCCGTGAGGATGGAAATAATTGCCCTACTTAGTATTTGACTCGCTCCTGTCCGTCCGAAAGCGTACAAGGGCCAGGTCGTCAGCTGAACAGTAATGGGCGCTGACGCTTGGGAGCGACCACTCTTGCCCTGAAGCGAGAGCAAACGCGATGACAGAAGAACGTCGTCCCGGCCTTAAACCCGAGATCGTCAGCGCGCTTGCGCTGGAAGCCGGGGCCACGGAGCAGCAGATCACCGAGATAATTTCGTTGGTCGGCTTCGATCGTTCCTCGATGTTGCGGGAAGCTCGCCTGCTTAAGAAGAGGTAAGTGAAGCACGTAATTGTCGGTTTTGTACCGAGGCGGACAGACTCTGCTGCTGGCGCTATCCCAACTGCATCGTCTGCAAATTGCCTTGGGCGCCGATGACTGAGGGACGCGTGCTCTCGCCCGTGAGGAGCGAGCGCTATGGACCTGCATCTTGATACAAACAAAAATGCGCTTCTGCGGCGCTTCGATCCTGCCGATCTGGATCGTCTCAAGCCGCATCTGCGCAACACCTTCCTCGATCTACGCACGCCGCTCGAAAATGCCGGGCAAAAAATCGAACATGTTTATTTCCCTTGCAGCGGCCTTGCCTCGGTGGTGGCTAGGAAGAACAGGGGCGCCGACGCAGAAGTCGGCATCATCGGGTTCGAAGGCATGACCGGCTCGGCTCTTGTGATGGGCGACGACCAGGCCACGCATGATTGCTTTATTCAGATGACCGGCGAGGTGTTGGTGATCGACGCCTCGCAGTTCAAAGCGGCTTTAAAGGCGAGCAACACACTTCGGCCGTTTCTGATGCGCTACGTCCACGCTTTTCATATACAATCCACCTACACCGCTCTGATCAATGCGCGATGCAAAATCGAGGATCGTTTGGCTCGATGGCTTCTGATGTGTGACGACCGTGTTGTTGGCAATAGACTTTTCATCACCCATGAATACCTGTCCGTGATGCTCGGTGTGAGGCGCCCTGGAGTCACGGTCGCAGTGCAGATGATTGAGGGGCGCGGGCTCATACAATCCCGGCGTGGTGAAGTGGTCATTCGCGACCGAAAAGGTCTGATCGATCTCGCAAACGGTAGCTATGGGGAACCGGAAGCGGAATACAGGCGGCTCGTCGGCGAAATCGAGATCCAGCCGCAGATTGTCCCTTGACGGGAACCGACGTTGACCCAGGTTTGGGCAAATGGCCCTCTATTATTTCGACCTCGATGACAATGGCTTAGTCTACCATGACGACCAGGGCACCCATTGTTCGGCCTTCGATCAAGTCAAGGAGGAAGCCGTTCGCACTCTCGTTGAAATGATCAAGGAGAGCCTGCCAGATGGCGATCACCACAGGTTGACGATCAAGGTCCGCGATGACGGAGGCGGCGTGGTCTTGCAGGTCTCGCTGAACTTTGAGGTTGAGGCAGAGCGCCGTTACGGCGGTGGCAGTTCTCCCGATTCTCACGTCTGACAGCGTCCACGCAAATCAAGCGCCGCCAGAAACGCGCGCGCCGCGGCATGGCACGCATTATGCGATGGGCCATTGGAAACGAGAGTCCATGCTTGTCGGCAAAGATCGCCACTGCATATGGATCGCCAATCTGAACCCGGATCGAGCACTCTTTGCGCCTTAAGCATTACCGCCCCTCAAACCTGTTCAAAATGGCCCGACGTGAACCCGCGCCGCTGCGGCTATGTGATATCCGCTCAGCCGACAAGCGCCGGTGACAAAGCCGACAACCGCGCGGCTAACCTTGGTAAAAAACGTACATCAAAAGTTCTCCATCGGCCTATGGTTGCAAGGGAGCTAGGTGATTTATGCGCTGCTGGCGTTTGAGAGTTCGCCAGCTCTTGCTCATCCTCGGGAGGTTTACCATCATGGGCAAGGACCGTGAATGCGGTCAGATTTCGGCCTTCGATTTCGCCATGGTGCGCCAGGCCTTTCGGCAGTCGGCAAGCGAACAAGGGATCGCAGAGGGTCGATGGCCCGATCATGCGAAGCGGCTCTTCCAACAGCTAACCGATGAAGACCCCAACGATGACATGATCGGCTACATCATCGCGCCTTAGTACTGCTCGCGCTATCGCCGCACTGGGCCGATCCCTCGATAGTCATAGACCGCAGGTGGACCTTTGTTGCGTCCCTTCGGGACGTCTACGAAGGTCCCTCTGAGCCATTTGGCTTGGCTATTTCGCAAAGTCACCACTCGGTTAACCGCCCTTGCGGCGGCTTCGAACGGCGTCAACGCTCAACTTGGTGGGTCGCCTGCAACACGTCGTCTTCGATCTCTTCCACCCGATATGAGCTCATAGCCACCCCGGCCGAAATTCTACGCAGTGATGGACGATACCCTGCGATGGCGGGACCGCGCACTTGTATGAAAGTGCTATACGAGGAACTTAGCTGGCGGCATTCGCTTATGCATTCATGAGCACACGCGGCGTCAACTTCCTCGATCGCTGGATCGGCAACAATCTCCCCGAAACGGCTAAGGTCGACGCCGTCTCGATAAGTGAGTACACACACAAATTGTATGCCGACGCTAAAGCCTTGGGTATCAAACGCGAAGAGATCGACGAAGAAGTTGACGGCATATATCGGACGCTGGTCGATGCTGGGGTCCACTTTGATGCTGGCTTAACCGAATGAGCGTTCGCGGCCTTAAGTTTCTGGACAGGTGGGTGGCCGAGCAACTGCCCATTGTGGCGCGGGGCGATCCTATCGCCGCCAGCGACTTGGCGGATCCAATTAATAATGTTTAAGGTTTGATGGGTTGGATCGAGCCTGAATCGTTCGGGCTCTTTTGTCCAGATTTTGCAGATGTATTCAAAGGGCGTGAGGCCCTTGAGGGTCTTCAGTCGACGGCCGAAATTATAGGCTAAGACGAAATCGGCGAGATGCTGGCGCAGTTGGTCATGGCTCTCGTAGTAGAAGCGTTTGACGGTCGCATCCTTGATCGTGCGGTTCATGCGTTCGACCTGGCCGTTGGTCCATGGGCTGGGTTCGGCGCCGCGAGGATCGCGGCCAGCAATTCAGCCGACGCGTCCAGACCTGCCACTGCCTTGTGCAGCGCAGTGGTCGCGGCTGCTTGGTGATCTTCTGGCTTGCCGTTGTCGTTTGCGAGATCGGCCTTCACTGGCATCTTCATGGCGCGACTATGCGCCTTGCGGGAGCGGTCTACAACCGCACGACCTTATCGAGATGCCGGCGAATACGCTGGCCTTCCGCGAAGGCTACGGCGTAGGATTCCAGTTCGAATGATCGGTTGCTCTCTTTCCCCTCCTCAACCACGCGGCCTTGGACTAATGACCTGCCTCCTGCCGGTTTCAGCGTTCTCTTCGTGGTCGAACAGTGCTCGCCACAGCATGGCATCGGACGCTGCGGCTCCCAATGTCAGCAACGCAGTCCGCTTCGGTGGAAGGGCTGCATAGCTCCTGGCGGGTTTGCCGCTGCTCGTCCCGGCAAGGGACAAGATTACCGTCGAGCGACGGATTTCTTCGGGTTCACCTCTATCTTCATGCGACGGCCCCCGCTTCTGCGGCCGACCATCGGAAGGATACGCCATCCACCCACATGCGGTGCATGACTACTGCTAGCTTTCGTGCGACGGCGATCTTTGCCTTCTTCAAGCCGCTGCGCTTGGCGATCCGGAGGCCCCAGGCTTTGAGCCCCGACCACTTCTCGACCCTCGTCAGGAGCGTGCCGGCGGCCTCAAATAAATAGGTACGGACAAGACTGTCTCCGCATTTTGAGATGCCCCTCTTGCGATCGATTTCACCCGACTGATAACATCGCGGTGTCAGGCCGAAGTACGCGCCAACGCTTCTGGATTTCGCAAACTTGGACGGATCATCGACCGCTGTCACGAACGCGAGGGCCGTGAGGACGCCCACGCCAGGAATGGCCATAAGCTGCCGGCACACAGCACTCCCTCGAGCACGGCTCATCAGTTGGCGGTCAAGCTGCCGAATCTGCTCCTTCAGGCAGGAATGGACGCACAGCATCGACCGGACGGTTTGATTGAGCATTGGGTCGCTATTGTCGCACGCCTCATCCACGAGCCGTTCGAACGGCTCGCCCGTTCGTCTTGACAGAATGACGCCAAAAGTTTTGAGAATGCCCCTGATCTGGTTGGTGACCTCTACCCGCATTCCGACGAGTTGAGCTCGTGCTCCAAGCATCGAGCGGACGGCGTGGCTGTCGAGACTCTTTACCCCGACCTCCCTATACCAGCCCGCCTTGACGATCTGAGCCAATCCATAGGCATCATTCTTGTCGGTCTTGTTTACCTGGCCACTCATGGTCGCCTGCGCATGGCGGGAATCAAGGCACAGCACCGGCAGCCCCATAGCCTTCAAGGCGTGCCAGTGCCAGGTCGACAAGGGACCGCTTTCGAGCCCTATGCGTACAACATCTGGTGCTTTGGATCTGATGTTTCCGGCTATGTCTTCTGGCGTCGATAGGCACTTTCCTTGCCAGACAAGCTTACCGTCATTGCCGATAACGCACAGGTGGGTCATCTCCTGCGAGACGTCTAACCCAACAAATTGGTCCATGTTGGCCTCCATGAGAATCACTGACGGCGAAGAATCTAGCATCGCCCGCAATTACCCCATGTCAGCATAGCGCCGGCCGCATGACGGGACGCGGGACCGACTGTCCCCGTCCGCGGGGTCCGCATCATGCATCAGGGATCGAACCCGCCCGCGGGACCGGATGCGGGCTGGGATTATGACAGCCCGGTCGCCGATCCTCTGCGATGCTCACCACCATCAGGTTCACTCAATCGAGTCCATCGTGGGGTCGCTCTGAAGCTCCGTCAACCGAAGGTTTTCCGAGAAGTGTTGTGGGAAGGTTCGACGAGGCGAGCGGCGGCTGCGCTCGGGACAAGCAAGCCAGCCGTCAGTCAACATGTGAAGCAGCTCGAGACCACGCTCGCATCACACTCTTCAAGAGATCAGCCAACCGCATCGTTCCCTTGCAGGAAGCCTTGGAACTCCTGCGAAACGTACAACTTGCTCTGACGTCTTTGATCGACTGGAAGCGTCGATCTTCGCAATGAAGAATGAGGAAAAGCAACGGATTGGGATCGCCGCGCCTTCTGTTTTCGGTTTCGTGACCTTGCCCTCTATCGAGGCGCAAGACCTGGCAGCCGAGACGATCGTCGATACCGATCCGCAGTTCGCCGCCCACGAGATGAACTTCAATGGTTGCGCTTCGCCGGCGTCGCCGGACTACTGGTGGAATTCGATTGCAACGGTCACGAGGCCGGATACGTAGCTTGCGCGCTGGGCGCCAGTCCTTTCATGGCGGCGAAGTTTTCTGTGTCGGGGCTCCCAGGCAACAACTCGGGAGCAACGAGCGAGTTGCAACCGAACCTTCCGCCGCTCGTTGACCTATGCTGGCTCGTTCCAGCATACTCCAGGCCATTGCCGCCGGCTCACGCTGGCGGGCTTTTTTGCGGCAGTCGGGAACATCCTCGCTCTGAGGCTGTTCGGTCGCACCCGGCTCTTTCTTCAGCGGTCCCGTGCCGGTGACCAAGATGGCCCCTCACTCATCGTGGTCGGCCCGCGCTCGGAAGCAAGCGCGGGCCATCCCTGCACAAGCACGGCGTCCCCAGATGTCAGCGGGCTTTTATCGTTATACTCTCATTGCTGTGTTGTCGGTGCGCTACCGCTTCTTTGAATGCACGTGCTGCTGCATCGCAAGCGACACGTGAGGAGCCGTTCACGGACAAGATGATTCCGGCTGCCTTCACTGTCAAACCGTGTTTCTCGGCGAACTCTGCGGCTGTGTACGCGCGTTGGGCTTTTTCACTACTCCGCATTTCTGACTCGATATGCCGCTTCCGCCTCGTGTAAGATCTGGCGGGTCCCTTGCAGGGTGTGGTGCATGCTCGCCAAAAGGCTAATGGCGTCGGTCGTTGGACTGCCTTCGTGATTCAGCAAACCGACGACTATATCTTGCTTGGAAACGATGCTCTGGTTGTGAGCGAGTTGCCCCGTCAAAAAAATGAGCCGGATCTCTGCCGGTGTCGGCATGGCCTTCTCCCTGGTCGGGCGAAAGCCTGATGATCGCTCCCAAGCGCCTCGTGCCTGTTTGTTTTTGGTTTTTCGAGGCGACCGCAACAGTGTGCGCTCGTTAGCGGGCAATGGCAACCGGCTGGGCAATTGAGCATCGATGGTGGGCGCGGGCCGCTTTGGATTCGTAGGCGGGGTGTGTGCTGGGAAGCTCGTGCCTGATAAATGAAGCCAGCACGGCGCGCGGCAATACCAGATATTCGCCCGCTTGGTTGGTCAGCACATACCGCTCGTCGTCCAACTGGGAAAAACGGAAGTACGCGAGCTGATATGTGTCGTCCAACGGTCGTTGGAACTCAGTTGCCGGAGCAAACTTAGTCCTCGGACTGTAGGCCCGATCTGGAAAACGCAAGCGCCAGTATCGCTTTTCTAACAGTGGCGGTTTCGGCGGCGATGCTGCTACGCAGGTCCTGATCCAAGACCTCTAGCCGCAGTCTTTCTACCGCTGCGTCGGCCGAAGTTCGCGCGGCCGCCTTGCTGAAGTTGATCGTGCATACTGCGAAGCCGCCCTCGATCGTGATCTCAACCGCAGCGTTGCCGGTTACCCGATACGCGGCGCGCTTTACACAGTCGAGGCTGAAGACTGACAGATCAAACTTGACTTGGGCAGTCTGGACGAGCTCGCTATCGCGAGAGGTGTCCGACATCAGCAATAACTGTACCCAGAGCAGTGAGACCCATGACTAGCATGGCTTGAATGGCTAGTGTGGTACGCTCGCTTTTCCGCTATCGTCTCGTCGCCGTTCTGGTGATGCTCGGGGCGACTTCCGCGGGCTATCTTGCAGTCGGCGACGATCGGCACGAGCTGCCGCGCGTTCACCATGGCGGCGATTCGTCGGCCAGCAACGCGGCTGTCCGCGAGGCGGGCTGCGGTATCAAGGGCAACATTAACGAGCGCGGCGAGCATATCTACCATATGCCGGGGCAGGAATATTACTCTGCTACGCGCGTCAACCCAGCTCGAGGAGAGCGCTGGTTCTGCTCACAATGGGAAGCGTGGTGGGCGGGCTGGCGGAAAGCGAAAGTGTAGCGAATGCCTTTAGACTACACCTTCAGTTGCTCGATGCGCGTGCTCTTTATTGGAAGTTCGAACATCGCGCCGCCCGCGACAATTTCCGATTGCTTTTCGATCGTGCTCCAAAGGGCGAGTAGCCGCTCCATCTGCTTGACGACCGGAGCCTTGTAGAGGCCCTTCGAAAGAAAAAACCCGACGAGCCGAGAGCTTCGAAATGCAGCATATTCGACCTTGTTCCGGGTAATGCGTCGATCGCCAGAAATGACGATCCAACGCCCCTCCGTGCTCAGCTGGCCGATCCAGGCCACATCTTTCACGCCGGGGCCGAACTTCTCTCTGATATGGACGATCTCATGCTCCCCGGCGAACAGGGCATTTAGCGAACGGGCGAGAGCGGGCGACAGGTTTTCGTCGACCAGGGCTTTCACGCGGCGCTCTGAAGGCTCTCTTCGAATTTCATGGCGTCTCTAACAGCGGTAGCTGAGACATCGAAAAGGCGCGCCACCTTTTCCACGGATCCTTCGGCTTCTACCGCTTGCGCAAGCGCCACGGTCGGGACGCCATATTTGGAGGCGATCGGCTGACCGAACGAACGATGGGGGTCGATCACGATGGACTGCTTGCCATTGAAGGGCCGCCAGCGCGCCACCGCGTCATTCTCGATATCCAGATCTTTGAACGTCCGCTCTATGACCTGGCGGAAAACATACTGCCGCCTCTTCAGGTCGAGTAGCTTGGTTTCACCGGAACGCTCTATTCCTTCGAGGAAGATCGTTCTGCCGTCAGTCTGGAAGCGCCTGGTTGAGAACGGGCGCTCGTCATTGACGCACTCACGTGCGTACTCGATGCAATTTCTAACCGCCAAAAGGCCGACGCCGGCCCCTGTGAATGCTTTGACAAAGCGGAGCTCGATCAGGTCACGGAATCCGATCTCGAGATGATTGTTGATGATCGGCCACTGCGATGACCATAGCGGCGCGATTCGATGCTCAACTTCTTCGCGGCGGAAGGTGTAGCCCTTCATCCACCTCGAAATATTGAGCGCAGACGTCCCTATCAGGCGCGCGGCCTCTCCGACGCTGTAGGAGCCTACCCCGAAGAATTCTGCGTCTTGAATGTTCTGGCGTACCGACATGCCGGAAGAGTTATCCACTTTCATAGACCGTGCAAGGGGTCACTTCCGCCGTCCAGCTGGCGGCAATGTATCTGTCGGTCGCATCATCAGGATCGCAGAGGACCGAGGCGTCAGTTCGTCTCGTCGACGATACTGTCATAGTCGCGGCCGATCAGTAGCAGCACGAAGCCGCAGGGCACTGTCACGCTGGTGAGGGCAATAAGGCCGAGCCATCCATAGTCCGGCTTCGCAAAATAGTAGTACCAGATAATCGCCTGCACCAGCGGAGACACGATCAACATCCAAGCACCCCATATGCCATCCGTGTTGAGCCGGATCGTTGTCGTCGCCCGATATCTGATTGCCATACGTATGCCCTCCCGTTCCCCAAAAGGCAGCTTCGCGCCGGTTTAGCGCGAACGCAAGCGCCGGCCCGGCTACGGCTTTGCGAGCCTCACGCCGGCGCCTCCTCCATTCTGCGGAATGAGCTCAACCCCGGCAGCCTCCAGAGCGGCCTGCAGGTCGACCAGCGTGCGGTCGTATGGCGTCCGCTTGCCAGCTTCGAAATTGGCAATGGTCGTCTTGGCCACCTGGGAGGCCGCTGCCAGCTGATCCTGCGACCATCCAACAAGCGCCCGGGCTGCCCGGCATTGAGATGGTGAAATTGTCATTTTAATTAAACCTTACATTAAAAGTGCCGACTGTACGATACGTGCAGCCTTATACCATTAGTGCAACGTTATCGCAAATGCAGACCCAAATGCCTAACGCCGGCGAAGCTATGGCCGCTGCTTTCCCTTGGAAGATTTTCCCGCGGCGCCCTGCTCGGTGCCATCGCCTCTATTCCGGCCATAAGAGGCGCTGCCGGGGCGCATGTCTCGCCGCAACCGGCGCCTCTGCCCTCCCAGGAGGAACTGCTGCAAGCCTACAGTGAGATGGCTGTTCTTCGAACGTCTGCTGCTTATGCGCGACATCTACCCTGGCGAGCGCAACCCCTACCGCCTAACAGCCCTCGTGCCCTGCAACACTCTTGCGGCGCATTACCATTTCCCGCTACGATGACCGAGAGTTGTAGCCCGACATGGGAAACGGTGCCCTCGCAAGCCACGCGTGCGCTGCTCGTCTTGCAGACCGTCGGCGTTGACTTCAGGCCGCTGAGTGAACGGCAATGATCTTTCGTTCAGAAGGAAACTGCCATGCGAACGACCGAAGGTGATCGACCGCCTTCCGGCTGGTTTGTGGTCGACGTTATGCGCCGCGAAACCCGGAAGTGGGACTGGACGGCGCTTATGACCGATACGCATCCTGACGACGATCTAGAAGCTCGGATCTTTGCGAAGCAGTGCTGGGTCCGCATTCCCGGTAAGCACCGAAACCGAGATGGGGCTTGGGATATGTTCGAGGCGATGTCAGCCACGCGGCACTGACTGACTTTCATTCCGCAGAAGAGAAACGAACAGCCCGCTGCCGCTGGTGGCGGGTTTTTCATGTCGCGTTTCACCAGCCGCGCACCAGTAAAAACCGTTGACTCAGTTGCAACATGAAACGCTGACATTTCTGCATTTGAGGGTACGTTAAGATGTTGAATTCACTGCAGAAAGAAGTTGTGCCCAGAGGCAAGTGAGAAAATATGTGTGCCTTCAGGTCTCACCACGCTCAAAGAAACCAACAGAAATACAACGATATATTCTGTGGGTTATTTCATTCCTCCCGGAATGTCCGACTGATTTGGTCCGACAGCGGCTTCACGAAATAGGAAAGCGCCGTACGCTCGCCCGTCTCGACCATCGCTTCGGCCGGCATACCGGGCACGAGTGTCAGCCCCTTGAGCTTCGTCAGTTCCGCCTGCGGAACCGACAGGCGCACCAGGTAGTACGAAATGCCGTTTTTTTCATCCGTCGCCAGATCGGCTGCGATCCGGCTGACATATCCGTTCAATATCGGCGTGGTTCTCAGATTGAAGGCTGACATCCGCAGCACGGCCTTGTGACCAAGCTGGATTTGGTCGATGTCCTTCGGGGTGATTCGTACTTCAAGCGCAAGATCGTCGCCTTCCGGCACGATTAGCATGATCGGATCGGCGGGCGTAATCACTCCGCCGACCGTATGAACTGCGAGTTGTTGAATGGCGCCTGACTGCGGCGCGACGATATCGATCCGCCGCAGTTCCTGTTCAACCGCCACCTTGCGCTCAACATACTCCCCGATCTGCGCCTGAACCTCTCTGAGCTCCTGGCCGACTTCCGACTTGAAATCCTGATCGATCTGCGGGATCTGCAGGCGCGTTTCGGCTATGCGGGCTGCCGTCTGTGCCTGATCTGCGATCTTCTCACCGCGTTCGCCGCCGAAAGTGGCAACCTGGATCTTCAGGCTGTTCAACCGTTGGTCCGAGACAATGCCTTGCTTGCGCAGCCCACTTAGAACAGCAATTTCCTTTTGGAGAACCTCGATCATTTTTTCATAGGCAATTTCCTGCGCCTTGAGTCCTTCGATCTCGTGGTGATATTGAGTAATGCGTTCCGCCAATTGCGCCTGCTTCCCGTTGCGGGATTGCCTGCGGAATTCGAACAGCAGCGTCTCGCTATCTATTGCCGAAGCTACGTCCGGAACATCTCTTCGGGCGAGTAGCCAGTCCGGGAAGGCGATTTCCGCGAGATCGTCACGCTCAGCATCGAGTCGTGCCAGGTAGGCGGCCAGCTCATCGAGCCGCTTGGTGACTATGGCGAGATTGGCGCGCGTCTGGGTGGCATCGAGCCGCATGAGGATGTCGCCGGCTTTTACTTTATCCCCTTCGCGCACCAGGATTTCTCCGACCACCCCGCCAGTCGGGTGCTGCACCTTCTTGACATAGGAAACGACGACAAAGTGTCCGGACGCTACAACCGCACCGGAGAGATTCGTGAAGGTCGCCCAGGCTCCGGCTCCTCCCACAAAGATCACGCTCGCCAGAAGGCCCGCCACCAGGTGCCGGCGAATGGAGCTTGAAACGTCATTGTTCTGATCAATGCCGGACACCGGTATCCTCCATGTCAGCGCGCTCTGCCACGTGATCCTGTGTAGACTCGATGGCCTTCAGGACTTTGGAACGCGCACCGAATGCTCGCTGCCGTCCACCTTCCATCACCAACACCAAATCGACGGCGCGGATGACGCTCGGCTGATGGCAGACGACAACCGCAATGCCCTTGCGCTCGCGCACGGAGGCGATCGCCTTAGCGACTGCAGCTTCGCCTTCCGCATCGAGATGGGTATTGGGTTCATCCAGCACAACAAGGAAAGGGTCTCGATAAAGGGCACGGGCAAGACCGATAAGCTGGCGCTGCCCGGCGGAAAGT